>DATIEI010000339.1:0-20631 GCA_035455845.1 Solirubrobacteraceae bacterium
CGCTCCGGCCGGATACACGAACCCGCTGATCGGCGCGACCGTGAAGCCCGAGCGCATCGATCAGGGTGTCGACTACGCCGGGGCCGGGACACTCGTGGCGATCGGCCCCGCGACGGTGACCTATGTGGGCAGCACGAACACCGGATGGCCGGGAGCGTTCATCGAGTTCAAGCTGCTCGCGGGCGCCGACGCCGGCTGCTACGTCTTCTACGCGGAGGGTGTGGTCCCGGTAGCCGGCTTGAGCGTCGGTCAACGGCTCGCCGCCGGCCAGCCGGTCGCCACGATCATCCCCAAGTACCCCACCGGCATCGAGCTCGGATGGGGAGCCGGCCGCGGCACCAAGGCCTACGCCAAGGTCGCGGGGCAATGGAGCCCGGAGGATGACCGCGACAACGTCGCCTCGCCCGCGGGCAGGAGCTTCTCGGACCTGATCGCCGCCCTCGGAGGCCCGCCCGGGAAGGTCGAGGGCTAGCGCCCAGGCCGGCTAATCCGCCCGCGACAGTCCGATCAAGCGCGGGCTGATCCGCGAACTGCGCGTCCATCTCGACACCGAGAAGGTCGCGGCCCTGGATGCCCCACGGCCCTGGATGCCCAGCTCGGGACCGCGACTCAGGCGGCCAGCACGTCCGACGAGCTGGCGTCGTAGTCCGGGATCCAAGCCGTGCCGCGGCCGTCGGGGTCGCGCCCGAAGCGGCGGCGCACGGCGATCGACACGTCTCTCCGCAGGGCCGCCCACGGCGACGCGAGATGGTTGCTGACGCCGCGCTGGCGCGAGGTCAGAACGACCTGGCTCGCGCGGGGCCGGCGCGTGCGCTCGTACAGGGCCAAACCGCCGACCGGATCGTCGGGGCGGGCGGCGAGCGCGGCCGCGAGCACGCAGCCGTCCTCGATCGCCTGGCATGCGCCCTGTCCCAGGTACGGGAGCATCGGGTGGGCGGCATCGCCGAGGATGGTGACCCGGCCGCGCGTCCACTGCTGGATCGGGTCCCGGTCGTAGAGCGCCCACTTGTACCAGACCTCTCCCGCCGAGAAGATCCGCAGCAGCGATTCGTGCCAACCGCGGTAGCGCTCCAGTACTTCGCGGCGCTCGCACTCCGTGACCCAAGACTCGTGGCGGTAGTCCTCGTCGTCGTAGTGGCAGACGACGTTGACCAGTTCATCTCGCCGCACCGGGTAGAGCACGATCGTGCCGTGCGGCCCCAACCACTGGGCGTTGTCGTTCGGGGGCGGTCCGCCCGGCACGTCGTCGACCGGAACCACGCTGCGGTAGCAGATCTTGCCGGTGAACCGGGGAGCGTCGGGCCCGAACAGCGATGCCCTAACCGCAGAGTGGATCCCGTCGGCGCCGATGATCACATCGGCCTCGACCTCGCTCCCGTCCTGAAAGCGCGCCACCGCGACCTCCCCGTCCGGTTCGACCGCGACGCACCGCGCCCCCAGCGTGACGATCCCGCTCGGCAGCGAGTGCGCCAGCACGTCGAGCAGGTCGGCGCGATGGACGGTGACGCCGGCACAACCGAACATACTCACCTGCTGTTGTCGGCTGGTCCTCGAGATCACCCGCCCGTTCTTCCAGTTGCGCGTGAGCAACCATTCCGAGCGTCCGGCGGTGGATCGGACATCGTCCTCGAGATCGAGCGACCGCAGCACCTTCATGGCGTTCGGGTGCAGCGCGACGCCGGCGCCGATCTCACGCAACTCGGGCGCGGCCTCGTAGATCGCGACCTCGATGCCGCGCCGGCAAAGCGCGCGTGCCGCCGTCAGGCCACCGATCCCACCGCCGACAATCGCAACCCGCGTCACCTCAGCTCGCGACTGTACTGGACCCGATCTGGTGAGATCCAGGAATGCAGACCGGATCAGCCACAGCGCTGTCGCGCTCAATCGAGGAGATCCGGTCGGAGTTCCCTGGGTTGGTCGAGGGCGAGGTGCGCCTCGACGGCGCGGCAGGAACGCTGGTCCCGAACACGGTGATCGACGCGGTGGCGGACGCCCTGCGCCTGTCGATGGCGAACCTGCACGGGGAATTCGCCGCCAGCCGGCACAGCACCGAAACCGTCATGGCGGCACGTCGGGCGATCGCCGATCTGCTCGGCGGCAACCCCGACGGCGTGGTGCTGGGGCCGAACATGACCACGCTCACGTTCCATCTGGCCGGCACCCTGTCGGCGGATTGGAAGCCGGGGGACGAGATCGTGGTCACCTCGCTCGATCACGACGCCAACATCCGGCCGTGGGTGCTGGCCGCCGAGCGCGTGGGCGCAACTGTCCGCTGGGCCGAATTCGACACGGAGACCGGGGAGCTTGCCGCCGAGACCTTCGACGAGTTGATCGGTCATCGCACTCGCCTGGTCGCGCTCACCGCCGCGTCCAACGCGATCGGCACCAAGCCCGACGTGCGGGAGATCTGCGAACGCGCCCACGCCGTCGACGCCCTGACCTACGTGGACGGCGTGCACGCCACCTCGCACGGCCCGATCGACATCGCCGCGCTCGGAGCCGACTTCTACGTGTGCTCCACCTACAAGCTGTTCGGACCGCACGCCGGAGCCTTGATCGCCGACCCGGCGCGACTGGATCGGCTGAAGCCCCCGAAGCTCGCTCCCGCGCCGAACGAGGTGCCTGACCGCTTCGAGCGCGGGACCCCCGCCCTCGAGTTGCTCGCCGGCGTCGCCGCCGCCGTCGACTGGATCGCCGGGCTGACCGATGCCCCGGGCACGCGTCGCGAACGCGTCGTGGCCGTACTGAGCGCCGTCGAGCAGTATCTGGCCGGGCTGCTTGACCAGACCCTCGCCGGACTCGCGGCGATCCCCGGGGTGCGAATGCTCGGAGCGCCCCGGCGCCGGACCTCCACGATCTCGTTCGTCGTCGACGGTCACGAGCCGAGCGAGATCGCCACGCGCCTGGCCGACCAGGGCATCGCGGTCTGGGCCGGTGACAACTACGCCTACGAGCTCATGCGCCGCTTCGGGCTCAGCGACTCAGGCGGGGCCATCCGCGCGAGCATCGTCCTCTATAACGACCGCCGCGATCTCGACCGCCTGCTTGAAGCCGTGGCCCAGATCGCCCGCGGCTGACGCCGGCTCAGGGAAGCCGGCCGGACCAGCGCGTCGACGTCGCTGCCGCGAGCAGCAGGAACGCCAGCCCGCCGATCGCGAACGCGACCGTGACCTCGCGCTTGCGGGTCACGCTGCCCAGCCGGTCGGCGAGGCCTTTGTAGATCGAGCTGAGCTGGTCCGCGGACTGAGCGTTGAACGAGCGGCCGCCGGAAACTTCGGCGATCTGCCGCATGAGCTCCGGATCCGGGGGCACGGCGACAGGCGGGCCGAACGGCGTGGAGCTCGGGAGGGTGCCGTTCGGCGTGCCGAGCGCCACCGTGTTGATCGGGATCTTGTCGTGGGCCGCCTCGCGCGCCACCGTGCTGACGTCGACGCCCGCGTTGGCCGAACCGTCCGACAGGAGCACGATGGCCGAGGGCGGATGCTTGGGGTTGGAGCCCTTCAGCAGCTGGAGCGCCAACTCGAGCGCGTCACCGGTGGCGGTCGCCCCGTTGGCGTTCTGCCCGTCGATGACCGCCCGAGCCGCGGCATGGTCTTCCTGCGGCGCCTGGACCGCATCCGGCGAGTCGGAGAAGGCGACCGCGCCGACCCGCACCCGGCTCGGCAGGCGGTCGATGAACGTGTCGGCGGCCCGCTCTGCCGCAGCCAACCTGGTCGGCTCGACGTCGGTCGCGGCCATCGATCCGGAATGGTCGGTGACCAGCATGATCGACGCCTGGTTGACCGGCGCGCTGTAGCTCACGTGCGGCCGGGCGAGCGCGAGGGCGAGCGCGGCGATCGCTGCCAGCGCAAGGGCGGGCGGGAGGCGCCGCCGCAACGATCCGCCGGCTGCGGCCGCGGCGGCGAGCTGGAGCGTGGATACCGCCGGAAAGCGCACGGCATAGCGCTTGGCCCGGCGGCGGGCTCCGACCGACGCCGCGATCGCGATCGGGATCAGCGCGAGCGCTGCCAGCCAGAGTGGCGCGGAGAAGCTCATCGCAGGTGGCGCCCGAGCGCCAGTAGCCAGTCCTGATCTGTGCTCAGCGTCACGTGGTCGACGCGCAGGCGGCGTAGCTCGCGCGTCAGCGTCTGGCGTCGCTCGCGCTCGAGCTCCGCGAAGCGCTCGCGCACGCGACGGTTCGACGTATCCACGTCGATGCGAGCCCCGGTCTCAGGATCGACCAGTGCCAGGTGGCCGACGGCCGGGACTTCGGCCTCACGCGGATCGACGATCTCCGCCGCGAGCACCGAGTGACGTACCCGCAGCGCTCCCATCGCGCGCTCCCAGCCGTGCTGATCGCGGAAGTCGCTGATCACCACGACCAAGCCCGGCTGGCGGGCCATCCGCGTGACCCGTTGCAGGGCGTCCGCCAGTCCGTCGGCGCGGCTTTGACCATCGGGCGCGACGCCTTCGGAGAGCATCCGCCGAAGCGCGACGATCCCCGGCTTGGCGCCCCGGGGCGGGAGCACTCGAGGCGCTTCAGCGCCGAACGCCACCAACCCGACGCTGCCCGCCCGCCGGACGCCGAGACGTCCGAAGACCAGGGCCACGCCCTCGGCCACGTCGGCCTTCAGGCGCAGCGCCGTGCCGAATGCCATCGACGGCGACACGTCGAGCACGATCCAGGTCGTGAGCGCTCGCTCGGGCACGTGCATGCGGACGTGCGGCTGTCCGGTGCGAGCGGAGGCGGCGGGATCGATGTGGCGCACGTCATCGCCGATCTCATACGGGCGCAGCTGGGCGAGTTCCGTGCCGACGCCCACCCCCGCGGCACGCCGATCGCCGGGCAGCATCCGGGCCACCAGGCGGCTGAGCGCGTAGTCGAGCGCTTCGATCAGCGGCCGCGCCAGCGGTCCGGGACCCTGCCGCGCGGCCGGCGGCGCGAGCGCCAGGGGTTCGGTCACCGCGCCCTCGCGATAGTCGGCACCTCGCGCATGAGGTCCTCGCGGTGGGGCTCGGGCACGGCGGCGAGGACGCGGTCGAGCAACTCATCAGCGGTCACGCCGTCGCTGAGTGCGTCATAGGAGAGCACGATTCGATGTCGGAGCACGTCCGCGGCGAGATCGCGCACGTCGCCCACTTCGACGTGACCGCGCCCGCGCAGAAGCGCGAGCACGCGAGCAGCTTGCACCAGGCCGATCGGACCGCGCGGGCTGGCTCCGAACTCGATCAACGGAACCATGTCCTTCAGGCCATGAGCCGCGGGATGACGAGTCGCGTCGGCGAGCGCGACTGCGTAGCCGATGATCTCCCGTCCCACCAGTACCGATTCCGCCGCCAGCGCGTAACGCTGCAGATCGCCCAGCGCCAAGCGCTCCCGGACGGCCGCCGGCTCGCGGAGGCTACGCCCCACGACGGCGGCCTCCTCGCCGGCGTCCGGATAATCAACGAGGATCTTCATCAGGAACCGGTCGACCTGCGCCTCGGGGAGCGGATACGTGCCTTCGGACTCGATCGGGTTCTGGGTCGCCATCACGATGAACGGGAGCGGAACCTCGTAGGTGGTCCCGCCGATCGTCACCTGCTGCTCCTGCATCACCTCGAGCAGGGCCGACTGCACCTTGGCCGGCGCGCGGTTGATCTCGTCGGCGAGCAGGAAGTTGCAGAACACTGGGCCGAGCTCGGTCTGGAAGCTGCCGGTGTCAGGGCGATACACGCGCGTACCTACGAGATCGGCCGGCACGAGGTCGGGGGTGAACTGGATCCGGCTATAGGAGCCGCCGAGGACGGCCGCCAGCGTCTTGACCGTCAGCGTCTTGGCCAGCCCGGGAACGCCTTCGAGCAGCACGTGCCCGCCGGCCAGCAGGCTGACCAGCAGCCGCTCCAGCATCGCGTCCTGCCCGACGATCACGCGCTTGATCTCGTGCAGGGCCTCGGTCAGGGCGGCCCGGGCTTCACGCCGGAGCCCCTCGGGGTCATCGATGTCAGTCATCTGATCCTTCCTGTGTCACGTTTCTAAACCAGTCGTCCAAACCAGGCGAGCGACCCGACGCTCCCGAGCAGCAGCAGGACGAGCCCGCCACCCGCGAAGCTGGCAGTGATCTCGTGCTTGACCTTTTTGTGGCCAAGCTGGGTGCCGAGCCGCTTGTACACCGTGTTCAGACCCTTCGCGTTGGTCGCGGTGAACGACTGCCCGTGCGAGATGCGCGCGATCTGCCCGAGCTGCTGCGGGTCGGGCGGCACCGGCACCCTGACCGTGCCGCTTGCGCGCTTCTCGGTGACCGTCCCGCCTTGCGTGCCGAGCACGACCGTGTAGATAGGGATGTGGTCCGAGGCGGCCTGCCGAGCCGCGGCGAGCGGATCGGACCCCACGTCATTGCTCCCATCTGACAGCAGCACGATCGCCGCGGGCGGCTGCTTGACACCCGGGCGCTTGGCGCTCGTGGCCAGGCGCAGCGAGGTCTGGATCGCGTCGCCGATCGCCGTGCCCCCGGTCACCTTGAGCTGCCCGAGCGCAGACCGCACGAGCGAGTGGTCCGTGGTCGGCGACTGCAGGACGGTCACCTTGGAGTTGAACTCGACCAGGCCCACCCGTACCGAGTCGGGCACGGAGGAGAGAAAGCTCGTCGAGGCTCGCTGCGCCGCAACAAGACGCGACGGCGACACGTCGGTGGCGGCCATCGACCCGCTCGTGTCGTTGGCCAGGATGATCGAGGCGGTGTTGATCGGGACGGCCACCACGCGCTGCGGACGGGCGGCCGCGACGATCAGCACCGCGAGCGCCAGCGCGAACACGAGCATCGGGGCGTGGCGGCGCCAGCGCGGGCGCGCGGGAGCCACCGAGGGCTCGAGTGCGGGAGCCGCGAACGCCGAGGCGGCCTTGGCCCGGCGCCGCTGCTGGCCCGCGTACCACCACGCGAGCAGGGGAACCGCCACCAGGGCGACCAGCATCAGCGGGTGTAGAAAAGTCATGGGGTACGGGCGGGATGACTGGCCAGTACGACCTGGGTCGAGTACTGCGACGCGCCCCGCTGGAGCTGAATGTCGACCTTGTCGCCGGGCCGCAGCCCCGACAGCGCCGACACGAACACGGCCGGCGCGACGATCGGCTCGGTGTCGAGCTGGGTGATCAGATCGCCGGGCCGGATCCCCGCCGCCGCCGCCGGGCTGCCGCGGACCACAGAGGAGACGAGCGCGCCGCGGACGGGCGCGTTCGCCAGCTCCACCCCGAGCCAGGCCTGCCCACCGTTCACCACCGCGGACTGCGGGCTCTGCTTGGTCGAGCTCGACGAGTCCGAGATCACCGCGTAGGCCGCGGTTGCCCCGAGCAGAGTCAGGAACGTGGCCAGCAAGACCAGGCGGACCCGCCGTCGCCCGGGGGTGGGCATGTTCCGCAACCGCGCACGCAGCCACCGCATCGCCCGCCGGATCAGGCTCTCCCGTGGTGGGAGAGCGACCGGTTCAGGCTCGGCCGGTTCTTCGGGGCGGCCGCGACGTGCCGCCAAGCCCTGCGCATGGGCGGAGGACTCGTCCTCCCAATCGCCAGACCAAAGATGCCGCGGACCGTTCATGACGCTTCGAGCAACGTATGCGTAATTGGTGAGATCTTCTTAAGAACCGCACGCCTAGACTGCCGCGCGTGGCCGGACCCGAGCACACCGTGCGCGTTCAGCTGCGGTGGCGGGATATGGACATGCTCGGCCATCTCAACCAGTCCGTCTACCACGAGCTGCTCGAAGAAGGACGGATCGCCCTGATCGCGGACCTCATGGGTCGCGTGGGCGGGGAGCGCGTCGACGGCGGCTACGTCGTGGCCCACGTCGACCTCGACTATCACGCCGAGGTGCGCAAGGACCACGAGACGGTGGACATCGTCGTGCGGGTCGCCAAGGTGGGAACCTCGAGCATCGAGCTCGATCACGAGGTCAAACTGCCCGATGGTCGCCTCGCCGCATCGGGAAAGTCGATCCTGGTCGCATGGGATCTCGTGGCCCGGACGAAGCGGTCGCTGTCCGAGGCCGAACGCGCCGCGCTTACTTAGTGCATCGCGCCGGCAGGAACCCCGTCGAGCAGTCCGACGACGCGCGGTGGCCGGCCGTCCTCCAACATCACCGCGCCGCCGGGCCAGTAGGGGTGGGGCGCGATCGCATTGTGGACAAGCAGCGGCTCGTAGACCCAGGAGCCGGTGTTCAGCAGTCGGGGCCGGCCGCGCGGCCCGCACCAGCGCCTCTCGACATCGCCGACCAGCGGACCGAGCCGGTGCACGTGGCCGAACAGCACCCAGTCCGCCTCGACGCCGAGCCGCCCGACGACGTGAGAGAGCGCCGGCAAGCTCGCGCGGCGCATCTGCACCCCCAGGAGGGTTGCCGTGACCCGCGCCATCCCCGGGTGCAGCAGCCGGTGCGGGGCCAGCGGCATCGTCGAGGCGCGAATCAGCTCGGCGAGATCCTCGGCCAGCGCCGCGAGCGGGCGCGGGAGGGCTTTGATCAGGAGCGCTTCCAGCCGGGTCAGCGACACGCCTCCGGCCCGCTCGTAGTCGATCGGTGTCGCCCCGGGCTGGGGCACGCGCCCGAGCAGGCCGCGCGTCACGCCGAAGGCGGACTCGGGGAGCAGGTGACGATCGAGGTAATGCCCGTGCGTCGCCCATACTCCGGGGGCGAGCCACACGCCCGGGTAGTGCACCTGGACGCTCGCCGGGCCAAGCCACGAGGTGACCGAGGCCAGCGCGGGCGTCGCGTCAACCGGCACCCGGCTGTCGACCGCGAGGCCGGCGCCAATCCGATTCAGCCACGGCGTGAGGAGGGCGCGATCGTGGTTGCCGGGGACGAAGATCACCTTGCGCCCGGGTCCGAGCGTCTGCCCGATCCGGCGGAGGATCGGCTCGGCCTCCTCCATCGCGCGCTCCGGCCGCTTCTCGATCAGCTCGACGATGTCCCCGAGCAGGACCAGCCGCTCCACGCCCTCGAGCGCCTCGAGCAGCCGGCGCAGCGGCTCGGGATGCGTGAGCACGTCGTGCCGCAGCCGCGAGCCCAGATGGAGATCCGAGACGACGAGCGTCGACACGCCGGCTCACGATAGACAGCCAGCTTCACAGCTCGTTGGTTCGCGTTGACGCACGGTCGGCCCGGCGGGAAAATCCGCCTGTGGGCGCCGACCCTCACACCGCCCAGTCCGAGATCGCCCAGCTAGCCGCCTCGATCGACCGCGCCGCGGCGGCGACGGAAATCCTGCTCGCGGGCACCGAGCACCAGGAGTTACGCCGTCAGCTCTCCGCCCTGCGCGAGCGCGTGGCCGTGGCTCACCGCAGAGACGACGGTCCGCAGACGCTGCGAGCCGAACTCGCGACGCTGTTGTGCTTCGCGAGAACGCTCCAGGCCGATGCCGAGAATTGGCGCTCAGTGCTCGCCGACCGCGCACGAGAGCTCGAGCGCAGGCGGGCGGCGGAACTTCAGGACCAACAACGATTGGACCTCGAGCGCGAGAAGCTTGCCCAGCGGCGAGAGACACTGCAGTCGACGATCCTGCAAACCGCGGCCCGAATGGCGCAGGAAACCCGCGGAGAGTGGCGCCGGACGCTGCCCGTGATCACGCTCGGCGAGGGCCTGACCGTCTGCTCGGTATCCGTGTCCTTTCCGCGGCGTGGACTTCACCTCGCCGGGCAGCGGCTCGTGACGCTGGGCCGCTCCCACAATGTGCTGGTCCGGCGAGAGTAGGCGGGCCGTCCTGGGGAAGGTCGGGCCGGGCAGGACTCGACGCCTCGATCTGGAATCCCCAGTTCACGTTTGGTTAAACGGCCCGTCCGCGGCCTTGGATTCTTCTGGCGGCGGCATTAGCGTGCGCAGCGAAAGCGACCCTTGGGGTCAACAGAGGAGGAAACATGAGGCTACGTAGGGCAGTATCGGTAGGTGCTGTCGCAGCGACGGCGCTCGTCATCGCCGCTTGCGGCTCGAGCGGCAGCAGCAGTAGTGCCAGCAGCGGCTCCAGCGGCAGCTCGGGCAGCTCTGGGGGCAGCTCGGGCGGCAACACGATCGACGTGTACTCAGACCTACCGCTCAAGGGAGCGGTGAGCGCCCAGACGGGTCCGGCGCTGAAGGGCGAGGAGCTCGCCCTGTCGCAGGCCGGCGGCAAGGCCGGCCAGTGGAAGGTCAACTTCATCTCGCTGGACGACTCGACGGCGACCTCGCCGACCAACTACGACCTCAACGTGTGCCAGGCCAACGCCCGCAAGGCGGCGACCGACCCGAAGGCCGTCTACATGGTCGGCCCGTTCAACTCGGGCTGCGCCGAGGTCGAGATCCCGATCACCAACCAGGGCGGCCTGGCGCAGGTCAGCCCCGCGAACACCTACCCGGGCCTGACCACCAACGACCCCGGAACCGCGCCGGGTGAGCCCCAGAAGTACTACCCGGCCGGAACGCGCACGTACTTGCGGATCGTCCCGCGCGACACCATCCAGGGCCAGGCGGGCCTGGTGGCGATGCACGAGGCAGGGTGCACCCGCGTCGCGGTGGCCGACGACAAGACCCCGTACGGCGTCGGGCTGGCTACGCAGGTCAAGCTGAATCAGAAGAAGAACGGGATCACGGTCACCAGCCTGACCCCCCTCGATCCGACGCAGCCGAACTTCCGTTCCTACGCCTCGTCGGTCAAATCGCAGGGAGCGAACTGCGTGTACACCGCGTTCGACCCGCCCGGCGAGGTGCAGCTGGTCAAGGACATCAACTCGGCGGTCCCGAACGCCAAGATCTTCGGCGGCGACGGCGTCTGCTCAGGCGGGGAGACGAACCCCTCCAAGGGCGGGTTCCCCGCGAGCATCGCGCCGCTGTTCTTCTGCACGGTCGCGACGCAGGGCCTCACCACGTACCCGGGCGGCAAGGACTTCTTGGCCGCTTACAAGGCGAAGTACGGCGACTCGAACCCTGACCCGTACTCGATCTACGGCTACGAGGCGATGAAGCTCGGGCTGGCGACGATCGCCAAGCTGGGCGCCCAGGGCAACAGCAAGTCCGCCGTGGTCAAGGCGCTGTTCGACACCAAGAACTACGCAGGCGCGATCGGGACCTACGGGTTCGACCAGAACGGTGACACGACGCTCAAGTCGTACGGCCTGTACAAGGTCGGCTCGGACGGCAACCCCGAGTTCTTCAAGACCATCACCGTCTCCTAACCACTGCCGACGCGGGGCGGGGCCGTTGCAGCGGTTCCGCCCCGCCGTTAGGCTGAACCGGGGGTCCATGGAAGCAAGATCGCTCCCCAGCAGAACCGCGTCGTCGGTCGGCCGGAAGGCCCTGCTCGAGATCCGGCGCACCGCCGGCCGATGGGGGCTGGTGGCGCTGCTCGTCGCGTTCCCGGTCTATTTCCTCATCCACGACCTCACGACGGGATATCCCGGGTTCGCCAACGGGCACGCGACGAGGATTCACGACCTCACCTACCTGGGCACAAACATCGTCCAGGGCATCTCGAACGGGGCGATCTGGGCGCTCATCGCGATCGGGTACACGCTCGTGTACGGAATCATCGAGCTGATCAACTTCGCCCACGGCGACGTGTTCATGATCGGCTCGTTCACGGGCGTCAGCTTCTGGAGCGCGATCGGGGTGGGTCTGGCCACCTCGACGCTTGGCCTTGTCGTGGGGCTCCCAATTGCCCTGCTCGTCTGCATGATCGTCTGCGGCGCGCTCAACGTGCTGATTGAGCGCGTGGGGTACCGGCCACTTCGCAACGCCCCGAGGCTGGCTCCGCTGATCACCGCCGTCGGTTTCTCGTTCATTCTCCAGAACATCGGGCTGCTGTGGCGCGGAGGGTCGACGGTTGGCGTGTCCGACCTGGTCCGCGAGAACAAGACCGTGGTCCAGATATCAGGAGTGGTGATCCATCGGGCCGACGTGCTCTCGGTCGCGGTGACGATCCCGCTCGTGATCGCGCTCGGGTGGTTCGTCAGCCGCACCCGTCATGGCAGGGCGATGCGCGCCACCGCGCAGGACCCCGAGGCCGCGCGGCTGATGGGGATCAACGTCGACTGGACGATCTCGCTCACGTTCCTGATCGGCGGGGGCCTGGCCGGCGCCGCGGGACTCACGTACGCGCTGTATGAGACGACGATCTGGTACCTCCAGGGGTTCCTGGCAGGGCTGATCGCATTCACAGCGGCGGTGATGGGCGGAATCGGGAACATCCGCGGAGCCGTGATCGGCGGGTTGATCATCGGCTGCATCCAGCAGACGATCGACGCGCGCGTCGGGCCCCAGTGGACGCCGTTCTTCGTGTTCGGCCTGCTGATCATCATCCTGGTCCTGCGCCCGCAAGGGCTTCTCGGCGAGGAGACGAGGGAGGCCGGATGAACGAGCTGCGCGCGCAGCTTCAGGAGTGGCAAGCGGCGATCCAGCGCGTGCTTCCTCCGTGGTGGCCGCGCGCCCTTGCCGTGCTCCTGATCGCATTCGGGCTCGTGCTCCCGCAACTGTTCTCGGTGACCAGCAACTTCATCAACACCGAGATCCTGGCTCTGGCGTACGTGATGTTCGCGCTCGGCTTGAACATCGTCGTGGGGTTTGCCGGTCTGCTCGATCTCGGTTACGTCGCGTTCTTCGCGCTCGGGTCCTACACATTCGGCTGGCTCGGCTCCGGCTGGTTCTTCAAGGCCCACGTCCACATCCTGGTCCACGGCCCCCAGGCCACCCTGCCGGGCATCCACCTGAGCTTCGTGCTGATCCTGATCTGCGCCGGGTTGTTGACCGCCTGCGCCGGCGCCATCATCGGCGTGCCAACCCTGCGCTTGCGCGGCGACTACATCGCAATCGTGACGCTCGCGTTCGGCGAGATCATCCGGGTGTTCGCGCTCCAGGGACCGTCGCTGAAGATCTTCGGAATGCCGCTGACCGGAGGTGAGCTCGGAATCAGCGGCACCGACCCGCCGTACCTCCCGGGAATCGGCACGTTCAACCAGCTCAACATCAGACCCTGGTACTACACGATCTTCGCGCTCGTCCTGATCACGCTGTTCGTCAACGTGCGTGTGCGCGACTCCAGGCTGGGACGAGCGTGGATCGCGCTGCGCGAGGACGAGGTCGCCGCCGTGTCGATGGGCATTCCGCTGGTCCGCACAAAGCTGCTCGCCTATAGCCTGGGCGCAGCGTTCGGCGGCATCGCGGGCGCATTCCTGGGCGCATACACGACGCTGATCGACGCCGGCGAGTTCCAGTTCGGCTTCTCGATCTTTGTTCTCGCGATGGTCGTCCTCGGCGGACTGGGATCGATCTGGGGAGTCGTCGTGGGAGCGCTGCTGCTCTCGAACATCAACTACTACCTGATCCCGGACGTGCTCAACGGAATCCCCGGCGACCTCGGTCTGAAGTTCAACCTGACCGATCTGCAGGTGAGCATCTTCGGCTTCCTGCTCGTGCTGGTCATGGTGCTGCGCCCACAGGGGCTGATTCCCGAACGGCGGCGAAAACTCGAGCTCACCCGGGGGATCGGCGAGACCGAGCTCGAGGAGCCCGGAGCCGCCTGGGCCGCCGTGGAGCCCGGGGAGGTCGTGCGATGACCGTGGACGTGCCGGCGCCGGCCGAGACCGCCGTGAGCTCGGCGATTCTCAGCGCCGTGGACGTAACCAAGGTGTTCGGCGGCCTGGTCGCCGTCAACCAGGTCTCGGTCGATATCCCGGCCGGGTCGATCGTCTCGATCATCGGCCCGAACGGCGCCGGGAAGACGACGTTCTTCAACATGCTCACGGGTCTCTACAAGTCGAGCAGCGGGCGAATCGTGTTCTCCGGTCGCGACGTCACCCACGATCGGCCCGACGTGATCACGAAGCTCGGGATCGCTCGGACGTTTCAGAACATCCGGCTGTTCGGCGCGATGACCGCGCTCGAGAACGTGATCGTGGGACGTCACTGCCGGATGCGGGCCGGGTTGTTTGGTTCGATCGTGCGTGCGCCGTGGGTGCGGGCCGAGGAGCAAGCCGTGCAGGACAGAGCCGCTGAGACGCTTTCGTATGTCGGGTTGCGCCCGGCCCAGTTCAGCCAGCTCGCGAGCAACCTCTCCTACGGCGACCAGCGCCGGGTGGAGATCGCGCGTGCGCTGGCCTCCGATCCGAAGTTGCTGCTGCTCGACGAGCCCACAGCCGGAATGAACCCACAGGAGTCCGCGGCGCTGACCGAGTTCATGCGCAAGCTGCAGGGCGACCTGGAGCTGACGATCCTGCTCATCGAGCACGACATGAAGGTCGTGATGGGCGTCTCGGAGCGGATCACCGTGCTTGATCACGGCGAGAAGATCGCCGAAGGCGCGCCGGCGGAGGTTCGCGAGAACCCGCGCGTGATCGAGGCCTACCTCGGAAAGCAGGACTGATGGCCCTGCTCGAGGTCGACGACATCCATACCTACTACGGGGCGATCGAGGCCCTCCGCGGCGTGTCGCTGACCGTGGAGGAAGGCGAGGCGGTCACGATCATCGGCTCCAACGGCGCGGGCAAGTCGACCACCCTGCGCTCGATCTCCGGCCTCACGCCGGCGGCGTCGGGCAAGGTCATGTTCTCCGGGCGGGACATAACCCGCGTCCCCGCGCATGAGATCGTGGAACACGGGATCGCGCTCGCCCCGGAGGGACGGCACTGCTTCGCGCGGATGACCGTCCGCGAGAACCTTGACATGGGCGCGTACCGTCGCCGCGACGCCGGCGTCGGCGGGGACCTCGAGTACGTCTTCGACCTGTTCCCGCGTCTGAAGGAGCGCGAGCGTCAGAAGGCGGGCACCATGTCGGGCGGCGAGCAGCAGATGCTGGCCATCGGCCGGGCGCTGATGGCGCGTCCCAAGCTGCTCATGCTGGACGAGCCGTCGATGGGGATCGCTCCGATCCTCGTGCAGCGGATCTACGAGACGATCGCCGAAATCAACCGTCAGGGGGTGGCGATCCTGCTGGTCGAGCAGAACGCGAACTACGCGCTCGATGTCTCCAAGCGTGGCTATGTGCTGGAGACCGGGGAGGTCGCGCTGAGCAACCAATCAGCCGAGCTGCGAAACGATCCCGCCGTGCAGAGGGCTTACCTCGGGACATGATCGTCTTCGCGCTCATCGGAGCCAAGGCGCTGTACCTCCTGTTCGTCTGGCTCCTGTCCGCCGCGATCGGCTCGTGGATCTCCGAGCGCAAGGGATACGGTGAGCGCGTCGGCCTGGCCTTCGGCATGATCCTGTCAGCGATCGGATTGGTGATCGTCCTGCTGCTCCCGGGACGCCCAGGTTCGAAGTGGAAGACCGAGGGCTGGCTCCCGCGCCGGCGCCGTCGCGGAGATCTAGTCTCCGCGGGCGAGACCTCGGACGGCCCAAGCCCGCGCTGACACGACAAACGGCGAACGGGGCAGCCGTTCGCGGCAGATATCGCGGAGCCGCGCCTGCTGTGTGGCGTCGAGCCCTGTCACATACTTGCCGGCCGGGCCGACGCCGAGCAGGAACGGATCCCACCACTCCTCGAAGCTCTCGTGCGCGACATCAACCGACAGCGCGATCTCCCGAACGTCGCTCGCACCCGCTGCTCGGAGCAGCTCTTCGAGGTGTCCTTGCCGAGCACCGGCGAGTTCCGATTCGTCCTCGACATCCGCATCGACCTCCCGCGCTGCTTCCCAGAACAGGCCGAGCGGGCCCTGGCCGCCGGCGTGGTCCCACACGCACGCCGCCACGACTCCCCCAGCCTTCGTCACTCGCAGCATCTCCCCGAGTCCCCTGACCGGATCGGCCATGAAGTGAACCACGAGCTGGGCCAGCGCGGCGTCGAAGCGCCGAGCGTCAAACGGCAGCCGCTCCGCGGCCGCCCGCTCAACCCGTACTTCCGGGTAGCGATCCGCGATCGCGGCGACGAAGCTCTCCGATGGATCGATCGCGCAGACAGCGCCGGCCCCCAGCCGTCGCGCCAGCTCCCCGGTCAGCGAGCCCGGACCGCAGCCAACGTCGAGCACGCGCTGACCGGCCGTGACCCCCGCGAAGTCGGCGAACCGCGGCGCCAACGGACCTGAGTAGCGCCCCATGAACCGGTCGTACGGCTCCGCCCCGACGTTGA
The DNA here is from genome assembly GCA_035455845.1 of Solirubrobacteraceae bacterium. Taxonomy (GTDB): domain Bacteria; phylum Actinomycetota; class Thermoleophilia; order Solirubrobacterales; family Solirubrobacteraceae; genus Palsa-465. Next base: position 16,030 of record DATIEI010000339.1, read on the forward strand.
AGCTCACCGGCGGCAGTCTACGAAGCGCCCGGTGGGGGCAGTCTGACGCCGGCGCGGGACTCCCAGCCTTCGACTGACCTGGACAGGTCGGCGCCCTGATCATCCAGATGCGCGAGCGCGTCGGCGAACTGGTCGCGGACCAGCGGCGAGAGCGGAGCGTCGAAGTCCAACCGGTCGAACAGCGCGCTCGCGATCCGCAGGTCCTTCACCATCAGCGCGAGCTGGAACCCCGCCGCATACCGACGGGACATCGCCTCGTCGATCAGGGTGTTGGCCGTGCTGAAGTTGCGTGCGGTGCCCGCGTTGAACACCTTGAGCATCGTCTCGACGTTGACTCCGAACCGCTGGCCGGCGACCATCGCGTCGAGTGCCGCGGCGAGCCCCGCCGCCGACACATAGTTGTTTAGCGTCTTCATCGCATGGCCCGACCCGAGCCCGCCGGCACGGAAAACCTGCTCGGCCATCGCCTGGAGCAGGGGCATCACCCGGTCGATCGCGGCGTGATCATCACCGGCGACCATGAACGTGATCCGCCGTGTGTCCTCGCCGACCGCCTCGGGCCGGGTGACCGGGGAGTCGAGCAGGATCAAGCCGAGATCGGCAAGCTCGCTCCCGAGCTCTCGGGTGCCATATGGGTCCGAGGAACTGGTGTCGACGATGATCGTGCCCGGCCTCAGCCGGGAGGCGATCGCATCCTGACCGAGCAGCGCGTCGCGGACGACCTGCCCGTTGGGGAGCATCGTGATCAGGATGTCGACGTCGGCCAGCGCCGCCGGATCGCCGTCGCAGCCACGGCCGCCATGTGTGGCCACGAATCGGCGCTCGCGTTCGAGGTCGGCATCGCGGACGATCAGGTCATAGCCCGCAGCGAGGAGATTGGCCGCCATCGGTGCGCCCTGCTGGCCAAGGCCAACGAAGCCCACGGCGACTGACTGGGGATCCGCATCGGAGTTCTGTGCCATGGCCGGAGCCTGACACAGATCGTGGGCTACCTGGCGTAGACCGCGAAGAAGTCCCGGTCGTCCGGGGACAGGTAACGAGTCGCGGGACGGCTCATGCCGGGCAATAGCTTGGCCGGGTCGCCGGTGCCGAACCTCCTGTAGAAGTTGAACGTGGTCCACTCGTAGTTGATGTCGAGCTCCATCGCTCGCACTGCGCCGGCACGCTGGAGGACCTCCGCGAGGCTCTCAGCGGTCTGGATGTCGGCCGCGGCATAGATCAGGTTGCCGTGGGCGTCGACCCCGACTCCCGAGCGCCACACGCGCACGGCGTTGCCAAGCGTCGTCCCCCACAGTGAGTCGTTCGACAGGGCGGGGTTGAGCTGGCCGTGCTCGACGATCAGAGGCAGGTTCTGGCGCGCGAACGCGATCCCGGGGCCGGGATCGGGGCCGCCGGTCCAGGCTCGGACGTCCACGGACCCGTCGCGGTAGCCGATCAGCGTCGCCTGTCCGTCGCGCAGCGGCGCGTACAGGCGACCCTGTGAGAAGAACCCGCCACCGGAGTCCTCGAGCTTGAAGCCGCTGTTGAACACCGCGAGGAGGCTCGAGCGAAGCCCGACCGGCACCTGTGCGGGCTGGGCGCCGTCGTTCGGCGGCTCGTAACGGCCCGGGTACAGCGCAAGCCGGGTGCGGGTGTGATCGATCCAGGCGACGCCGGCGACCAACTGCGGGTAGCTCGGGTCCGAGCGGAACGTCGTGATCAGGACCGGCGCGACGCCCCCCACCAGCGGTCCGGTTCCGCGCCACTGTCCCTCGCCGGGCAGCGCCGGCGAGATCAGCGGGGAAATCCGCGCCGGCGCGTCATTGTTGACGTGGATCCGAGTGCTGCTTCCGAGCAGTGGCAGCCGCTTGAGCGGCGGGCCACCGGTGGACGGCGCGTTCAGCGAGTAGTAGATGTTCTCGACGTCCGACACCACCCCCGCCGCCCCGTTGTCGCGCAGCCACTCGACGGCCCGCACCCCGAACGAGACGTTCGAAGGCCCCGCCACTGCGCCCCAGAACGACACCACGAGGTCGAGCACGAGGATCAGTGCGGTGAGGACGACGATCCGCCGCGCCCGAAACCGGAGCCGGAGCCGCGCAGGCGGCGGGGGAAGCGTCGGGACCGCGCGTAACTCCCGCCTGCGCTCATAGGCGAGAATCCGGGCCTCATATTGTTCGATGGCCTGGCGACTCGGGCTAGGCATTTGGCTTCTCAGCGCGTTTCGACCGCCCCCCGGCGGCTCCCTGCCCGCCACGGCGGCGATGAGAGCTTTCTAAGTCCGCCACCACGCCGGAAAACCTTTCAGGCAGAGCGTCGAGCTCTGTAAGGAAATCCTGAGAGCGTCCTCATCGCGGCCACATGTTGGGCTTACGCAGTGCACTTAGCTTGCCGCTATGGAGTCGGCCAACGCAGGCCGTTTGCCGCTGCGCGAAGGACGGCGGACTCGTCCGGATGCAGTGCTCGTCACGATGCGGCCCAAGCAGTGGGTCAAGAACGCATTGGTGATCGCGGCGGCCGGGGCGGCCGGTGCTCTCGGCCACGACGACACCCCGGTGCGCGTGACCGTGGCTTTCGCGGCGTTCTGCCTGCTTGCGTCCGGGATCTACGCGATCAACGACGTAAGCGACGCCGAGGAGGATCGCCGCCATCCTCGCAAGCGCTTCCGCCCGGTCGCGGCCGGGGACCTTGACCCGCGGTTCGCGATCGGCTTGGGCCTCTCGCTGTTGCTCGCCGGGCTTCTGTTATGCGCCGTGATCGGCCCGCTGCTCGCGCTCGTCGGATTTGCGTACGCCGCGCTCACGCTGTCATACACGCTCGTGTGGCGGCATCTGATCGTGTTCGACATCTTCGCGGTGGCGGGCGGGTTCGTACTGCGTGCCGTGGCGGGTGGCGTAGCCGCGCCCGTGACCCTGTCGCACTGGTTCCTGCTCGTCGTGACCAGCTCGGCGGTGTTCGTGGCCGCGGCCAAGCGTTATGCCGAGCTGCGACGAGCCGAACGCTCGGACGGTCGCCGCAGAAGGGTGCTCGACGCCTACAGCCCAAGGGCGCTCGAGTTGATCATCGCCGGCGCGACCGCAGTGGCCGTCCTCGCGTACTGCATGTGGGCGTTCTCGGTTCCAGCCGTGCGGGGTATCCCGTGGCGGCCGTTGACGATCGTGCCGTTCGCAATTTGCCTGCTCCGTTACGGCGAACTCGTGCATCGCGGCGACGGCGAGGCACCCGAGGAAGTGCTGCTGTCCGACCGGCCGCTACAGCTCGCAGGGCTGGTCTGGCTCGTCCTGTTCGCGCTGGAAGTCCATGCCGCCGCCTGACACGGCGCGCGCCCCCGGGCGCGCGCCCGCGGCAACGGACGCCGTCGTAACCGGATGGGGAAGCGGCCAGCGAGCGAGGGTCGCGATCGTCCGGCCGGATGGCGTTGAAGAGCTGCGCTCTGCCCTGCAGTCTGCGAACTCCCTGAACGCCCTCCCCCGCGGAATGGGACGCAGCTACGGCGACGCCGCACAGATCTCCGGTGGTCTCGTGATCGAGACCGCTCGGCTGAAGCGAATCGCGTTAGATGTCCACCGCGGGACGGTCACGGCGCAGGCCGGAGTCACCATCGGTGAGCTCCTGGAAGTCGTCGTCCCGGCGGGCTGGATCGTCCCGGTCGTGCCGGGCACGCAGCATGTGACCGTCGGCGGGGCAATCGCGAGCGACATCCACGGCAAGAACCACGGCACTGCCGGGACGTTCGGTACGCACGTCGAGGCGATCTCGCTGCTCCGGGCCGACGGCGAGCTCGTCCAGCTCGAGCCAGGTACGGCCGACGGCGCGTTCGAGGCGACGCTCGGAGGCATGGGCCTGACCGGCATCGTGGTCGACGCGCGGATCAGGCTCAGTCCGGCCCAGGGCGCGGTGCTGTCGGTCGACACCGACCGGGTCAGCACGCTGGACGAGGCGCTCGCGGCGCTCAAGGCGCCAGGGGGCCCGCACCGCGTCGCCTGGCTCGACCTGCTGTGCGCACGGCCGGGACGGGGTGTGGTGACACGCGCGGAGCACATCGACATACCGCGCGCGGGCGCTGCGGTCGTGCGGTCACGTGCGACCGTGCCGCATGGCTGGCCGGCCGGTGCGCTGCGGCCTGCGACCGTCCGAGTCTTCAATGCGGTCAAGTACGCGATCGCGCCGCGAACCGCGCGCGGGCAGCTCGAGCCGTACGGCCGGCACATGTTCCCGCTCGATTCGCTCGACGCCTGGCCGCGGCTGTACGGCCCGCGGGGCTTGCACCAGTACCAGCTGGTTGTGCCGACCGGTGCCGAGTGGGTGCTCGAGCTGGTCATCGAGCGGCTCCGCCGCGGACGGGCGCCCTGCTATCTGGCCGTGCTCAAGGACTTCGGTCCCGCGAACGCCGCGCCACTCTCGTTCCCGCTCCAAGGGTGGACGCTCGCGCTCGACCTACCGCGGGCCGCGCCCGGGCTCGAGCCGCTGCTCCAAGCGTTCGATCGCGCGGTCGCCGAAGCCGGCGGACGCGTCTACCTGTCGAAGGATGCCCGGCTCCGCCCGGAGATGCTTGCGGCCATGTACCCGCGGCTCGGTCAGTGGCGCGCCGCCCGTGATCGCGTCGATCCCGAACGGGTCTGG
>DATIEI010000340.1:0-11061 GCA_035455845.1 Solirubrobacteraceae bacterium
TGCCGTCGTCCGTGACCCCGGTGCGGTAGTGCATGACGAACGGGTGGCGCTTGTAGCGAGCCAGCAGCGACTCCTGACGCGTCCACACCATGCGCACCGGCCGGCGGGTCTTCCACACCAGCAGAGCGATGAACGGCTCGACCGTCATGTCCTCCTTGCCGCCGAACCCTCCGCCCATGTAGGCGGCGATCACCCGCACCCGGCTGTGGGGCAGCTCGAGGATCTCGGCGATCTCGCGCGCGTGCTCGATCACCTGGGTCGAGACGCGCAGGGTGATGACGCCGTCGGAGTCGATCCAGCCGATTCCCGCCTCGGGCTCGAGATAGGCGTGATCGACCCGCTGGCTGCGATAGGTCTCCTCGACCACCAGATCGGCCGACTGCATGGCAGCGTCGACGTCGCCGATCGCCGAGCGCCACGTCACGTACCGGTTTCCGCCGGCGTGGACGGCGGGCGCGTCGTCGCGCAGGGCCTCCTCGGGGTCGAACACGCCGGCGAGGTCGTCGTACTCGATCTCGACCAGACCGGCCGCCTCGGCCGCGGCGCCAGGGGTCTCGGCGGCGATGAGCGCCACCGGCTCACCGTCGTAGCGCACCCGGTCGGCGGCCAGGACCGGCTGGACGATCGCGTCCACGCCCAGGCCGCTGGCCTCGTCGAGGATCCCGTTGTGCGGGATGTCCGCCGCAGTCATCACCGCGCGCACGCCGCGGACCGCGGAGGCCGCGCTGGTGTCGATCGAGACGATGCGAGCCGAGGGCAGCTGCGCGCGCACGACGACGCCGTGCAGCATGCCCGGGAAACCCCAGTCGTCGGCGTAGCGCAGCGTGCCCGCCACCTTCTCGACGAAGTCGCGATGGGGAGCCGGCTCGATCTTCGGCGGCGCGGCGGTGTCCGGGCGCTCGGGCGCCTCGATCGTCACCTGGGTCTCAACCGACATGCGAGACCTCCCGATCGCGGTACGCCTCGACGGCGTCGAGGATCTTCGTGTAGCCCGTGCAGCGGCACAGGTTGCCGGCCAGCGCCGCGCGCAGCTCCTCGCGACCTGCGGCGGGGTGGCCGTCGAGATACCACTTGGCGGTCAAGAGCATGCCCGGCGTGCAGAACCCACACTGCGAGCCCGCGTGCTCGAGGAAACTCCGCTGCAGTGGGTGGAGCTCCTCGCCATCGCCGGCCAGCCCGCGCACCGTGGTCACCTCGTGGCCCTCGGCCTGCACCGCGAACACCAGGCACGAGTTGACCGGCTCGCCGTCGAGCAGAACCGTGCACGTACCGCAGACGCCCTCGCCGCAGCCGAGCTTGACCTCGGGGGCCCCGGCCTCGGTGCGGAGCAGCTCGAGCAGCGACATGTTGGGCTCGACGACCGCCTGGACCGGGTGACCGTTGAGGAGCAGCGAGATCTCGTGCTTGCTCATGGCACGGCCCGCACAGCCGCCGTTTCCACCGCGCGCTCGACCAGCACCGCGACCATCTCCCGCCGGTACTCCACGCTGGCATGCGAGCTCGGCCCGATCTCGACCTGGTCAGCCACCACGCGAGCCAGCTCGGCCAGGGCCGGCTGCTCGGGCGCCGCGCCGATCAGGGCCTGCGCCGAATCGGATGCGTCTGCGGGGCGGTCGGCCACCGCGCCGACGACCAGCCGGACTTCGTCGCAGCGGCCGGCCTCGTCAAGCGATACCGTCGCCGCCACCTCGGCCATCGCGAAGTCGCCGGCGCGGCGGGTCATCTCGAGAAAGCAGCTCCCGGTGCGCGGTCCGCTCACGGCCGGGAACTCGACCGCGGTGATCACCTCGGCCGGCTCGAGCGAGGTGGTGAGATGGGTGACGAACAGGTCCGCGGCGGGCACCGTTCGCTCGCCGCGCGGTCCGAGCACGCGAACCGTGGCCTTTTGCGCAACCGCCACGGCAGCCAGCTCCGCGGTCGCCTCGGCGTGAGCGAGCGAGCCGCCGATCGTCCCGCGATGGCGAACCCGCACGTTGCCGATGTGCGCGACCGCCTCGGTCAGCATCGGGCAGGCACCGCGCACCACCTCGGACCGCTCGACGTCGACGTGACGCACCAGGGCCGAGAGCACGAGCGATCCGTCTCGCGCCTCGATCGTGCGCTCGCCGGCCTCCCCGACGTCGACCAGCAGCGTCGGCGCCGCCAGCCCCAGCATCATCATCGGTACGAGACTCTGGCCTCCGGCCAGCACGTGCCCGTCCTCACCGCCCCGCTCGAGCTGGGCCACGGCCTCCTGCCACGAGCTCGCGCGCTGGTATTCGAACGGCGCGCTGTACATGGGTTACGCGGCGGCGGGGACGCCCAAGTGATCGAGCACCGCGGCCAGCGCCGCCTGGTTGCTCGTGACCACGGGAAGCCCCAGTGCCTGGTGGATCTCCTCGCGCGCGTCGAACGCGCGGAAGTTCGTGCAGGAGGCGAACAGCAGCTCGATATCGCTGCCCGCGAAGCACTCGGCCGCGAACTGGGCGATCCGCTCGGGCTCGACGTCGGCGATCGCGAAGTTCTCGGTGATTCCCAGCCCGTGGATGCCAGCCACCTCGAGCCCGTCGTCCTGGAGGCTCTGCGCGATCTTCTCGTTCAGGCTGTCGACGTACGGAGTGACCACGCCCACCCGCCGGCAGCCGGCCGCGCGAATCGCCCACCGTACCGACGCGGCCACGCTGAACGTGGCGGCTTTCGTCCGGGTTCCGATCTGGTCGATCAGCTCCGCCTCGTATGCATTGCCGCGCAGCGCGCCCGCGCTCGTACAGGCGAACACCGCGACGTCGGGGCGGGCCGTGGCCAGGTCGGTCGTGGCCCTCGGAACGTGCGCGTCGAGCATCTCTGCCTCGCCCTCGGGAGTGGTCTCCTCGAGGTACATCCGGGCCGTGTGCAGAGTGCAGTCCGCCGGCAGCCGCCGGTAGAAGTCGACCTCGGCCACGGTGTTGGAGGACGGCACGATCATCCCGATGCGCGTGCTCATGCGACCTCTCCCGCACTCGTAACCCCGACCGCGCGGCCATCGCTGCCGTTGCGATCGGTGGGAATGGCCCGGGCGGGTGGCGGTGGCAGCTCGAGCAGGTCCAGCGGGTTGCCCTTGATCATCCGCTCGACGCCCTCCTCGCTGATTCCCGACTCGTACACCGACTGCGCGAACACACGAAGCGCCTCCGCCGGCATCGGGTTGTGGCGCTGGCCGGCGTCGCTCATCAGGATGCAGTTCTCGGGCCCCAGAGCGTTGATCGCCTCGACCACCCGGGTGACCGGCGCGTGGTTCCACATCGGCGACACCGTGCAGTAGCCGAACTCGGCATAGGCGCCCTGGTCGACCAGCTCCCTCAGACCTTCGAGGTCGAGCGCCGGGACCTTGAAGAACGGGTGGGTGATCATGATCTTCTCCACCCCGCGCTCCCGGGCTGTCCGGACCAGCAGGTTGATCTCGCGCACCGACAGATGACAGGTGCTCAGGATGGCCGAGTACTGGGCGGTGAGATCGAGCACGTCGAGCAGGCCGTCAATCGGCTTTCCCTGCTCGTCGAACACCTCGATGCCGACATCGCCCGACTTGGCCACCGAGCTCGCCTGCTTGTCGTAGGCACCGGTCGAGCCGAACGTACGGGCGTGGTTGGCGGCGTCGACCGTAGGCATCCAGACGTGCTTGCCGCCCAGCTGCAACGCGGCCTCCACCGCCGCCGGGTTGATGCCGCCCACCGCCCGGTTGAGCACGATCCCGCCGACCACCTGGATCCCCGGAACCTGCTGCATGGTCATGTAGGCCCGGGTGGTGGTCCGTTCGGAGTGGCACTTCAGCGAGAACGCGCGCAGACCGAGCGAGGCGGCGTGGCGGGCGACGCCGACGTCGTCGGCGATGCGCGGAAACAGATCCGGCTCCGAATGAACGTGCACGTCCACCGCGCCTGTCATGTCGATGAATGGACCGATCGTCATGGTGCCGACGTCACCTCTCTCGTCTGCGGTATGTCACTGCGATTGCCTTCGCGCAGCCAGCGCAGCTCGACCAGTTCCTGGTCGGTGGGCGGCGCAAGCTCGCCGATCGTCCCCGACACCAGCAGCTCGAAGCCCGTGTTGGCGTGCACCTGCTCCTCGGTGACGCCCGGCTGGAGCGCGTCCAGCCGCAGCCTGCCGGTTTCCTCGTCGAAGCCGAGCAGCGCCATGTCGGTGACCACCGCCACCGGACGGTTGCGCACCAGGCCGGCGGCTTGCCGGGACGCCGGTCCGGTCAGGTAGCCGGGGCTGGTGATGAAGTCGACCTTCTCGACGAACCGGCGCGGCTCGTGGCGGGTCATGATCATCACCTCGCGACAGCTCGACACGATGTCGTTGGCGCCGCCGCTCCCCGGCAGGCGGACCTTGGGCTGGTCGGGATCTCCGATGTAGCTGGTGTTCACGTTGCCGTACTGATCGAGCTGGCCGGCTCCGATGAACCCGTAGTCGTAGTGGCCGCGCTGGCCGTAGAGGAACAGGTCGTTGATCGACGTGAGCATGAACGCGTCGTGCGCGGCACGCATCTCGTTGGTCGAGACGGGCAGACGGCCGGGAAGCATCTGCGGTCCGATCGACCCTCCCTCGAGCACGATCGTGAGCGAGGGCGCGTGCAGCCGCTTGGCCAGCACGCTCGCCTCGAGCGGCGCGCCGACGCCGGCAAACACGACCCCGCCGTCGCGCAGGAGCCGGCTGCCCGCGATCGTCATCAGCTCGACCGGGGTGGCGTCGGTCATGCCGCCACCAGCTCCCGGGCCCGTCGGCGCTGCTCGAGCAGCCGTGATGCCCCGACCCCGTCCAGGAAGCCGGCGAAGCTCCCGGGGCCGTGGACGGTCTCCTCGAGATAGGCCAGCACGCCGGCGGCTCCGTCCCGGGTGACCATCTCGGTGTAGGTGTCGAAATGGTCGAAATCCGCCTCGTAGCGGCCGTGGCACTCGTGTGGATAGGAGCCGAACGGCACCTCGACCACCGCGTCCACGACGAAGCCGGGGATATGCGTGCGGTCCGCCGTGCGCACGATGGCCTCGGACGGCACGATCTCCTCGGCGGTGATGATCACGGTGTTGGCGGCCCGGGCGCACTCGACGTCCATGTACGCGGGGCCCTCGATCTGGGCGTTGCCGGTGGCGTCCGCGGTCTGTACGTGGATCAGCGCGACGTCGGGCACGAGCGCCGGCACCGCGACCAGCAGCTGGTCGGTGAACGGGCAGCGGATGTGCTGCGCGGGGGTCCGGTCGAGCAGATCGGAGCCCAGCAGCGAGGCAGTGGGCAGGAACGGCATCCCCATCGAGCCGGCCAGCAGCCGCATCCCGAACGACAGGTGGCTCCACTCCTCATAGATCGAGGGATCGCGTTCCACGTACTCGCGGAACACCTTGGGGATGCCCCATCGCAGGCCGATCCCGACCCAGCTCGAGACCAGCTTGCTCGCCGCGTCGGAGGCCAGGAACAACTCGGACTCGTAGCACATCAGGTTGCGGCACAGGGTGATGTCGCGACGCTCGGCGCGCAGCAACTCGAGCAGCATCGCCCACGGTGTGCGCGAGTAGCAGCAGCCCCCGCCCACCACCGTGTCGCCGTCTCGCACCAGCTCGGCGGCCTCCGCCAGCGACATGTGCTTGTCGCCGGCGTCCTTCATCGCGCCGATCCCACCGCGAGGTCGGCCACCAGCGGCATCACCTCGGCGGCGAAGCGCTCCACCTGCTCGAGCTCGTAGTTGCATGGGCACAGGCAGATGTGCTGAACGCCCGCCGCGGCCTGCTCGGCGATCTGCTCGGCGCACTGCTCCGGGGTGCCCCGGATCGAGCTCTCGGCGGTCGATTCGCTCCACGCCGGCAGGTCGAAGTAGTCGGCGATGTACTGCCGCGCGCGGGCGTCGGCGGCCTCGAATGAGTCGTCGATGCACAGCGGAAGCTGGGCCATGTTGTCGAGTTCGTCGGGATCGCGCCCGGCATTTTCCGCGTGCCCACGAATTCGCTGCCAGGCAGTCTTGAACGGACCCGGCTCGTAGAAGTAAGTGAGCCAACCGTCGCCCTTCTCGGCCACGCGGCGGAGCACCCGGTCCACGTAGCCGCCGATCAGCAGCCGCGGTCGCTCCCGCGGAGAGGGCTTGGGGAGCATCACCGCGTTGCGGAAGTCGATCCCGGTGGCCGTGCCCGAGACACGCTCGCCGGTCCAGAACTCCTTCATCAGCGCCAGGTTCTCCTCGAAGATCCGCCCGCGCTGCTTGAACGGAACGCCACACGCGTCGAACTCGCGCTCGTACCAGCCCACGGCCATCCCGAGCGTCAGGCGCCCGCCGGACATGATCTCGATGCTGGCCGCGGTCTTGGCCAGCACCGCGGCGCGGCGCAGCGGCAGCACCAGGATGCCCGTGCCCAGCTCGACGCGCTCGGTGTGCGCGGTGAGCAGCGCGAGCGTCGAGAGCGACTCCAGGAACGGGAACGGTCGGCCGCTGCCCAGGAACATGTGATCCCACGCCCACAGCGACTCGTAACCCAGCTCCTCAGCCCGACGGGCGTAGGTGACGATCGACTGAACGTCGGGGGTCTTGTCGGCCGGGGTGAAGTTCTCCAGCGCCAGCCCGAACTTCAGCTTGCTCACTTGGTCTCCTTGAGCGCCTTGACGATTGTCGCCTTACCGTGCTCGATGTGCTGCTTCATTTGTTTGTGGGCCCGTGCGGCGTCGCCGTCCTTGAGGGCGTCGAGGATGCTCAGGTGCTCGTCCAGGAAGCGGCGCGGGAGCTCGGTGTTGTAGACGCGCTCGGACAGCTCGAGTTGGAGCCGGGTCCAGTAGCCGCGCAGCACGCTGAGCAGCTCGCTGCCGCTGGCCTCGTAGATGGTCAGGTGGAAGTCGGCGTCAAGCTGGCCCGCCTCGCGCGGCTCGGCGTTGTCGAGCGCGTCGACGAAACGCGAAAGCACGTTCTCCACCGCGGCCAGCGTCTCCGGCGTCATTCGCTGCGCGGCCAGCCCGGTCAGGTGCGGCTCGAGCACCAGCCGCACGTCATAGATCAGCGTCGCCTCGTCAGGCGTGAGCCGGTAGGTGACAAACGTGCCCCGGCTGCGATAGGTGACGACGAGACCCTCACCCTCGAGCGTCCGCAGGCCCTCCCGCACCGGGGTGCGGCTGACACCGGTGCGCTCCATGACCATCGCCTCGGTCAGCCGCGCGCCGCTCGGAAGGCGACCGGACAGGATGTCGTCGCGAATCACCCGGCACACATGCTCAGCCAGCGACGGCGGCCGCTCGGGGACTACGTCGCCATCATCGTGATGGCGGAGCCCGTAGCGCGGAGGGCGCCGCGCAACGCGGCCTTTGGATGTGGGCATCGAGCGGCCTTTCCGGATCGGCGCAGTGGTTGCCGGCGTCCCTCGGCACGATTCGCGCCCGGCCGGCTGTGTGCAGAGTATACAAGGGACACTATGCCCCGTTCGCAGCGGAAGTCAAGGCCCGACTAATCAGAAGGAATCGATCAACGCGAAGCCGATCGTGTCAAAGCTCGTCATCCGCTCGAGCACCGCGTGCGCATCTCCGAGGGGGATGCGCTCGGTGACCAGCCCGGCCGGATCGAGCCGTCCGTCCGCCACCACCGACAGCAGCGCCGGCAGGTGCACATGCGGATTGCCCACGCTCCCGACGATCGTCAGCTCGGCTTCGATCAGCTCGTCGAGTGGGATCCCCACGATGCCCTGCTCCTCCTTGCTGGTCAGCCCGACCTGCACGAGGCGCCCGCCCTTGCGCAGGCTCATCAGGGCGTTCTGCACGAGTGCGGCCACGCCGAGCCCGCCCAGCGCCACGTGCGCGCCGCCGCCGGTCGCCTCCTTAACCGCCCCTATCACGTCGGTTTCCCGGGCGTTGACGGTCGCCGCCGCGCCCTGCTCGCGCGCCGCCGCCAGCTTGCGGTCGTCGATGTCGACCGCCACCACGCCGGCACCGAGCGCGGTACCGATCTGAACCGCGCTCAGGCCGATGCCCCCCACGCCGTGCACGGCCAGCCATTCGCCGGCGCGCAACGCGGCCTGATGCTGAAGCGCGTGCCACGCGGTCATGAACCGGCACCCGAGCGCCGCGGCGGCGTCGAAGCTCACCCCGTCAGGGAGCGGCACGCAGTTGAGATCGGCGTTCAGGACGTTGACGTACTGCGCGTAGCCGCCGTCGTGGCTTATGCCGAGGAACTCGAGCGCGTCGCACAGGTTGGTCCGTCCGGAGCGGCAGTACCCGCACTTGCCGCACGCCTCGTGGAACGGCACCGCGACCCGGTCGCCGATGTTGATCGTGCTCACGTTCGGGCCGACGGCGGTCACCGTGCCCGCGAACTCGTGCCCCATCGTGACCGGCAGCGCCGGCGCCAGACCGATCCACGTCCAGTCGCCCTTCCACACGTGCCAGTCCGTCCGGCAGATCCCCTCGAACTCGACATGCACCACCGCGTCGCCGGGCCCCGGGTCGGGCTCCGCCACGTCCTCGATGACCAGGGGCGCCCCGATTTCGACCAGTCGTGCCGCCTTCAAGCCCGCTCCTCTCTACGCCCACGTTTGTCGAGAACGCACTGTATACGCTCGCGGATAAGTCGTCACGCAGGCCCGGCCGCCGAGGCCGTGACGAACTAGCCGCGTCTCAGGCGGCTAACTCGGCACGCTCACCTGTAGATCGGTGGCGTGACGCGTTATCCGTGCTCGGGACGCCGCGGCACGCCAGTCACGCCGTTCACCACATGCTCGGGCGCGCCACCGCGGAGCACCCGATCGAGGTTTCGCAGGGCGCTGGTCACCATCCGCCCGCGCGCCTCGTTGGTCGAGCCGGCCAGATGGGGTGAGAGCAGGACGTTCGGGCGCCCGCGCAACGGCGAATCCATCGGCAAAGGCTCAACGGAAAAAACATCGAGAGCGGCGCCGCGCACCCGACCGGCGTCGAGCGCGTCGCACAGCGCGGCCTCGTCGATCACCGGCCCGCGCGCCGCGTTGATGACCACCGCGCCGGCGGGCAGCAGCCCGATCCGTCGTCGGTCGAGCAGGCCAACCGTCGACTCGAGCAGCGGCACGTGCACCGTGAGCGCGTCGCTGACCGCGCACAGCTCGTCGACGTCGACGCGCTGCACCCCAAGCCTCCCTTCGACGGAAGCCGGCGCGCCGACCACGTCGGCGTACACCAGCCTCCGAAGCTCGAACGGCGCCAGCCTCGCCGCCACTGCCTGCCCGATGCGGCCGAACCCGAGAATGCCCACCGTCCGGTCGCCGAGCTCGTACACGTCCGCCTCGAGCATGTCCCACCGCCCGGCAAGCACGCCGGCGTGGTGGCGCCAGACGTCCTTGAGCAGGGCCAGGATCGCCATCACGACCCACTCGGCCACCGCGCGGTCGTTGGTTCCCGGCGCGTTGGCCACCGGGATGCCGAGTGCCGCGGCGTGCTCGAGGTCGATCCCGTCGGTGCCGGCCGTGGGCTGGAGTACGGCCAGGCAGCGGCCGGCGCGGTCCAGCAGCTCGGCGTCCACCCCAAGCTCGTGGGTCCAGTCGCCGAGGATCACGTCGGCGCGCGCCACCGCGTCGAGGACACCATCACGCGACCGCGCCGGGACCAACAGCGAGTGCGGCGAGAGCTCGGCCCGCAGCGCGCCGTGCGTCGGCCCGAGTACTTCCCGAGGCGACAGCGATACGACGACCGGCTCAGTCGTTGGCGGCCTCGACCAGTTTGCCGGCGAGCTCGGCCGGGCGGGTGAACATGACCTCGTGGCTACCGCCCATCTCGACCAGCTTGAACTCCCCGAGTCGCGATGACATCCCCGGGTGCCAGGAGCCAGGCGGGAGCGCCAGGTCGTCGGCCACGGCGACGTAGCTGCGCGGTAGCTCGGCCCGGTAGAACTGCCCGAGCGCGAGCTTCTCGGCCCACGGGGCGAATGGCTGGGGCACGAGCCGCTCCCACACCGAGCGCGCGGCATCGGGCGAGGCGTCCTGGATGAACAGATCGCGGAATACCTCCCAGGCGCACTGCACCGTGCCGTCCGGACTGTCACGCGCAGCCGCCTCGAACACCGCGGTCTGCTCGTCCGGGAACTCGTCGTTAACGCTGCAACCGTCGGCCACCACGAACGCGGTGTGGAAGACCAGCCGCTTGAGCCGCTCGGGAATAACCTGCGAGACCCGGCTGACCACCGACCCGCCGAAGCTGTGACCGACCAGCACGACGTCGCGCAGGTCGAGTCCCTCGATGAAGCCGACCACCGCCGCCACGTAGTCGTCGTGGCGGATGCCGGCGCGGCTTGCCCCCGGGAAATGGCCCGGGTACGTCGGCGCGTACGCGACATGGCCGCGCTCGCGCAGGCACCAGGCGGTCGGCTCCCACGCCCAGCCGCCGTGCCAGGAGCCATGCAGGAGAACGAACGTCTCGCTCACGCGCACTCGCAACCTGTGTGCATAGTGTATACGCTAGGGGCGGGGTTGGCTGCGTGTCAAGCTTGCGGGGAGGCGCCGGATCCGACCACGAGAGAACGGAGAGGCCATGTCGACCACGACGCTGACCACCGCGCAGGCGGATCTGGCGGCAAGGGACCGGGCGCTGCTCATTCATCCCCATCTGCCCCGCTCCGTCGAGGAGCGCGTCGTGATGACCGAGGGGAGCGGCTGCCGGCTGCGCGACGCCGAGGGGCGCGAGTACCTAGACGCCACTGGCGGGTTGTGGCTCGCCCAGATCGGTCACGGACGGGCTGAGATCGCCGAGGTCGCCGCCGCGCAGATGCAGCGGCTCGAATACTTCACGAGCTTCTGGGAGTTCTCCAACGATCGGGCGATCGAGCTGGCCGAGCGGCTCGTCGAGCTGGCGCCCGGCCCGCTCGATCACGTCTACTTCACGAGTGGAGGCTCCGAAGCCAACGAGGCGGCGATCAAGATGGCTCGCTACTTCCATCATCGCCGTGGGGAAGAGGGGCGCAACTGGATCCTCGCCCGGCTGGGTGCCTACCACGGGATCGGCTACGGCTCCGGGTCCGCCAGCGGCCTGGCCTTCTGCCATGAGGGCTTCGAGCCGAACCTTCCGCACGTGCGTCACCTCACGCCGCCCTGGCCATATCGCGCCGAGCTGTTCGAT
>DATIEI010000341.1:0-4754 GCA_035455845.1 Solirubrobacteraceae bacterium
ATAGCTGTGGGACGAGCCATGGAAGCCGTAGCGGCGCACCCCCTTCTTTTCATAAAACTCGTAGGGCAGTCCGTAGAGATAGGCGTGGCTCGGCAGGGTGGCGTGAAACGCGGTGTCGAAACATGCCACCGCCGGGCGGTCGGGCAGCTCCGCGGACACCGCATCCAGCGCGGCCAATGACTTCGGCTGGTGAAGCGGAGCGAGCGCCACAAGCTCGTGCAGCGCGCCTTCGACCTCCGCATCGATCAGCACTGCGTGCCGAAAGCGCTCGCCACCGTGGACGATTCGGTGCCCGATCGCGTCGGCGGCTTCCAGCCCGTCGGCGAGCACCGCGCGCAGGCTCGCCGGGTCGACGGTCGACTGCGGCGCCGCCAGCTCCCGTTCGACGAGGCTGTCGTCGTCCGGCCCGATGAGGCTCAGCTTGATGCTGCTGGAACCGGCGTTTACGACCAGGACACGCACGCGACGCGACGCTAAGCGTCGGCTCCGGGCCACGTCCAATCGCGCACGTCGGGAGCGTCGTCGCCTACTTCCCGGGTGTAGGCGCGATGGCGCAGCCGCGCGTCGACCATCTCCTGACGCAGATGGGCGGCGCGCTCCCCCAGCCCGGCCACCCGGTCGATCGTGTCGAGCACCAGGTGGAAACGATCGAGGTCGTTGAGCATCACCATGTCGAACGGCGTGGTGGTGGTCCCTTCCTCCTTGTATCCGCGGACGTGGATGTTGTGGTGGTTGGCCCGGCGATAGGTGAGGCGGTGAATCAGCCACGGATAGCCGTGGTAGGCGAAGATCACCGGCCGCGACATGGTGAACAGCGCATTGAATTCGGCGTCCGGCATGCCGTGCGGATGCTCGCCCTCGGGCTGCAGGCGCATCAGGTCGACCACGTTGATCACGCGAACCTTGAGCTCGGGCAGCCGATTGCGGAGGATCGCCGCAGCCGAGACCGTCTCGAGCGTGGGGATGTCACCCGCGCAGGCCAGCACCACGTCGGGCTCGTAGCCGGCGTCGTTGGACGCCCACTCCCAGATGCCCAGCCCACGCGTGCAATGGGCGATCGCCTCGTCCATGGTCAGATAGTCGAGCGCCGGCTGCTTGCCGGCCACGATCACGTTGACGTAGTGGCGGCTGCGCAGGCAGTGGTCGGCCACCGACAGCAGGCAGTTGGCGTCCGGCGGCAGGTACACCCGGATGATGTCGGCCGACTTGTTCACCACGTGGTCGATGAAACCGGGGTCCTGATGGGAGAAGCCGTTGTGGTCCTGGCGCCACACGTGACTGGAGAGCAGATAGTTCAGCGACGGGATCGGCCGCCGCCACGGGATGTGGCGCGTCACCTTCAGCCACTTGGCGTGCTGGTTGAACATCGAGTCCACGATGTGGATGAACGCCTCGTAGCAGTTGAACAGGCCGTGGCGCCCGGTCAGCAGGTATCCCTCGAGCCACCCCTGGCACAGGTGCTCGGACAGCACCTCCATCACGCGCCCGTCCGGCGAGAGGTGATCGTCGGTGGGCAGGATCTCGGCCGCCCAGGTGCGGTTGGTCACCTCGAACACCGAGCCGAGACGGTTGGACGCCGTCTCGTCCGGCCCCATGATCCGGAACCGGTCAGAGTTGAGCTTCATCACGTCGCGCAACCAGCCTCCGAGCACGCGGGTCGCCTCGCTGCTGGTCGCGGCCGGTGAGTGCACGTCGACCGCGTAATCGCGAAAGTCGGGCAGCTCGAGCTCGCGCAGCAGCAGGCCACCGTTCGCGTGCGGGTTGGCGCTCATCCGCAGCTCGCCCTCGGGCGCGAGCGCGGTGACGTGCTCCAGGAGCGCGCCGTTCTCGTCGAACAGCTCCTCGGGACGATAGGAGCGAAGCCACTGCTCGAGCAGGGCCAGGTGCCCGGGATTGGTGCGCACCTCGCCGAACGGCACCTGGTGGGAGCGAAAGCTTCCCTCGGCCGGCAGGCCGTCCACCTCCTTCGGGCCGGTCCAACCCTTGGGGGTGCGGAGCACGATCATCGGCCAGCGCGGGCGCTCGGCTCCGGATCCAGATCCGCCGGCCCGGGCCCGCTGCTGGATGGCGGCGATCTCGTCGAGCACCTCGTCGAGGGTGGAGGCCATCAGCTCGTGCATTTCGTCAGGGTCAGACCCCTCGACGAACCGCGGCGCGTAGCCATAGCCCTCGAACAGCGCCCGCAGCTCGTCATGGGAGATCCTTGCGAGGACGGTCGGGTTGGCGATCTTGTATCCGTTCAGGTGCAGCACCGGGAGCACGGCTCCGTCCCGCACCGGGTTGAGGAACTTGTTCGAGTGCCAGCTGGCCGCCAGCGGCCCGGTCTCGGCCTCGCCGTCCCCGACCACGCACAGCGCCAGCAGGTCGGGGTTGTCGAGCACCGCGCCGTAGGCGTGGACCAGCGAGTAACCGAGCTCGCCGCCCTCGTGAATGGACCCGGGCGTCTCGGGCGCCACGTGGCTCGGGATCCCGCCGGGGAAGGAGAACTGGCGAAACAGGCGCCGCAGGCCCTCGCCGTTGCGCCCGATGTGCGGGTAGACCTCGCTGTAAGTCCCGTCCAGATACGCGCTGGCGACCAGTCCGGGGCCACCGTGGCCTGGACCGGTGACGTAGATCGTGCTGAGACCGCGGGCCTTGATGACCCGGTTCATGTGCGCGTAGAGAAAGTTCAGCCCGGGGGTGGTGCCCCAGTGCCCGAGCAGCCGCGGCTTGACGTGCTCGGGGCCGAGCGGCTCGCCTAGGAGCGGGTTGTCAAGCAGATAGATCTGCCCCACCGACAGGTAGTTCGCAGCGCGCCACCACGCGTTGATCGCCTCGAGCTCGTCCGCAGAGAGCGGGCCGTGCCGCTGTCCAGTCACGCCCATCTCAGGTTATTTACGCACATATCCCTGATTGTCACGTTGCTGTGAACCCGCGACCGAACCGCGGCAAAGCCCCGATGGCCGGCGGCGGGGCGGCGCGTAGCGTCCCTGTCGAAAGGATCGTCAAGGAGTTTCAGCATGTTCACCAGGGTGCTGGTCGGCGTGGATGGCGAGCAGGGCGGCCGCGACGCGATCGCACTCGCCAAGCAGCTCGGCGGCCCCGAGGCGAGCATCGCGCTGGCCCACGTGTACGGCGCCGGTCTGATGCCGGGGGCAGGAGCCGCCTTGTTGCTCGGCGCCGAGCTCGAGGAGTCCGAGCGGCTGCTCGAGTACGCACGCCGGGCCGCGGCGCCGGGCGCCCAGCTGATCTCCTGCGCGGATCATTCCATCGGCCGCGCTCTGCACCTCCTCGCCGAGGAACAAGGGTTCGATCTGATCGTCATCGGCGCGTGCCGCCATGGCTTCATCGGACGCAGGCTGGTCGGCAACGACACGATCGCCGTGCTGAACGGCGCACCGTGTCCGATCGCAGTCGCCCCTCACCGATTCGCAGAGCACCCGCACGATCTGGTCAGTCTCGGCGTCGGCTACGACGGTTCGCCCGAAAGCGAGCGCGCGCTCGAGATCGCAACGCGGCTTCGTTCAGGCTCGAATTCGACCGTCTTGACCCTCGGTGAGCCGAGCGAGGATCTCGCGTCCTTCGGCGAGCAAGTCGACCTGCTGATCGTTGGCTTGCCCGGATCCGGACCCGCCGGCCGGCTGCGGCACGGGAGCCCGTTGAACCGGCTCGCGCGCGACACGCCTTGCCCCCTGCTTGTTATTCCTCTGAGCGGCGCGAAGGGGGCGGCCGCGGCGTGAGGCAAGCCAGGGCCGAACGCAGTCTTGAGGAGACGACGTGTTCGACAACATCATCGTAGGCGTCGACGGTCGCGAGGGCGGCCAGGACGCGATCGCCCGGGACCAGACAGGAGGAACCATGTTCGACAATGTCTTGATCGCCATCGACGGCCGTCAGGGCGGCCGCGACGCGATCGCTCTCGCCAAGCAACTGGCCGGCCCGAACGCGAGTTACTCCCTGGCGCACGTCTACGGTACGGCCGTCTACACCCGCGGCGCGACGGGGAAGCATCCCGTCGAACACGAGGCGTCGATCCGGCTCCTCGCCGCCGAGCGCACGGCGGCGAACATGGAGGCCAATCTGGTCTCCACCGGGTTCGTCTCCCCCGCCCGCGGCCTGCATGAGCTGGCCGAGCATGGCGGCGCCGATTTGCTGGTGGTCGGCTCCTCCCGGCATGCCCTGTTGGGCCGGGTGTTGCTGGGAGATGACGCCCGTGCGTCGCTGGACGGAGCCCCGTGCGCGGTGGCGATCGCTCCGCGCGGCTACGCAGACAGCCCCGACCGCCTGCTCGAGATCGGAGTCGGCTATGACGGCTCGCCGGAAAGCGAGCGGGCTCTCATCGCCGCACGCGAGCTCGCCCGGAGTCACGGAGCGAGGATCAGGGCGCTGTCCGTGGTCTCGCTCAAGAACGTGCGCGACGAGAAACCGATTCCGGCCGACTGGCCCGAGACCGCGGAGCGGCTGGTCGACGAGCGTTTGAATCGCCTCAGCGAACTTGACGGGATCGAAGGCGAGGCGGTGTACGGAGGGCCGAGGGAAGAGCTCTCGCGATTCTCGGGGGAGGTCGACGTGCTGATCGTGGGATCCCGCGGATACGGTCCGCTCGGGCGGATACTCCACGGCAGCGTGTCGCGCTATCTCGTCCGGCACGCGGCGTGCCCACTGCTCGTGCTCGCGCGCGGTGCGGTCGGGGATCCAGCGGCCGAGTCCGCTGATCACCGCCCAGAGTCAAGGTCTCGACGGAGCTCAGGTCTCGATCAGGCGGTGGTCGATCG
>DATIEI010000342.1:0-5636 GCA_035455845.1 Solirubrobacteraceae bacterium
AAGCAAGTGTGGACCAACCGTCCCGGCGCCGAGTACATGTGGTTCAACGACGTCGAGACCAAGCCCGGGCTGGGGTATCCGAAGCGCTGGGAGGACCAGGACAAATGGCGCGGCGGGTGGGAGCTTGACCGCAAGGGGCGCCTGAGGCTCAAGGGCGGCGGCCAGATCCGGAAGCTGCTCGAGATCTTCTACAACCCCGCGCTGCCCGAGATCGATGACTACTACGAGCCGTGGACCTATGACTACGAGAAGCTGATCACCTCGCCGCTGTCAAAGCACGATCCGGTCGCCCGCGCCAGGTCGCAGATCACGGGCCGCGAGATGGAGAAGATCCAGGGGGGCCCGAACTGGGACGACAACCTGGCCGGCACGTACGAGCGGCTCGACCAGGATCCGCTGATGCGCGGGATCCAGGAGCAGGTCACCGCAACCTACGAGCAGGCGTTCATGTTCTACCTGCCGCGGATCTGCGAGCACTGCCTGAACCCCTCCTGTGTCGCCTCCTGTCCCTCCGGCGCGATGTACAAGCGCGAAGAGGACGGGATCGTCCTGGTCGACCAGGCCAAATGCCGGGGCTGGCGGTTCTGCGTGTCGGGCTGCCCGTACAAGAAGGTGTACTTCAACCACCGCACCCACAAGGCCGAGAAGTGCACGCTCTGTTACCCGCGGATCGAGGCGGGGCTGCCGACGATCTGCTCGGAGACCTGCGTCGGACGGATCCGTTACCTCGGGCTCGTCCTCTACGACTCAGACCGCGTGGAGGCGGCCGCCTCGACGCCAGATCCTCAAAAGCTGCTCGATGCCCAGCGCGAAGTGTTCCTCGACCCCGACGATCGAGCGGTCCAGGCGCAGGCCCACCGCGACGGGATCCCCGACGACTGGATCGACGCCGCGCGCCGCTCGCCCGTGTATGCGCTGGCCCATCGTTACCGCGTCGCCCTGCCGCTGCATCCCGAGTACCGCACGCTGCCGATGGTCTGGTACGTGCCGCCGCTCTCGCCGATCGTGGGCGCGCTCGAGTCCGACGGCTACGAGGCCGACCCCGACGACGTGTTCCCGGCGATCGACGCGATGCGGATCCCGGTCGAGTACCTGGCCAATCTGCTCGCCGCGGGCGACAGCGAGGTGATCCGCGGGGTATTGCGCCGGCTGGCCGCGATGCGCGGCCACATGCGCAAGCGTGACGTGCTGGGCGAGCACGACGAGCGGATCGCAACCGCCGCCGGGATGACCGTCGAGGACGTCGAGGACATGTACCGCCTGTTGGCGATTGGCAAGTACGAGGACCGTTACGTGATCCCCAAGGCACACGCCGAGCTGGGCGAGCGGCTGCTTGAGCAGCAGGGCGAGTGCGGCCTGGACTTCGAGGGCGGGCCCGGCAACTGCGGGATGATTGCCGATCCGACCCCTGACTACGGCGGATTCATGCTCACTGAGGACCCGCCCGAGCTCGACATCGTCCAGATCGCCAAGCGGCGAAACAGGGACTCAAGATGAGCAGGCGGACGGACGACGAACGCGCGGTGATCTACAAGCTCTGCTCGCTGGCCCTCCAGTACCCCGACGAGCAGCTCCTCTCGGGACGCGCGGAACTGACCGCGGCGGCCGAGAACCTGGGGCAGGATCGCTCGACCGCCCCGCTGCGGCGTTTCTTTGCCTGGTTCGGCTCAGCCTCCCCGCTCGAGCTCGCCCGGGAGTACGTGAAGACCTTCGACCTCGGTAAGCGCTCGACCCTGTATCTCACCTACTACTCGCTCGGTGACCGACGCGACCGCGGCATCGCCCTGCTCCGCCTCAAACGGCTCTACCGCGCCGCCGGCCTCCCCCTCGCAGATCATGAGCTGCCGGACTTCCTGCCGGTCATGCTCGAGTTCGCCGCCGCCGCGGCGCCCGGCCAGGGGGAAGTCGTGCTGCGTGAGCATCGCGCGCCGCTCGAGCTGATTCGCATCTCGCTGCATGACCAGCACAGCCCCTACGCGCCCGTGCTCGACACCGTGTGCGAACAGGTCGGGGGGATGTCAACCGGCGAGCGCCTGAGCTTCGCCCGACTGCTGGGCCAGGGGCCGCCCCAGGAGCTCGTCGGCCTCGAGCCGTTCGCACCCCCGGAGGCCATGCCGGTCGGAGCGCGGCGATGACCACCACCGACATCTTCCTGTGGATCGTGATCCCCTACGTGTCAATCGCGATCTTCATCGTCGGCCATATCTGGCGCTACCGCCGTGACCAGTTCCGCTGGACCAGCCAATCCACTCAGCTGCTCGAGCGCCGCCTGCTCAAATGGGGAAGCCCGCTGTTCCACTACGGTGCGCTGGCCGTAATCGCGGGGCACGTCATCGGCATCCTGATCCCGAAGTCCGCCACACGTGCACTCGGGATCAGCGAGTCCACCTATCACTTCATCGTCGCCGCGATCCCCGGCACGATCGCCGGCCTCGCCTGCCTGCTCGGTTTCCTGATCCTCATCTATCGCCGGGCCGCCGTTCGCCGTGTCGCGGTGACGACGTCCTACGTCGATCTCCTCGTCTACGCCCTGCTCCTCTACCTGATCGTCACCGGGGACATCGAGACCGTGTTCCACAACCTGCTGGCCGGGAGCAGCGCGTACGACTACCGCCGGACGGTCTCGATCTGGTTCCGGGGCGTGTTCGCCCTCCAGGACCACATCCGCCTGATGAGCACGGTGCCGTTCGTCTACCAGCTCCACGCCGTGTCGGCCTGGGCGATCATCGCGCTGTGGCCGTTCACCCGCCTGGTCCACGCCTGGAGCATCCCGCTCCAGTACATCGGGCGCCCCCACATCCTTTACCGGCGCCGCTACCAGACCGCCGCCTGATGCACGGCGACCCGCCGCCCACCGCGGTGGTGCTTCGCATCACCGACGCCGTTCCGCCGACGGCCGGCGCGGTCGTGATGGGCACCGCGATCGTCTCGATCGGGCTTTCGCTCGATCATCGCGAAACGCTCTCGCGGATCCTGCTGATCATTGACGCGACGACCTGGCTGGCCCTCGGGCTGGTGCTCGCGGGCCGCGCGGCGACCCACCGCGAACGCGCGTACCGGGAGGCGCGGTCACCGGCGGCGCTCACCGGCGTCGCCGGAACGGCGGTGCTCGGTATCCGTCTCGTCCTGCTCGGCTGGAGTCGGGCCGGCATCGCGATGCTCGCGATCGCCACGCTGTTGTGGCTCGTCCTGCTCGCACCAGTGCTGCGCAACTGGGCCACTCCGACCGTCGGCGTCGCGTTCGTGCTCACGGTTTCGACCGAATCGCTCGGGGTTCTCTCCGCGGTGCTCGCTGCCAGCGAGCATGCGGCGTGGCTGCTCTACGCAGCGCTCGCGCTGTTGCTCCTCGGTCTCGGCTTCTACGCGTTCGTCCTCTCCCGCTTCGACCTGCGCCAGCTTCTCGTCGGCCACGGCGATCACTGGGTCACCGGCGGCGCTCTGGCGATCTCCACGCTCGCCGCGGCGCGGATCACGCTCGCCGCGCGCAGCCTTGAAGCGCTGACCGCCCTGGCCGGGCTGCTCAAGGTGCTCTCGGTGGTGCTGTGGGGGCTGGCGATCGCGTGGCTGCCCATACTCCTGATCGCCGAGGCGCTGCGGCGACGACCGAGCTATGACGCGCGCCGCTGGTCGACCGTGTTCCCGGTCGGCATGTACGCCGTCTGCAGCTTCATCGCCGGTGCAGCGGCGCACGCTCCCGTGATCGCCGACTTCGCCCGCCTGTGGGTCTGGGTCGCCGTCGCGGTCTGGCTGCTCGTCTTTGTCGGGATGCTCCGCCGCGGGTGGAAGCTCGCGCGCCCATTCTCGTCAGCGTCGCGAACCGGCCAGCAGTCCGGCGCCCGCGCTCCAGCCGGCTTCGCAACGCGACGACCGTAACCTGGAGTCCCCCGACCGTGCCTCGGTCGCCGCGATCGTCGAGGTGCAAACCGTCGAGGATCGCCAACGGTTCGAGCGGCTTCCGCAGGTTCACGAGGTCCTCTACCAGCTACGGCCGGGCGCGAATCTCGCCGTGCGGCTCTACGACGAGCTCGCACGCTTCGATGCGCACGGATCCGCCGCCGGCGCGGAACTCGACTGATCGACCACGGATGGCATTGCCGGCGTCCCAGACCGTCTTGCCGCGCCCGCGCGGCGCGCGAACACTCGCGGCATGACGAACGTCCGATCTGGAAGGAGTCGACCGTGAAGGTATTCGTGACGGGACCCACCGGTCAGCTCGGCGGCGCGGTAGCCGATGTCCTGAAGCGCGAGGGACACCACGTCGTCGGACTGGCTCGCGATGAGGACGCGGTGGCCACTCTGGCATCGCGAGCCATCGAACCGGTGCTCGGCGATCTGGCCGACACGCACCTGCTCGCCGAGCAGGCCGCACGCGCTGACGGCGTGATCCATGTGGCGGTCACCGGCGATGAGCACCAGGCCGAGGTCGACGTGGCCGCGACCACAAGCATGCTGGATGCGCTCGCCGGTAGCGGCTCGCCCTACGTTCATACGAGCGGCGGCTGGGTGCTCGGCAACACGGGAGCCGGGCCGGCGGATGAGGATGCCCCGATCGCGGTTGCCGAAGCGATCGCCTGGCGGCCGCCCCTGGAGCGCACGGTGAGAGCCGCCGCCGATCGCGATGTCCGCTCGGTGGTGATCCGACCGGCGATCATGTTCGGTCACGGCCGCGGCCTGCCGGCGATGTACGTCGGGTGGGCCCGGGAGCGCGGCGTTGGGCGCTGTGTCGGCGACGGAGAGAACCGCTGGACTTTTGTCCACGTCGAGGACCTCGCGGAGCTCTACTGCCTGGCGCTCGAGCGCGCCCCCGCCGGAACCCTGCTGAACGGCTCTTCGGGCGAGACGCTGGCGCAATCCGAGCTTGCTCGCGCGGCGGACCGGGCCGCCGGTGGGGAAGGAAACTTCGAGCCCTGGCCGCTCACCGAGGCGCGCGAGACGCTGGGAGTCCTCGCCGATGCGCTCGCCTTGGATCAGAACATCAGCGGGGAGCGCGCACGACACACACTCGGCTGGTCACCGACCCGCTTTGGCGTGGCCGAGGAGGTCCAGCATGGGTCCTACCGGCTGGCGCTGGCGAGAAGTTGACCGGCCGATGCCAGCCCCGCCCATTGCGAGGAGCAACTTCCGCACGTCACGACTGGGGTTCCCGGCGGGGACGCCGGTGACCGAGTCGGCCGGCCGGGCGGGCCTGGGGTCCGCCCGCCACCAGCGGGCTCGTGCAGGTGTGCTGCAGGGTGGCGCCGAGCGCGGCAACCAGATCCTCGTTCGGGGCGGAGGCGAGCGCGTCCAACGCAAGCACGTAACGGGACAGGCCGAACCCGATGAGTTGCGAGGCAAGCAACGCGGCCCGAAACTCGGGTCGGTCGGCGCCGACGCGCTCGACTGCGGGCAGAGTGAGGTTGAGGGTGATGAACTCGCGCAGCATCACAGCCGCAGATGGGTCCGCGAGCGCGGCGTAAATCAGCGAGATGATCGGGTTGCGGTGCTCGTCGCGATCCCAGTGACTGATGAACCTGCGCGCCGTCCACTCGCCGACCCGCTCGGCTGGGAGCTCCCCGATCTCCGCAGCGATCTGGCTCGCGTCAAACGGCCATTCGACCGCGGCGCCGAACAGTCCCGCCTTCGATCCGAAGAACTGA
>DATIEI010000343.1:0-5896 GCA_035455845.1 Solirubrobacteraceae bacterium
GGCGCCGTTTGCCTGAGGTCCGGATCGACCCCCTGACGGGCCTGCGGGCGATCGTCGCCGGCGACCGGGCGAGCCGTCCGGGCGGAGAGCTCCGCGCGCCGCCGGCCCCGCCGCTCGATCCCGAGACCGACCCGTTCGCTGAGGGGCACGAGGACCGCACCCCGCCCGAGGTCTACGCCGTGCGGCCGAACGGCGGCGGACCGAACTCGCCGGGCTGGACCGTGCGGGTTGTCCCCAACCTCTACCCGGCCCTGAGCGAGGACTCGCCAGTTCCCCCGGCCGAGGCCAACCCCGATCTGTTCTGGGCCGGGCCGGCGCACGGCGCCCACGAGGTGATCATCAACGCGCCCGACCCGGTCACCTCGCTGTCAGACCTTGCCCCCGAACAGGTGGCTGCGGCGATGGAGGTGTGGCGGGAGCGCATGCGCACGCACCGGGAGGCCGCCTACGTGCACCTGATCGTCAACGAGCAGCGCGAGGCCGGCGCCTCGCTGCCCCACACCCACGCCCAGCTTTACGCGCTCGGCTTCGTGCCGGCTCAGGTCGCGCGCGAACGGGAGCGCTTCGGGGCCTACGCCACCCGGACGATGGGCAGCAACCTGCTGGGCGACCTGGTCCAGGAGGAGGTTCGCCGGCGCGAGCGGATCGTGGCCATCGACGAGGAGACAGTGCTGATGGCGCCCTACGGCGCCCGGCTTCCGTTCCAGCTGATGATCGCGCCGCGCCGGACGCGCCAGCGCTTCGAGGACGAGGGGCCGCTCGGGGCGCACATGGTGCACGACGCGCTCGGTCGGCTGGCGCGGCGGCTCGGTGCGAGCCCCCCGCTCAACATGTGGGTGCGTACGGCACCGCGCGGGTCCGAGCACTTCTGCTGGCGGATCGACATCGTGCCCCGTCTGACCCACCTGGCCGGACTCGAGCTCGGCGCAGGGGTGCACCTGAACATCGTCCCGCCCGAGCTGGTCGCCTCAGAGCTGAGAGACGCTTGAGAGCCCTGGTCCAGCGGGTGAGCCGGGCGTCGGTGTCGGTCGACGGCGCGGTCGTCTCGGAGATCGGGCCGGGGCTGCTCGTGCTGCTCGGAGTCGGCCGTGAGGATGATGAGCGCGACGTCGACTGGCTGGCCGACAAGGTGCGCGCCCTTCGCGTCTTCCCGGATGGCGAGGGACGGATGAACGAGCCGCTCGGGGACCGCCAGGTGCTGTGCGTGAGCCAGTTCACGCTGTACGGGGACACCCGGCGGGGCAACCGGCCCAGCTACGTGGGCGCCGCCGAGCCCGAGCGCGCCGAGGCGCTCTACGAGCGGTTCTGTGAGCGGTTGGGGGCGGCGCGCGGGGTGTTCGGGGCGATGATGGCGGTCGAGCTGGTCAACGACGGGCCGGTTTCGCTGATGGTCGAGAGCCCCGGCCGACCCGGCTAACCCGTCACGCGCCACCGCGATCCGGGACCGTGACGAGTTGGCCGTCCCCGAGGCGGATAACTTGTCACGCTGTCGTGGCGAGCGGCGGAGTGACATGTTATTCGCGTCAGGGGACCTCGATCGTCCCCGAGAACTGGCTGAAATTGCCGGCCAGGTCGGTGGCGGCGAGGCGGATCGTGTAGGTGCCGCGATGCTTCAAGGCCGGCACGGCGAACGAGCGCGTGCCGTAGCCGAAGCTGGCGCTGGTCGAGAACAGGGTGTGGCCGCCCGGCCCCACCACGACGATCCCCACGTGGGAGTACTTCGACAGGCTGAACCGGAGCGAGAACGACTTGTTCTTGCGCGCCCGGTGGGTGACCAGCCCCAGCACGGGCGGCGTGGTCAGATAAGCGGTGAAGTGCTGGGCGGTGACGCAGTAGACCGGGGTAGACGTGCGCTGGCAGAGTTGCTGGAGGAAGCCGGTGACCAGCTGGTGGTAGCTCAGCGTGTCCTCCTGGCCCGGCTGGTACAGCGACCAGGCCCCGGTGTCGAAATGGGGGACCTCGGCCTGCGCCTCGGCGTTGCCGGCATCGAACAGCTGCTGGGCCAGCGGATCGCCGGACGCCTGCGCATAGTCGTAGAGGCCGATCAGCGACTGCAGGAAGGCGTTGATGATCGAGGTGCCGGGGGTGAACGTGTACTGGACGTAGCGGGCGCCCAGCGGGGTGGCGACCCGGACGCCGATCGGCGGTGGCGCGGTGAACAGCGCCAGGGCGTGGTGGGCGAACTGGAGGTAGCTGATGTTCTTCGTGGCGAGGTAGGCCCGGGTCAGGGCCTCGATCCCGGTGCCCTGGGACATCGCGCTGGTCCAGGGCGGCTTGCCGCCGCCGAACTGGAAGTAGTACTCCCAGACCGGGCCGCCGCCGCGGTTGACCGCGAGCGGGATCATCTGGGCGAGCAGGGACTCCATCTGCGCGTAGTTGGAGGGCCCGGCCGTGTAAAGACCGTCGGCCTTGCCGAACGTGCCGAGTACCTGGAGCTCGATCCCCTGGCCGGCGTAGTACTCCCAGACGAGCTCCGAGCCGGCGAACTCGACATACGAACCGGCGCTCGGGATGTTCCCAGTGGCCCACCACTGGCGGTTGTAGCCGAGGGTCAGGAACAGCACCGGGAGGCGGCCGGGCGTGAGCTTACCCGCCACCGCGATGTTGTGAATGTTCTGGATGACCGCCTCGAGTTCCCGGGCCGGCGTGCCGTGCAGGTGGCGCTGGGTGTTCAGCGCGCCATTCCAGGCCCCGTTGTAGGTGGCGTACTCGGAGGAGGTGATCGCGCCCGTCTTCAGCAGTCGCTTGAGCTCGCTGCTCACGGTCTTCTGCGGTTTGCGCTTGGGCTTCGGCTTGGGCTTGGCCGCCGCCGCGACCGCAGCTGGCGCCGGCGCCGGAGTGGGGAGACCGGCCGGGACGAACGGATCCTGGCCCCGGGTTACATGGCCACCAGGACCGAAGATCAGCACAGGCGCGGCGTGGGCGTGTGCCGGGAGGATCAGCGCGAGCGCAGCGAGAAGCGGCGCGGCCCCAACGCGCAGCCTGCGACGGTGGATGGACGTCACGCGTCTTTAACCAGCGCGGCCGCCCGATGTTTCGGTCGGGCGATCTGGCTCGAGCCAGCCTCTTCGACCGCCTGGCAGTAGACCTGCCAGGTGGCGTGGGCGGCGTCTTCCCAGGTCCAGGCCGGGGGCGGCGGGGCAGGCCGCTCGGCCGATTCGGCCGCGGCGACCAGACCGTCGAGATCGTCGACGGCCTTGAGCGCGGCGCGTCCGTCGAGCACCTCGCGCAGGGCGGGAACGTCGGAGGCGGCCACCGGCGTCCCGCAGGCCAGGGCCTCGATCGGGGGCAGGCCGAACCCCTCATCGTCCGAGGGGAAGACGAGCGCGTGCGCGCCGGTGTAGATCGCGGCCAGCTCGTCGTCGGAGACCGCGCCGGTCAGCTTGACCCCCTGCAGCTCATGCGCCCATTGGGCGGTCGGCCCGACCAGCACGAGCGGCATCGACCGGTGCGCGCGGGTCAGGGCGGCCACCCGCTTGCGCGGATCGGGCCGCTGCATGGCGCCGACCCACACCAGGTAGCGGTCGGGCAGCGAGAACCGGTGGCGCACGGCGCTGACCTCCTCATCGGAGCGGCGATGCAGCGAGGCGGCCGGCGCCTCGGGGATCACGGCGATCCGCTCGCGCGGGATCTCGAGCACCGACTCGACGTCCTCGGCCACCGCACAGGTGGGCACGATCACTCGCGCGGCCCGTTGGACGGCCAGGTATCGCAGCTTGTAGCGCAGCGTCGAGCGCAGGTACTGGCCCTGGCGCTTGAGCGGCGCGAGGTCGTGCAGGGTCACGACCATCGGCACCGGGCAACGGAGCATCGCACCGTCGATCCACGGTGAGTGGAACACCTCGCAGCGACGGGGCTGGTGGGTCTCGACCACGTCGCATTCGTCGAGGTCGCGGAGCGCCTTGAGCAGACAGCGCGCGTAGCGGCCGACACCGTGGGTGCTCTTCGCGGGGCGACTGTCGAATGCGACGTTCACGGGGTGTCCGGATGACGCACGCTGGTCCGGTCCGCGCACTGTATCCAACGCGCCACGGGAAATGTCGCTCGGTCGCCGGACGGAAGCCCGCGCGCGGTACGGTCGACCGATCAGGGACTACTACGAGGATTTGTGGGAGCGCCTGCCGGCCGAGCTCGAGCCGCCGTCGTTCGAGCGCCGGCTCGCGTTTCTGCGCGGTTCGGTGCGGGCCGGGGATCGCGCGCTGGACGTGGGCTCGGGCACCGGTGACTTCACCGCCGCGCTGGCCGACGCGGGCGCGGTTCCGATCGGCGTGGAGGTCGCGCAGAACGCGCTCGAGCGGGCACGCGCCAGGCATCCGGACGAAGACTTTCGGCTCGTGCCGATCGACGGGCCGCTGCCGTTCGACGATGGGTCGTTCGAGCTGGTGTGGGCCAGCGAGGTGATCGAGCACGTGACCGACACCGCGCGCTGGCTCTCAGAGGTCCGGCGCGTGCTCGTGCCCGGCGGCCGCCTGCTCGTCACCACGCCGTGTCACGGACGGCTGCGGGTGGCGCTCGGTGGGATCGAACGTTTTTCCGAGCCGCTCGGCGACCACCTGCACCTGTACACCAGGCGCTCGCTGCGCACGCTGCTGGATGAGTTCGGGTTCGCGCAGATCGACGTGCGGGCGGTCGAGGGGCCGCCGCTGCTCAGGCGGAGCCTGTTTGCGTCGGCGTTCCGCTGAGCTCCGTGCGCGCCTGGGTCAGGTTCTGCGCGGTGATCTGCGAAGTGCGATCGAGCCGGAGCGCTCGCTGCAGCTCGGGCATCGCGAGCTTCGGGTGATGGGCCTGGAGGTCGTAGGAGCCGAGCTGTTCCCAGGTCTGGGCATTTGAGGGCTGCACGTCCGTGGCCTTCACGAGCTCGGCCCGGCTGGCCGCCCGGTTGCCGAGCGCCGAGTAGATCGCCGAGAGCTCCCACAGCGGATCGACCGATACCGGGTCGCTGCCGGCGGCGCCGCGGGCAGCGCCCAGAGCGGCACGCGCGTCGCCCCGTGTCATCGCGTCGATGGCGGCGGTGACCTGGTTGGATGAATGCAGGGGCTGCCACACGAACCACGCCGCGATGAGCGCGAGCGCAACGACGCCGATGGCGGCCGCGACCCGGCCGAGCGGCAGCGGGCCGGCCCGGCGTGCCGCCACGTCCGCCATGTCCACCGTGTCCGCTGTCCCGGCTTCTCCCACGCCCCCCCGGCCGGCCAGCCAGCCGGCGCACACCAGCGCGGGCACGGTCACGCCGGGGATGAACCACGTCCAGTCGATCAGAGACGAGACGCCGTAGGTCACGACGATCGCGAGCATCGTGATCAGCCCGGTCCGCTCGGCGACGCGACCGCGGTCGTCACGAGCCGGACTCAGCGTGCGCCGGACCGCGGCGCCCCAGGCCACGAGCAGCGCGAGGCTGACGGCGATCCCGATCAGGCCGAAGTCGGCGAACGTCTCGATCGCGTAGCTGTGCGCATGGGCCACCTCGAGCGGATTGGTCGTATAACGCGTGCGAGCGGTGTCGAAGCCGCCGGCCCCGGTGCCGGCCAGCAGCGAGTGCTCGCCGACCTTCAGTCCTTCCTTCCAGTACAGCGGCCGGCTGTTGGAGAGCTGAGCCAGGCGTCCTGGGTTGTTGCCGACTCCGCTCGAGGGAGCGGTGCTGGTCAACTCGCTCCACACATGCGAAACCTGGCCG
Source organism: Solirubrobacteraceae bacterium (assembly GCA_035455845.1). Taxonomy (GTDB): domain Bacteria; phylum Actinomycetota; class Thermoleophilia; order Solirubrobacterales; family Solirubrobacteraceae; genus Palsa-465. The sequence continues at coordinate 5,675 of DATIEI010000343.1, forward strand.
GTCAGGCCGCGCGAGGAGGCGGCCGCGCCGGCGATCGCCACCACCGGGACGAGGGCCACGCCAATCAACAGGACCGTGCCGATACGGCGTCGGAGGGTCGCCGCGAGGACGGTACGGTCCATCGCGCGAGTCAGTGCGAAGCCCGCGAGCGCACCGAGGATGACCACCGCGAGAAGGACCAGGCCGTAGGTGTGGCCCTGGGAGGTCCGCGCGGAGAGCGAC
>DATIEI010000344.1:0-8970 GCA_035455845.1 Solirubrobacteraceae bacterium
GTGCTGGCGGGCCTGCACGGCGAAGTGCGTGGCAGAGAACGGTCGCTCCCCCACCAGCAGCTCGTACGCCGCGACCGCGAGCGAATAGCGGTCGCTGGCGTCGGTGGCCGGGCGGCCCATGGCGCGCTCAGGGGCCAGATAAGAGGCGGTGCCGAGCACCTGGCCGGTCGCGGTGATGGTGTCCTCGGTACCGAGCCGGGCGATGCCGAAATCGGCCACGTGGAGCACGCGGTCGCGGTCCAGGAGCAGGTTGGCCGGCTTGATGTCGCGGTGCAAAACGCCCCGGCTGTGGGCGTAATCAAGGGCCGAGGCGGCCTCGTGGACCCATTTGACCGCGTGCACACGGCGCACCGAGTCGACCCGCAGAGCGTCGGCCACGGTGCCACCGGCCAGGTACTCCATGACGATGAACGCCCGCGAGGGCTCGTCGTCGACCGTGCCGGTCTCGCCGACGTCGTAGATCATGACCACATTCGGATGACCAGACAGGCGGGCTGCCGCCCGCGCTTCGCGCATGAAGCGCTCCATCGCTCCCTCGTCATAGGCGAACCGCTCGGCGAGCAGCTTGATCGCGACATTGCGGCCGAGCGCGTGGTCGCGAGCGCACCACACCGACGCCATGCCCCCCGTGGCGATGTGGCGCAAGGGCTCATAACGGTCCGGCAGCCGCAGGTCCGAGCGGACGCGGACGTCCGCGGGGGATCGATCACCCATCGACACGCCTCATTACCCGTCTCAAAGAATACGAACCCTCGGGGACCTTCTCAAAGCTGCGCATGAGCGCGCCCACCTCCGGTCACGCCCTTCGGGGTACAGACTGCCCGGAAGGCTATACTCGCCGGCCATGGCCAAGGTCTGTCACGTGTGCCAGAAGGGCCCCGCGTTCGGCAACAGCCGCAGCCACTCGATGGTGGCCACGCGCCGGCGCTTCGACCCCAACCTCCAGCGGGTCCGGATCGACGACAACGGGACGCCGCGACGGGTCTATGTTTGCACGCGGTGCTTGAAGGCCGGCAAGGTCGCCAAAGCCCTGTGACCGTCGGGGTTCGGGGCCCGAATGATGGGGTCCCTCCCAACCCCGCCCCGCCCAGCCCAGCCCCTGCCAGCCCCGGATCTGATCCGAGCCTGCTGCGCTTCCGTGCCGTGCTCGAGGCCGGCCTCGTCGCCCTCGAGGCGCGACGCGAAGAGGTCAACGAGCTGAACGTGTTCCCGGTGGCTGACGCCGACACCGGCGACAATATGGTGCTGACGCTGCGCGCGGTACTCGACGAGCTCGACCGCCTGGCCACCGCGACGGCCGATCACGCCGCCCGGGAAGTGGGCCGCGATCAGATCGTGGCTTCCGTGGCCCGGGCCGCGCTGCTCGGCGCCCGGGGAACCTCGGGGGTGATCCTCTCTCAGCTGATTCGCGGCGCGGCCGAGGAGCTGGCCAGCCGCCCGGGCGAGCTGGTCGACCCCGTCCTGATCAGCGCGGCGCTGGCTCGCGCGGTCGATCAGGCCTACGGCTCGGTACGCGAGCCCGTCGAGGGGACGATCCTCACGGTCGTGCGCGAGATGGGCGTCCAGGTCGCCTCCGACCTGGCCCGCTTCCGCGACGCGCGCCTGCCGGCTGACGCCACCGCCGAGATGCAGAACATGGTCATCGCCGCGGTCGTCGAGCGCGCGCTCGCAGCGGGTGAGAGCTCGGTGCGGCGCGGCCCCGACCTGCTGCCCGCGCTGCGCGAGGCGGGTGTAGTCGATGCCGGCGGCTATGCCCTCACCGTGATGCTCGCCGGCATCCTCGGCGAGCTGCGCGGCGGTGCGCCACCGATCCTCGCGCACCACGCGAGCGCCCGGGTCACCCGTCCCCAGCACTCATCCACGACATACCGCTACTGCGTGAGCTTCGCGGTCACCGGCACGAGCCTTGAGTCGCGGCACTTTCATCCAGCGCTGGAGCGGCTCGGCGACTCGGTGCTGATCGTGGGTGACCAGACCACGCTCAAGGTGCACATCCACACCGATGATCCCGACCGCGCGACCACGCTGTTCGCTTCGGCGGGAACCGTCTCGCACCTCGACGTGGCCGACATGCGCGCGCAGGTCGAGCAGCGCGAGCGGCGACTGGCCGCCACGCAGACGCCGGTGTGCGACGCGGTCGCGGTGGTCAGCGGCGCCGGGATGAGGTCCCTGTTCGAGAGCCTCGGTATACGGGCACTGGACGGCGGGCCGGCGCTGGCTCCCTCCAGTCTCGATCTCCTGGCCGCCATCCACGCCTGCCGCGCCGAGGAGGTGGTGGTCCTGCCGAACAGCCCAGGAGCGCTTACCGCGGCGCGCCGCGCGGCCGAGCTGTCCGACAAGGCTGTGTCGGTCGTCCCGTCGCTCTCGCCGCAGGCCGGCCTGGCCGCCGCCGTCGCGCTCGATCCCACGGGCGAGGCCGAGGCGAATGCCGCGGCCATGCGTGCCGCGCTCGAGCACGTCCGCACCGGGGCGGTGGCCCCGGCCCGGCTAGATGACGCCGAGGGGCGATTCCGCGCCGGTGATGCGGTCGGCTACGTGGAGGAGGAGATCGTCGCCTGGGGCAAGCCCCGGGAGGCGCTCCGGGAGGTGCTCGAGCAGCTCGCGCACGACGCCGAGCTGATCACCTGCTTGCGGGGCGCCGAAGCGCCGCTGGACGACGGGACGGTCCAGGCCCTAGCCCACGGAGATGTCGAATTCGAGCTATCTGACGGAGGTCAACCGGGTCAGTGGTGGCTTCTGTCGGCTGAATAGCCACGACCGGAGGATCGGCCAGCAGCTCGGCCAGCTCGTCGGCGCCGAGCGGATGGGCGAGCAGGAAGCCCTGTACGCGCTCGCAGTCGAGCAGGCGCAAGGCGATCAGCTGATCCTCGGCCTCGACCCCCTCGGCGGTCACTGCGCAACCGAGCGCCCGCGCCAGGCTGATCAGCGAGGCGACGATCGCCTGGTCACGTGGGTCGCCGGCCAGTCCGGCCACGAAGCTGCCATCGATCTTGATCGCGTCGAGCGGGTGCTCCTTGAGCCAGGCGAGCGACGAGTTGCCGGTGCCGAAGTCGTCGAGCGCGATCCGGATGCCCTGCGTCTCGAGGTCACGCAGCGTGTGCGCGGCGACCGTGTCTGAGTGCACAAGGGCGGTCTCCGCGATCTCGAGCACGAGCTGCTCTGCCGGGAACTCGGCGTGCGCGAGGGTCTGCTGCACCGAGCGCGCGAAGCCGGGGTTGGCGAGCTGATGGGCCGACACGTTGACCGACAGCTCGAGCGGACGTCCGGTCTGCGCGGCGATGCGGTGCATGGTCTCGCAGCTCTCGCGCAGCACCCATGACCCGATCGAGACGATCAGGCCGGCGTCCTCGGCCACCGGGATGAACTCGGCCGGGGAAACCGATCCCAGGGCAGGGCTGTTCCAGCGCGCGAGCGCCTCCACGCCGACCAGCGCGCCGCTCTCGACGTCGAAGACCGGCTGGAACACCAGGCCGAGCTCGCCGCGCATCTCGGCGTCCCGCAGCTCGCGGACCAGGGTCAGCCGGCGGCCCTCCTGGCTGCGACGGCTGCCGCCGAAGAACGTGATGCGATCCCGTCCGGTGCGCTTGGCCTCGTACATGGCGGCGTCGGCCTGGCGAAGCGCCTCGCGCGCGTCGGACTGCGCGTCGCTCAGCAGCGCGATCCCGATGCTTGCCGTGACCACGCTCGAGTCGACCCCGGGCAGCGGTTGGGAGACCGCCTCGAGCAGGCGATAGCCGAGCTTGGCCGCCTGATCCTCGTCGGCGACCGCCTCGGCCACGACCACGAACTCGTCGCCGCCGAACCGGCCCACGAAGTCGCTTCCGCGCACCACGGCAGAGAGCCGCTGGCCGACCTCGCGGATCATCTCGTCGGCGCGGTCGTGTCCGAGCGTGTCGTTCAGCGACTTTAGGCCGTCGAGGTCCACGAACAGTACGGCCAGTGCCGAACCCGGCTTGACCCGGACGATCGCTTCGTCGAGCTGCTCGAAGATCGCGGTGCGGTTGGGCAGCCCGGTCAGGCCGTCGTGGCGGGCATCGTGGATCAGCTGCTCGAGCGCGCGGTGGCGCTCGATGGCGATCCCGGCGAGTCGCGCGCCGTCCTCCATCAGCGAAAGGTGCGCGGGCAGCGGCCGGCGTGCGTGCGGCCCGTACAGGGCGAGCGTTCCCAGCACCTCGCCGGCGGGGCCCTTGATCGGCATCGACCAGCAGTGGCCAAGACCGGCGTCCAGGACGAAGTCGCGGATCGGCGCCCACCTCGGATCTGTGGCGATGTCGTCGGAGATCGTGATCTGGCCCGACCACGAGGCCGAGCCGCAGGCGCCGACGTTGGGGCCGATGACCACGCCGTCGATCGCCGCCAGGTAGTGCGTCGGCAGCGAGGGGCCCGCGCCGGGATGCAAAGTGTTCGACTCGCGGTCGAGCAGTACCACGCAGCCGATCACGGACGGATCGTGGCGTTCGATCCCCTCGACCAGCTCGACCAGGACGTCCCTGAGTGGCGCACCACCGGCGATCAGCTCGTGCACACGGTGCTGCGAGGCCACGAGATCGTGGAAGCGCAGGGCCTCGTCATTGGCCAGGCGAAGCCGGATCTCGGCCGCGATCGCGCTGGTGGCGTCGTCGAGGATCTGCATGTCGCGCTCATCCCAGTCACGCGGCGCTGCGTCGGCTACCCCCAGCGTGCACAGGACATGGCCGTCGACGGTCACCGAGGCCTCGAGGTAGGAGTGTCGGCCGTCGGCCCAGGCCGGTGCGTCGACCTTGGCGCTGAGGAACGCCTCGAGCGACTCGCCGGGTGCAAGCTCAGCGGTCTCGGGCGCGTCGGCATCGCCCCTCCACAGGCCGGTGATCAGCGTCCGATCGCCGAGCTCGACCGCGAGCGCCGCGACGGCCGATCCCGTGGCGCGGCGGAGCACCGCCGTCCAGCGATCGAGCTCGGGGCGCGGGTCCGGCTCGAGCAGTCCGCTGCGTGCGAGCAGCGAGCGACGGACCTCATCTGCTGAGGCCTGGGAGGCGACTAGCTCGCGGCTCGGATCGGTTTCGACGGATGACACGACGCGGTTTAAGCTCGTCGCGTCCGTCCGGATCTTGATCATGCGGCGGGTTCGCTAGACGGATCTCCGGCTCTACTCCCCCGATGGCCGCCACCGCATTCGCCACCTCCGACCCCCTCGACCCGGTCGCGCTGGCCGAGGCGCCGGCGCACTATCCCCGCCCCTCGAAGCTGAGTGCGCCGCTCTCGTTTGACGGTCCCAAGGCGCAGCGCGGAGCGGACACACTGGGCCTGGGGACGGTCGGAGACCTTCTCCTGCACCTGCCGCGCGACCGCCGCGAGGCCCGGGCGGTGGCCGAGCTTTTGCCCGGCGACAGCGCCACCGTGGTGGTTCAGGTCAGGAGCATCTCGTCGCGATCGGTCCGGCGCCGCGGCATGCGGCCGCTGGTTGAGGCCACGGTCGCCGACGAGACCGGGGTGAGGAAGGCCACGTTCTTCAACCCGCCGTGGCTCGAGCAGCGCTACCCGGCCGGGACGCGTCTGGCGCTGCACGGCAAGTTCGAGGGGCGCAGTAGGTTCCGGGTCCAGGCTCACGCCCGGACGGGGGACGCGGTGACCGGCGACGGCGGCGCGGCGGTGGCGCACTACCCGGCCACCGATGGACTGTCGTCGACCCAGATCCTGGCCCTGGTCCGCGAGCACGCCGACGCGCTCGGCGACGTGGTCGAGCCGCTGCCGGCCCGGCTCCGCGCGCGCGAACGCCTTCCCGAGCGCTCGGCCGCGCTGACCGAGGCGCACTTTGGCGGTGCTGACTCCGACGCCGACGTGGCCCGGCGGCGCCTGGCCTTCGACGAGTTGCTGCTCGTGCAGCTGGCGCTCCTGCGCCGTCGCCTGCAGCGACGCGCATCGAACAGCGCGCCGGTGCTCGATGCGCCCCGCGAGTTGACCGCGCGCTGGCTCGCGAGCATGCTGCCGTTCTCGTTGACCGGCGACCAGGAGCGCGCGCTTGAGGAGATCGACCGTGACCTGGCCCAGGCGCAGCCGATGCAGCGCCTGCTGATGGGTGAGGTCGGCTCGGGCAAGACCGTTGTGGCCCTGTACACGCTGCTCCGGGCGGTTGAGCACGGCTATCAGGGCGCGCTGATGGCGCCGACCGAGACACTCGCCGAGCAGCACTTCGCGACGATCCAGTCGCTGATGCCCGGCGCGGTGGTGGCGCTCGGGCTGCTCACAGGGTCCACGCCGGGGCGTCGCCGATCCGAGCTGCTGGCGCGGCTCGCGACGGGCGAGCTTTCGCTGATCGTCGGCACCCACGCCCTGATCGAGGACGCAGTGCAGTTCGGCCGGCTGGCCGTCGCGGTCGTCGACGAGCAGCACCGCTTCGGGGTCCGCCAGCGTGCGGCGCTCGACGCCAAGGCGCGCGAAGGCGAGCGGCCCCACGTGCTCCACATGACCGCGACGCCGATTCCGCGCACGCTCGCGCTCTCGAACTATGGCGATCTGGACTCGACCCAGCTGCGCGAGCTACCCGCCGGGCGACGGCCGATCAAGACGTTCGTGTGCTCGTCGCAGGCCGAGCGCGCCCGCGCCTACGAACGGATTCGCGAGGAGCTCCGCGCCGGGCGCCAGGCGTTCGTGGTCTGCCCACTGGTCTCCGAATCCGAGCTGCTGCAGGCGCGGGCCGCGACCGCCGAGTTCGAGCGGCTGCGCATGGGCGAGTTTCGCGATTTCCGCGTCGTGCTGATGCATGGGCAGCTGGCGACCGGGGCCAAGCAGGAGGCGATGACGGCGTTCGCCTCCGGCGGCGCCGAAGTGCTGGTCGCCACATCGGTGATCGAAGTGGGGATCGACGTTCCCAACGCCACAGTGATGCTGGTCGAGGACGCCGACCGCTACGGGATATCGCAGCTCCACCAGCTCCGGGGCCGGATTGGCCGGGGGGCGCACGAGTCGTTCTGCCTGCTGTTCGGCTCCAAGGACTCGCAGCGTCTGCGCGCGCTCGAGTCGCATGCGGACGGGTTCGAGCTGGCCGAAATCGACCTCGAGCTGCGCCGCGAGGGCGAGCTGGTCGGGACCCGTCAGCACGGCGAGGCGATCTACCAGGTCGCCGAACTGCCCCGCGACGCCGAGCTGCTCGAGCGAGCCCGGCGCTACGCCGACGAGCTGATCGCGGCCGATCCGGAGCTGGCTGAGCCCGAGCACGCGCTGATCGCCGATGCGCTCGTCGGGACGTTCGGCGCCGAGGCGCTGGCCCCGATCCGGGCGTGAGCTGTGCGCGTGGTCGCCGGCCGGTGGGGGGGTCGGACGCTGGTGGCGCCGCGCGGCTCGGCGACGCGTCCCACGTCGGATCGCGTGCGCGAGGCGCTGTTCTCGATCCTGGGGTCGATCGAGGGCGCGCGGGTGCTCGACCTGTTCGCGGGGTCCGGCGCCCTGGGCATCGAGGCGCTGTCGCGCGGGGCGGGTGAGGTCTCGTTCGTCGACTCGTCGGGGGCCGCCGTCGCCGCGGTGCGACGCAACCTGGAGGCGCTCGGAGCCGAGGCTGCGGTGCGCCGCCAGGACGCGCTCGCCTACCTCAGGAGCGCATCTCGCGACCCTCGTCTTTACGATCTCGTATTCCTCGATCCCCCATATCGCCACGCGAGCGCCCTCGGGCCGGAGCTCTCGACGGCCCTGGGACCGGTTCTCGCTCCCGGCGCTCGGGTAGTGGCCGAGAGCGACCGGCGGTCCCCGCTCGAGCTCGACCTGACGCTGCTCGACGAACGCCGCTACGGCGACACTTTGATTCGAATCCATGGCCCCCGATAACCGCATCGCGATCTGCCCCGGCACATTCGACCCGGTCACCAACGGGCACCTCGACGTGATCGCCCGCGCCTCGGCCATGTACGACCGGGTCATCGTGGCGGTGGTCAACCTGCCCTGGCGCAAGGGCAAGACCGTGTTCAGCGCCGAGGAGCGCGTCGGGTTCGTGACGAACGCGACGCGCGCGCTCGGCAACGTCGACGTCGAGCCGTTCTCCACGCTCTTGGTCGACTTCGCGCGCGAGCGTGGGGCGATGGCGATCGTCAAGGGGCTGCGCGCGATCTCGGACTTCGAGTACGAGCTCGAGATGAATCAGCTCAACCGCCGGCAGGACCCCCAGATCGAGTCCGTTTACCTCATGGCGTCGGCCAAGTACAGTTTCTTGAGCTCGAGCGGCATCAAGGAGCTTGCGACCTTTGGCGGCGAAATCGACGATCTTGTCCCCGAAGAGGTGGCCGGAGCCTTGAAGGAACGGCTCGGGCGCTAACGAAAGAGAGCTTTTGCGATGGATGTCTTGGTACTGATCGACAAGCTGGACGACCTCGTGCACAACGCCCGAGCCGTGCCGCTGACCGATCAGGTTCGGGTCGACAAGGAAGAGATCTACGACATCCTCGACCAGATGCGCGCCACGATCCCAGAGGAGATCAAGCAAGCCCGCTGGATCGTCAAGGAGCGCCAGGAGATGCTGGCCGAGGCCAAGCGCGAGGCCGAACGGATCGTCAAGGAGGCCCGCGAGCGCCAGGAGCGGATGGTTTCCGAGGAGGAGATCACCAAGCAGGCCGAGCGCGCAGCCGAGGACATCATCGAGGACGCCCGGGCCCGCGAGCGCGAAATCCGTCTCGGGGCCGAGGACTACGCCGACGAGATCCTCAACACGCTCGAGGTCAATCTGTCGAAGTTCATCGCCGCGGTACGGCGCGGACGCGAGCGCCTGGCGGGCAAGGAAGAGCCGGCCGAAGTCTCCTAGCCGTTTCGGTGGCTTGTGCGATCGAAGTCCTTGAGGGCGACATAACGCGCCTCGAGGTCGACGCGATTGCCAACGCGGCGAACACGGATCTGAAGCACGGCGGGGGTGTGGCAGGCGCGATCTCCCGCGCGGGCGGCCCATCTGTACAGCGCGAGAGCGACTCGCGCGCCCCGATCGGGCTCGGTGAGGCGGTCGAGACGACGGCG
>DATIEI010000345.1:0-2232 GCA_035455845.1 Solirubrobacteraceae bacterium
GATCCCGATCTGCTGGTCACCGCCTCGATGGGCGTGGCGAGCGTGCTCGCCGAGCGCGGCGATACCGAGGCCGTCGACTATGCGATGCGTGCGCTCGAGATCTGCCGTCGGCGCGCCAGCGAGGACCAGTTGAAGACGACATTGGCCACGTCGGCCATGGTGCTCTGGCAGGTCGGCGATTTCGACCGGGCCCGCGAGGTGATCGCCGAGGCGGACCCCCTGCTCATGCCCGGTGAGGCACGCATCGCGCGTGCGGTGTTCGCCGCGGCCGCGGCCGGAGTCGCCCTCCACGACGGGCGTCTCGAACCCGCGGCGCGCCTGGCCGAGCTGGCGGTACGAGACGGCGAAGAGCTCGGCATCGAGCGCGAACTGCCGCTGGCGCACGCGCTCGACTCTCGGATCGCTCTGGCCCGTGGACGGCGAGCGGACGCCGCGCGCGCCGCACTCCAGGCGATCGCGAGGGCCGAGACCATCGACTACGCCTACCCGATGGCGATCTGCCTGGAGACGGCCGCAGAACTGGTGCCCGCCGACCACGCGCGCGCCCTGCGCTCTGCGGCGAGTCGGATCCGCGAGGCGGGAGACCGGCCGGCACCCGCCGGACTGCGGTCGAGCGTGCGCGAGACGACGACCGCCGCGGATGAGCCGATTGAGACCGTCGTCGCGCGAGCACGAGCGGCGCTCACACGCGAACTCACCTGAGTCGTCGCGCCTAGGGCGTGTTGATCAAGAGGTTCCGCTCCTCGGTGGGTGAGTCTTGAACGGTGACGCGACAGGAGATCTCTGACGAGGTGTGGGCCGTGATGGAGCCGTTGATGCCGACGGTGACCGGTCGGTCGCGGCCGTGGACGGATCACCGGCTCGCTATCGAGGGGATGGCGTGGAAGTACCGGACCGGTGCGCCGTGGCGTGACGTTCCGGAACGGTTCGGGAAGTGGAACTCGATCTACAAGCGGTTCAACCGGTGGGCCGGGGACGGCACCTGGCAGAAGCTGCTCACCGAGGTGCAGAAGCAGGCCGACGCCGCTGGGGAAATCGACTGGGTCGTCTCGATCGACTCCACGATCGCGCGCGTGCATCAGCACGGCGCGACCCTCGCCCGGGACACAGGGGGCTGTGCCGAATCACAAGAATCCGTGGTCCGAGCCGCCTGATCACGGGATCGGACGCTCCCGCGGCGGGCTGACGACCAAACTGCACGTGGTCTGCGACGGCCGCGGCCGGCCGCTGAGCATGATGATCACCGCCGGGAACATCAACGACACCACGATGATGAGCGCGGTGCTGGAGAACATCCGCGTTCCCCGCGACGGGAAGGGCCGCCCCCGCACCCGCCCCGACCGGGTGCTCGCCGACAAGGGGTACCCCTCAAGGGCGAACCGCGCCTGGCTCCGCGACCGGAGGATCGCGGCGACCATCCCCGAGCGGGACGACCAGATCGCGCACCGCCGCAAGAAGCCGGGCCGGCCGATCGCTTTCGGCGACAAGCAGAAGGAACGCTACAAGGGACGCAACGTCGTAGAACGCTGCTTCAACCGTCTCAAGCAGTGGCGCGGCATCGCGATGCGCTCGGACAAACTCGCCCGCAACTACCGAGCCGCCGTCAGCCTCGCCGCGGCGCTGATCTGGATCAAGACCGATCTCCGCTGAGCGCTTCGCGCTCCTGCAGCGTGCGCTCAAGCTGTCCCACCGTCGGCGCACCCGCAAAGCCGCGCTCGGTCAGATAGACCCTGCACGCCAAGTCGGCAGTGTTCCCCTGGGACGGGAACAAGTCCTGACCGTCCAGAAGAATCGTGGGCGAGCCCGCGAAACCAGAGCTCACCGCCTCAGCCTCGGTGCGGATCAACACGAACTCCACCGGAACATCGCCCCGTCCGATCGAGTCGAGCACCAGCCGTACTCGATCGCCCGCCTCCTGCCAATTCGGGCAATCCTCGATATGCAGCACCTGGATCTTCACACGCCCATTCTCCCGCGCAACTCGCGGCGGCTGGCCACCCCGCACCTTCTTGATCAACACGCCCTAGGCCGGCGACGGCGCACTGTGGCCGGGGCGGCGCGTCCTCAGCCACCGCGCGACCCGCAGGTCGCTCCAGCCGAATCGGCCCGCGCTGGGCAGCGCCGCCCGGATGCTCTCCTCGGTGAAGCCGTGCGACGGCCGGATGCCCACCGGCGCCTCAGGCGCGGGCGGCGCGACCTCGCTGACCCCTTCGGCGAGCATCTGGGCCTGAG
>DATIEI010000346.1:0-7789 GCA_035455845.1 Solirubrobacteraceae bacterium
TCCCGGCCACGCACACCGTCTCGCGTGAGACGTGCCAGCCCGCGTTCGAGATGTCGAACAGGTACGGCGGGAGGATGTTCGCGAGGCGGTCGTCGTAGTTGTAGTTCTTGGCGTAGCCGGTGGCCACGCCGCCGCCGCTGGCGACGGTCCCGACCGGACCGCGGAAGTATTGGGCGATCGCGCCGTGGACGGTCAGCTGGCCGAGGCCGGCGCCGCAGTTGTAGTTGTCGACGATGAACGAGTGGTTGAGGGCCAGGATGGCGGCGTCGATCGTCGGGTTGCTGAGGCTCAGCGCGTTGTTGTTGGTCGTGCTGCAGCCGCTGCTCGAGTCGCTTCCGTTGATGCCGTGCATGACGCGCACGAACTCGTTGGCGACGAGGCCAAGGGTGGCGCTGCCGGTGGGATTGCCCGAGCCGTCCGCGCTGGTGGTGAGGTTGCCGTCGATGACCACGTTGTTCGCCGCGCCGATCGTCAGCGGCGTGTTGTAGCTGCCCGACACGTACACGTCACCGGCGCAACCCACGTGGTAGTTGTTCGAGGTGTCCATGGGATAGGTCACATTGAAGGGCGTATACGCGGGGGGCGTGCAGCCGGACGCGTTGCTGACGTACAGAATCGGATACTGGCTGAGCGAGAAGCTGGGATACGTGGTACAGCTGGTGGCGCTGACGCAGCTGGTGACGGTGGCCGTGTTGGTCACGCCGTTCAGCGAGATGTTGGTCGTCCCGGTGAATACCTTGCCGTAGTTCTGCGCGTCGGTCAGGAGCTCGGAGTTGTCCGACGGCGTCGGAATCGGCTTGGCGTTCTCGACGCGGTTCCCGACGAAGTTCGCGTTCTGGCAGTTGCTGCCCGAGCAAACGTCCTTCTGCTGAGTCCCCGGCGCCGAGCTTTCGATCTTGTCGTTGGAATAGCGACCGAACGTCGGGGAAGCCGATGTGTTGATCAGGTACTGGTCGTCGGTGTAGGCCGGACCGTTCATGACGTCCGCCGACACCCACACGATGTTGCAGGACGAACTCCGGCCGTTCCGATAGAACACGCCGCAGGCGCTGTAGCCGGGGATCCCATCGTCGACCGATTCGAAGTGCGTGTACCAGAGGAAGTCGAGGGGACTGTTCATCCGGAAGCTCACGACGATCGCGCGCGTCACGACGGGCCGGGTTCCCGCGGTACCCGTGAACAGCATGCGGATGGTTCCGGTGGTGTTGTCGATCATCGAATTGATCACGTTGCCGGTGCAGCTTGTGTTGCCGTTCGCATAGATCGGGGCGTAGGTGTAAGAAGCCCCGTCGGATGAGCCGGGGACGCTGACCGGGGTGCTCTGGATGTCGTTCGCGCAGGTGTTCCAGTAGTTCGGGTTCTGGTTGAGCTGGTACAGGTACGCGTTCACGCCGGCCGTCGCAGCGGCATAGGCCCGTTTGGCCGCGAGATCGGTCCTGCCCGACTGGATCTCGCCCTGAAGAGCGAAGAAGACCGCGGTCAGGAGGAGGCTGGTCACGAGCATGACACCGAGCGCCATCACCATCGTGAACCCGTGCTCGGGCGACAGGCGACGACGGGCCCAGCGCCCGGCTGTCAGAGTGGAGGTGGCGATCAGTCGCATGGTGAGAAGCTGGCGCCGTCGCCCTCGTGGTTGGCGGCGGGGGTGAAGCGGAACGTGATCGAGTCGCTTACCGACTGGCCGACGTTCGCGAGGTTGGTGTTTTCGTTGGAATGCCCGCCCGGGCCCACGGTCAGCGTGATCAGCACCTCGGCGGCCGAGGATGCCTGCGTCGACGTGAGGGAACCCCCAGGAGCGAGCGGGTCGGTGACCGTGGTACTGGTTCCGGGCACCGGAGCCCTCCCATCGGGAAGGATCTCGTACTGGTTGCCGGCAGCATCCGTACCGGGCGCGGTCTCGTAGGCGAAGTACTGGAAGACGGGGGTCGTTCCGGTCTGGGCCACGTTGGTGAGCAGTGTCCTTGCGCCCTGCTGCACGCCCCGCGACCAGGTCGGGATGCCGTTCACCACCGAGTAGCTAGTCGAGTATGTGGTGTCGGTGAGCGTCGCGGTCGGCGCCGGGCTGTAGGTGACCTCGTGCCACACCGTGGTGGGCGTCGCGGCATTCCCGTACGAGCTCATGTAGATCAGCTTGTTCGCGTTGCTGCCGACCTGGATAGGCGTCTGCTCATCGGCGAAGCACGCCGAATGGAGGTTGTTCTCGATCTGCTCGAAGACCGGACGGGTGCGATTGATCGCGTCGACGAGCGTGAACGAACGGGTCGTCTCCCGGAGCGTTACGTCCATGATCGTGCCGATGGCGAGCATCACGACCACCCCGGCGACCATCGTGGCCAGCAACTCGACCAGCGTGAAACCGCGCTGGTCGGCCAGGCGGTGGCGCACGTTTCGGGCGATCCGGCGCACGGTCAGCATTTGGTCGTGGACGTCGCCGACGGCAGCGTCAATGACAACGGTGTCGGAGTCGTGAAATCGTCGGTGATTGTTTGGCTAGCCATGCCGTACTTGGTCCCGCTCTTGTAGTCGGCGCATACCGTGATCGAGCCGGTCAGGCCGGAACTGCTGGAGTTCGTCCCTGCGGTCTGGCTCGTCGCGTACGGCAGCCCGTATACATACGAACCGCTCGGGCCCGCGGTCGTCGAGACGGTCGGCGTCCAGACGTCCTGGCACGTCGAACCGGTGGCGGCATTGAAGGTGAACTTGACATCGAGCGGCGTCCGGTTGGTTGTGAGATAGAGCACCGGCTCCAGGACCGTCAGGCTCTGGCTTGACCCTGGAGTCACTGTGGCCGCATTCACTCCGGCCGGTGGTTCCTCGGCCCGGCACGCCCCCGCCCACAGCTGGTAGTTGTTCGTGTAGCTGGTCGGATTCAGCGAGGCGAACGGGAACAACCCGCCGGAAGCACCCGCCACCGTCAAGGTCCCGAGCGAGGAGACGCTGGTCGAGCCCGTCGGATCGTTCTTGCGGAAATCGGACATCGAATAGCCGCCGCCGCTGCCGTACCAGGAGAGGTCAGGTGCCTTCCAGGCAGGCGTGCCGGTGAGGGCGAGAGCGAAGTTCCCGGTGGCTCCGCCACCGAGGCCCATCTCGATCGGGTTACCGCGGCTCGGCGTGGCGATGCCGGTGCTCGCCACGGTGGCCGTGTCGGTCAGAGGCGAGGCGTTCCCGTTCGGATCGACGTAGCCGCTGTCGGTGAACGTCAGGTTGTAGTTGCCGCTATCAAGGCCGGTGAAGATCGTGCACCCGTTCCCGTCGCTGGTGGCGGCGTCAGATTCGGGGCCGGTGGCCGAGACGTTCACCCCCGACAGCGGTGCGGTGGTCTGATCGTGGAACTGGGCCAGGATGCTGCCGCCGGCGGGGGGCGTGATCACGCTCTCGTCGGTGGCGAGAGCGCGAGCCGTCCCGGTCGGGTCAGTCCAACTGACGGTCGAGATCGTCTTGAAGTACGTGGCGCCGGCTCCGCCTCCGCTCGAGCAGCTCGCGCCGGTGGTGCTGTTCAGATACCAGGCGCGCGACGAGACCGTGAACTTGTAGTTGTCCTGGGTGCTCGTGTAGGTCTGGCTCAGGTTGTTGAGCTGCTCGGCCGAGAGCCCCTTGAGGCGCTCCTGATCCTGCTCGGCCAGAGCCTGGGCCTGCGTCCGGCGGTGCTGGTCGCCGGTGGCCTTCACATTGGCCATCAGCCCGCCGGCGACGGCCCCAGCGATCAGCGTGACGATCAGTGCGCTCACCAGCACCTCGATCAGCGTGAATCCGTGCTGTTCGCGCCCGCGATCTATGAGTCGTCTCGCCACGCCCGCTGGATCGACCGCAAACCGCTCCCCCTTGAGAATCCCGCACTTCCGCCGACCATCGTTGGCGGCCTGACGTGACGGAGTGGAGAAAGAGCGTGACATGGTCGGACGGCCCGGCGCGCGCCTGGGCGCGCGCGTCACGAAGATGTCGGCAAGCGCCCAGGCCCGGTTTAGCCGGACCCGCCGACCCTGGACACCTGACCGAGGCTCAGCGGTGCCGGCGGAGGATCGTCGCCACGTCCTCTGGCAGCAGCGGATCGGCCAGGGCCGCGCGCACGTCGGCCGGTCGGTGCAGTGCGCGTTCGGCGCGCAGGATCCCGACCTCGAAGCCCACGTCGCGAATCGCGGTCAGCGCCACCGCCATCACATCGCCCCGCCAGGTCTGCTCGGGCAGGGCGAACAGCTCGGGCAGGGGCCGGGCGATGCCCACCAGGTAGAGCCCGCCGTCGATGGCCGGCCCGAGGACCACGTCGCAGCCGGAGCTCAGGTCCTCGAGGGCCCCGGTGGCGTGGGCGACGCGGAAGCGCGGCAGGTCGGGCCACACGATCAGTAGCGGCCCACCGCTCCGCGAGAGCACGCGGGCGGAGGCATCGGCCAGGCGGCCGGTGATGCCCTCACCGTTTTGAGGGAACAAGACCGCATCGGCGCCGACCAGGCGGCGCAGCTCGCTCCCCGCATCGGGTGGGTCGTGCGCCACGTGCAGCGCCCCCGCTCCCACCTTGCGTGCCCAAGCAGCGGCGCGGGCGATCAGCATGGCCTGGAGCTCCCGGCATCCCTCGCGGCCGAGCAGGGGCTCGAGCGCGCGCCGGACCTCGCCGGCGCGGGGCGCGCGGGCCATGATCAGCACAGCCGGCTGCCCGTTCATCGGCGGCATCACCCTACCTCGGCACCCGTCCGCCCTCGGCCCCGCGCTCGTGGGCCGGACCGCGCGGAGGCGCGATTCCCAGGACCCGCATCGCCTTGAGGCCCAGCGACAGCTTCTCGCGGCCGTCGGTGGAGGACACGTCGAGGCCGGTCAGCTCGCGCACGCGCTCGAACCGGTAGCGGACCGTGTGACGGTGGGTGATCAGGCGCGAGGCGGTGGCGTTTACGTTGGCGTCGCATTCCAGGAACGTGGAAAGCGTGCCGAGCAGGTCGGTCTCGTATTGCTCGTCGTAGGCGACCAGGGGGCGTACGGTCTCGTCGTAGAAGCGCCGCAGCTCGACCGGGTCGTTCATGTGGGGCAGCAGCAGCTGGTAGGTGCCGGTGTCCTCGTAACCGAGCTCGGTCCGCTCGGGCTCACCCTCGACGACGTTGGCGGCCAACAGCGCCTCGTTGCGCGCGCGCTGAAGCTCGAGCGGATCCTCGACCCGGCGGCTTCGCCCGATCGCGAAGGCGAACCCGGGAAGGCCGGACTCGAGCTCGCGCAGGATCGCCGCGGCGGCCCGACGGCCGACGTCTCCGTCGCCGTCGGGCAGGAGGACCGCGATCTCCCCGCCGGCGTCGTCGGTGGTCGGCGCGGCCAGCGCGCCGGGCGCGAGAGACCTCGCCCCGCGCGCGACCAGGGCGAGCATCCGCCGGCGCCAGTCCTCCTCGGTCGGGCTGCGCGGATGGGCGCGGATGATCACCACGCTGGCGCCCGGGCCAAGATCGGTGCCGAGCTCCTTGCCCTGGGCGATGAGCTCGTCGCGACCCTGGATCTTCCCGGCCAGAACCGCGCGCTGGAACACGGTGGCTGCCTCCTCGGACGCGAGCTCCGGGGCACGGACACGCTCGACCTCGGAGGCGATCAACGTGCTGACCAGTCGCAGCAGCGAGGTGTCGGCGGGACGATCGCCGGAGCGCATCCGGAGCTTTCCCACCGTGGCGTCGGCAACCTTGAGCTCGATCGTCGTGACATCGTCGCCGTCGCGCATCAACGAGCGCTCGTCCGCCGGGCTGCGCGCGGCGACCGCCAGGACGGTGGCCGACCGGTCGATCAAGATCAGGCTGGTGTCGAGCGCGCGAGCGGCGGCGCGGAGCACCGCGGGCAGCCCGGCGCCATCCTCGACCGCGTCGGTGATCGCGGCGAGCGCGGCCAGGTTCGGCGCAGCGGGCGCCGCCTGCTCCCAAGCCCGGTCAGCCAAACCCGGGAATCCCCGCGCGGGCTCTCAGAAAAGCCGCTCGGCTTGTCGGTGCCACCCTGCAGCCGGCGCCCTTCGCGACGCTCAGAGAAGCCGCTCGGCTTTTCGGTGCCACCCCGCAGCCGGCGCCCTTCGCGATGCTCAGAAAAGCCGCGGCCACTCGACCACGATCAGCGCGCCGAGCAGCACGCCGATCCCCACAAGCGCGGCTAGTACGTATAGCGACAGCACCACCGCGGTCAGCCGGTCGAGCGTCCGCCGGTAGGCGGTGACCGCGGGAACGACGATCAGCGTGCAGAACGCGGCCAGGCCGAACACGGCTGCACACGCTCCGACCAGATAGGTGATGGACTGGTTGCTCACGAGCCTTGTGGGAATTGTGCCCGACGGCGCGGGCGGGGCTGCGGCTAGCTTCCGCGCGGAGCGCCGAAATCCTCGCTCACGGGGGTCGCCGAGGTCGCCCCAGGGTACCGGTCGGTCAACCTCTCCGCGGCGTCCGCGGCCCGCTCCCGGGCGCCCCTCCCGGAGAACAGCCCGAACACCGTAGGACCCGAGCCCGAGACCATCGCGTGCTCAGCCCCGGCCGCGCGCACGGCCTTGAGCGCACGCCCGATTTCGGGCCGGAGCGATAGAGCCGCCGGCTCCAGATCGTTGATGAGCTGGGGCATCCCGCCGGCGCGCACAGAACCCAGACGGGCCGCCAGATCGGAGGCGTCGCGCGGCAGACCCAGTCGATCGGCCTCCCGGTACACCGCGGCCGTGGACAGGCCAAAGGACTGAGGCACGATCACGAATGCGTGCTCCGGCAGCGGCTCGCGGCGCTCCACGATCTCGCCGGCGCCGGTCCCGAGCGCCACCCCCGGCACCAGCTGGCTCGGCACGTCCGCTCCCAGCGATGCCGCGAGCTCCTCGATCACGCCCGCAGGCACCCGGGCGATCGCCGAGGCCATGCGCAACAGGGCCGCGGCGTCGGCCGAGCCGCCCCCCATCCCGGCGGCAACCGGGATCCGCTTGTCGATCACGACCCGTACCGGCGGTCCGTTCCAGCCGCGGGCGCGCAGCCCGTCCAGCGTCTGCGAGACGATGTTGGGTCCGGGAACGCCTGCGCACACGACCTGGTCGGCTTCGGCGGAGGCGGGCGTCACCTCGATCGAGTCGGCCAGCGACACCGACTCGAACACCGTCACGAGCTCGTGCCGCCCGTCGGATCGCACCGGCCCGAGGAACAGGCACAGGTTGACCTTCCCGGGCGCCCGCGCGACCAGCGTCACGAGTCGACCCGAAGCGCGGCCGCGAGCGCCCGGAACTCCTCGGGCGACAAGCGCTCGGCGCGCTCGTCGGCCGGATGGCCAAGCGAGACCAGTTCCTCCCGGGCCCGCTCACGCACGCCCGGTGCAGCCCCCGGGGCCAGCGCCAAGGACCCGGCCAGAGCCTTACGCCGGTGAGCGAACGCGTCGTGGACGAGCGCGCGCACCTCGGGCTCGGCGCCCGCACGGACCCGGCGCAGCCCCACCAACACAGAGTCGACCCGCGGCACCGGCCGGAACACCGTGCGCGACACCGGCCGGAGCACGCGCACCTCGCACGCCAGCTGCGCGAGCACGGACGGCACCCCGTAGGCCGGATCGCCCACCGACGCGGCCAGGCGCTCGCCGACCTCGCGCTGGACCATGACCACCCAGGACCGCACCGAAGGCAGCTCGTCGATCGTGCGCAGGATCACCGTGGCGGCGATCGAGTAGGGCAGGTTCGCCACCACCGCGGTCGGCGCCGGAGCCAGCGCCCCCAGATCCAGGTCCAGCGCATCGGCCATCCAAACCGTCACGTTCGCGAACCCGGACACCGCGTCATTCAGCGCATCCGACAACCGCCGGTCGATCTCAACCACGTGCAGGT
>DATIEI010000347.1:0-6414 GCA_035455845.1 Solirubrobacteraceae bacterium
CGGGCTCGGCGCGGGCCAGCGCCGGCCAGGGCGGCTCGCCGCACACCTCGCGGCGGACCTCGCGCCAAGCGCCCGGGCCGTGCGCCTCCGGCCACCAGACGAGCGGCTCGCCCTCGAGGTCGCGCGGGCGCACGCTCGAGCGGCGGGTCAGCCGGTGACCGCGGGGCAGCACGCAGACCATCGGCTCGCGCCCAAGGACCAGCTCCTCGAGGCCGCGCTCCTCGAGCGGCGGCCGGACGAAGCCGACGTCGATTTCGCCGGCGCGGAGCTGTTCGACGTGCAGCATCGTGGTGCCCAGGCTGAGACTGAGCTCGACCTCGGGGTACCGCTCCCGGTAGGCGTCGACGATGGCCCCGGCCACCCCGCCGGTGAGTGAGCGGGTCAGGCTCATTCGCAGACGGCCGCGCGCGCCGGTCCCGGTGGCGCGCGCGATGGCGACAGCATGCTCAGCTCGTCCCAACAGCTCGCGTGCCTCACTCAAAAGCGTGTGGCCGGCAGGCGTGAGCACGGCGCCCCGGCGGTTTCGCTCGAACAGCTCGACGCCGAGCTCGGCCTCCAGCGTACGGATCTGCTGGCTGACGCTTGGCTGAGCGAGGTGCAGCCGTTCGGCGGCCCGGCGGAAGTGCAGCTCCTCGGCGACGGCGACGAACGAGCGCAGCTGCCGGAGCTCCATCGCCGCATGATAGGCGCTGCCTTTCACAGGAAGTGGTTTTCATCCTTGATCGGAAAACGTTCCCGCCCGTAACGTCGATCCCCCGGTCGGCAGAAGGATCTGAGAGGAGAGCCCCCCATGACCGCCACCAGCGCCGAAGTCCGCGGGTTTCTCAGCCCGTTCGAGGTCCCGACCCCCGACGGGTGCGAGGGCTGGGAGTCGATGTATCCGTACTACGCGCAATTCTCCGCGGAGCGGCGCGAGTCCGAGGAGGCGCGCGGATGGTTCCGCGACGGGATGCATTTCCCCGAGCCGATGTTCCCGTTCGACTTCGTGACCGCGGACTCCCCGTACATGTGCCTCGGGCAGGCGAACTCGCGGATCTTCGCGGTGCCGCCGGCGCTCGGGATCGACCATCGCGTGCTCTACGGATGGGTATACATGAGCGCCAACCCGGTGACCGATCCGGCCGAGATCGGGCGCCGCGCCGAGCTGTTCACGGCCCGCGCCGGGTTCTACTTCCAGAACTGGGACGAGCTGTACGGCCGATGGCGGGAGAAGGTCGAGGACACGATCCACGAGCTCGAGGCGCTCGAGGTCCCCGACCTGCCCGACATCGAGGACGAGGCGGTGGTCACCGAGGGACGCGGGATCGGCGCGACCCACACGCTGCTGGTCGCCTACAACCGGCTGCTCGAGAGCGTGGACCGCATCTGGCAGTACCACTTCGAGTTCCTCAATCTGGGTTACGCGGCGTACCTCGTGTTCTACGAGCTGTGCAAGCACAGCTTCCCGGACATCCCCGACCAGACGATCGCCAAGATGGTCTCGGGCATCGACGTCGTGCTGTTCCGCCCCGACAACGAGCTCAAGCGGCTGGCCGGGCGGGCGATCGAGCTCGGATTGGCCGATGCCGTGCTCAGCGCGGACGGCGAATCCGAGCTTCGCGACGCACTCGCGACGAGCACCGAGGGTCAGGACTGGCTGGCCGACTGGGACGACGTCAAGACGCCGTGGTTTCACTACTCGAACGGCAACGGCTTCTACCACCACCACCGCTCGTGGAGCGATGACCCGAGTGTCCCGCTGGCCCATCTGCGGGGTTACGTCGAACGGCTGCGAGCCGGCGAGGACGTGTCCCGCCCGCTCGCCGAGGTGAGCGCCGAGCGCGACCGGGTCACCGGCGAGTACCGATCACTACTCTCGGATGCCGACGCGGTCGCGGCGTTCGACCAGAACCTGGGGCTCGCCCGCACCGTGTTCCCGTACGTGGAGAGCCACAACTTCTACGTCGAGCACTGGTATCACACGCTGTTCTGGAACAAGGTCCGCAAGCTCGGGGCACTGCTCGCCCAGCACGGGTTCCTCGACGACGCCGAGGACATCTTCTACCTCCAGCGCCACGAGATCTCCGACGCGCTGGTCGACCTGCGGCTCGCCTGGGCCGCCGGTTCAACCGGCCGCGGTCCAGGCTACTGGCCGCCGATCGTCGCCCGGCGCAAGCGGATCATGGAGGCGATGCGCGCGTTCACCCCACCGCCGGCACTGGGCGCGGTGCCCGAGGCGATCACCGAGCCGATGACGATCATGCTCTGGGGCATCACCACCGAACGCGTGCGCGAGTGGGCCGCCGATGACCGGGACGCCGGCTCCTCCCTGACCGGGTTTGCCGGCTCGCCCGGTGTCGTCGAGGGTCCCGCCCGGGTGATCCTCGAGATCGAGCGCCTGGGCGAACTCGAGCCTGGGGAGATCCTGGTCGCACCGGTCACCTCGCCGAGCTGGACGCCCGTGTTCGGCAAGATCGCCGCGGCCGTCTCCGACATCGGCGGGATCATGTCGCACGCGGCGATCGTCTCGCGGGAGTACGGACTGCCGGCCGTGGTCGGCACCGGCAACGCCACCAGCCGGATCAAGACCGGCGATCGCCTGCGCGTTGACGGCGACCGGGGCACCGTGACGATCCTCGGCTGACCCGACCGCGATGAGCGACGCGCGCTACGACGTCGTGGTGGCCGGCGGGGGTCATCACGCCACGATCATCGCCCCGTACCTGGCCCGGGCCGGCCTGTCGGTCCTCGTCCTGGAGCGCAGCGACCACCTGGGCGGCGGCGCGTGCGGCAGCGAGGGGCCGGCGCCGGGGTTCACCATGAACCACTGCAGCCACTGGACCCGCTTCTACGGCCACCCCGCCTATCGCGACTTCGCGCTGCACGACGAGGGGCTGCGCTACCTGTTTCCGGAAGAGAACGAGGGGATGATCTTCGACGACGGCTCGTCGTTCGTCGGCTTCTCGGCCTCGATCGTGGCCGATGCGCGGACCGGGCGCCAGGAGCGCAGCGAGGAGAACGTCCACCGGACGTGGGAGCAGGTCGCGCGGTTCTCACAGCGCGACGCCGAGACATATCTGGGGCTGCTCGACGCCTACGAGCGGTTCTGGAAGCAGGCCTTCCGCCGTCATCGCTTCGCGGTCCCGCCGCCGTGGGGGGTGCCCGATCCGCTTGAGGAGCTGCTCGACGTCCCCGACAGCCGGATCGAGCCCGTCCACCAGTTCATGACCCTGCGCCAGCTCGCCGCCGACTTCTTTGAGAGTCCCGAGCTCCAGATCTTGTTCATGCGCGCGACCACCACGTCGACCGGCTGCTTTCCCGACGATGTTCCCGGGCTGCAGGGGCTGATCCACTGCCTCCCGCTGACGCTGTCGTTCGAGCCGGCGGCGATCGCGATGGGCGGCAGCCAGGCGATCACCGACGCGCTGACCGCGGCCGGACGCAAGCTCGGGGTGACGTACGAGACCGGTGCCGAGGTCGACCGGATCCTGGCCGTGAACGGCCGCGCCACCGGGGTGGAGCTGGCCGACGGCTCACGCGTGTCGGCCGGCGTGGTCGTGAGCAACCTCGGGCTCGCCCAGACAGTGCTGCGCTTGCTCCGCGACGCCCGCGTGGATCACCGCCTGCGCCGGCGGATCGCCAACATCCACTACGACCGGGGCCAGCTTCTGTGGGCGAACCTGGCCATCCACGAGCCACCGCGATACGCGGCCGAGGCCGACAATCCCGGCGTGGGCGCCCAGCCGCGTCTGTACTGGGGTCCCAAGGACCTCGACTACGTGCACCTGCGCTACCAGCCCGAGATCTTGTTGAACGGCTTCGCCAGCCGGCCGTACGTGCTGTGCTCGGTCGACAGCCTGTGGGACTCGAGTCGCGCGCCGTCCGGAAGCCACATCGTCGGGGTCGAGGAGTTCTCGGCCCCCCGGCGGCGGTTCTCGGCGTCGGAGTGGAGCGGGATCAAGGAGCGGTTCACCGAGAACCTGGTGAGCGCCTGGTCACACTATGCGCCGAACATGACCCGCGAGAACGTGATCGCCGCGCGCGTCTACTCGCCCGATGACATCGAGCGCGAGCGACCGAACATGATCGAGGGCGGCTACTCGACCGGGAGCACGATCGCCTCGCAGCTCGGGCGGTTTCGCCCGATCGCGGATCTCACCGGCCACCGGATCCTGCTCGAGAACGTCTACGACTGCTCGGCCAACCTGCACTCGGGCTCGGGGATCGGGCGCGGCTCGAGCTACAACTGCTTTCAGGAGATCGCCCGGGACCTTCACCTCGATCTGGCGGTCGCCGCCGCATGAGCGGCCCCGCCCGGCTGGCCGGCAAGCGGATCATCGTGACGGGGGCGGCACGGGGCCTGGGTCGCGAGTTCGTGCTGCACCTGGCATCGCTGGGCGCGCGGGTGCTGGCCGCGGACGTTGCCGATCTGGACACCACGTGCGCGCAGGCGCGCGAGCGGGGGCTTACCGAGGTTGCGCCGGCCGTCGTCGATGTGCGCTCGGGTGAGCAGACGCGTCGATTGGCGCAGACCGCGTCGGACGCGCTGGGCGGCGTCGACGCGCTGGTCAACAACGCGGCGCTCGTCACACTCGTGCGCCGGCCGTTTGAGGAGATACCCGAAGAGGAGTGGGACCGGGTGTTCGAGGTCAATGTGAAGGGAGCCTGGCTGTGTGCACGCGCCGTTGTGCCGCTGCTGCGCGCCGCGGGCGGGGGTGCGATCGTCAACCTGGCCTCGGAGGTCGCGTATTCAGGATCGACCGGGGTCGCGCAGTACGTTGCGTCGAAGGCGGCGATCGTCGGTCTGACCCGCGTGCTGGCCCGCGAGCTCGGGCCGGCGCAGATCCGGGTCAACGCAATTGCCCCCGGCTTCATCCCCACCGAGGGGAGCGCCGTCATGCAGGGCGACCGGCCGTACGACACCGCCCGCACTCCGCTCGGACGCCTCGGCCAGCCTGACGACCTGCTCGGCGCCCTCGCCTTCCTGGTCTCGGACGAGAGCGCGTTCGTGACCGGTCAGACCCTGCTGGTCAACGGTGGGCGACTGTTCGGCTGAACGTCAGGCGCCGCTCGTCAGCACTGCCTCGGCAAAGCTGACCAATGTGTCGGTGAGGCCGCGCAGGCGATCCGGGATGTCCTTGGGTTTGCCCTCGAGCAGGACCTGCTGCACGAGCTCGGCGATCCCGCCGACCAGCGCTCGGAGGAACTCGTCGGGCACGGTAGGCAGGTCGGGCTCCTCGGCCCGGGCGAGTTCGCGCAGGCCGCGGTAGTGGGCGACGTAGTCGGCCAGGACCCGCTCGCGCATGGCCAGCGCGCGAGGTCCCGCCCCGAGCACGTCGATCAGCAGGACCCGGGCGAAGTGCGGCTCGGCGGCCAGGATCGAGACGTAGGTCTCAAGCGAGACCCGCAGGCGGGTGCGCCAGTCCGGATCGTCCAGTGCGCGCAGGGCTTCGTCGATCTGGGCGATCCCGTTCTCGCAGCCGATCCG
The DNA here is from genome assembly GCA_035455845.1 of Solirubrobacteraceae bacterium. Classification (GTDB taxonomy): domain Bacteria; phylum Actinomycetota; class Thermoleophilia; order Solirubrobacterales; family Solirubrobacteraceae; genus Palsa-465. The sequence continues at coordinate 5,468 of DATIEI010000347.1, forward strand.
GTAGGTCTCGAGGAAGCAGCTCTCCTTGTCCTCGAAGTGCTCGTAGAACGTGCGGCGCGAGATCCGCACCGAGGACACCACGTCGGCGACCGTGACCGCGGCGTAGCCGCGCTCGGCGACCAGGTGGGCCATGGCCTCGCAGATTCTGGCCCGCGCTACCTGCGTGCCGGTGTTGGCCGCCTCGTCCCAGTTGCGCGGAGCGCGTACCGAGTACAGGAACAGGGAGTCCGTCGTCGCCATCCCGACGAACGATAGCGGGGTGGGCCGGGGCGGATATTGAGACGTACCAAATTTGACGTGCGCTGTTCCCATGTGGTACGACTCAGTTCCTATGCCCTGGCAGGGGTACGTCGGCCGCTGGGCGGCCAGGTCTCTCGGCGTCGCGCTGACGATGGTCGCCTCAGTCGCGCTGTCGAACGGGAACGCGCTGGCCTGGTCGCCCGAGCCGGCCGAATACGGCGTCATTGAGCAGCAGAACGTGCCGGTGACCATGAGCGACGGCACTGCTGGTCAGGCGGCCGCTCAGCGCCGCCGGCGGCGGGCGGGTGGGCCCAATTATCAACAACACGAGCTCGGGCGTCTCGATCGCCGAGCACGCGCTGTTCGTGGCGGCAGGCGGGGCGGGCTACGCGTCGAGCACCGGCTACGTGGTCGCGTACCGCCCCCCGGGTCCCAGGTCCGAGGGTCTTGGATCACCACCACTTGCGCTCGCGCGCTATCGCCGTCCCGTTGGTCCGGTCGAGCGCGTCGAGGGCGGCCATGTCCTCGTCGGTCAGCGTGAAGTTGAAGATCTGCCCGTTCTCCTCGATCCGCTCGCGATGGGTGGACTTGGGGATCACCGGGATCTCGCGCTGGACGCACCAGCGCAGGAGCACCTGGGCGGGCGTGCGCTCGAGCCGCTCGGCGATCCGGGTCACGGTGGTGTCGCCGAGGTGGCGGCCGGTGCC
>DATIEI010000348.1:0-4204 GCA_035455845.1 Solirubrobacteraceae bacterium
TGTTCAAGTCGGCCATGACGCTCGACGGCAAGGTCGCCACCCGGGGTGGCGACTCGAAGTGGATCTCCGGCGAGGGCAGCCGCCGGCTGGCCCATCACTGGCGCGCCCAGTGCGACGCGGTGGCGGTGGGGATCGGCACCGCGCTGGCCGACGACCCGCAGCTGACCGCCCGCATCGGGGGCGTGGTCAGACAGCCCCGACGGGTGGTGTTCGACTCACTTGGACGCCTGCCGCTCGGCTCGCAGCTCGTGCGCGACGCCCGCACGATTCCCCTGACCGTGGTGGTGTCCAGGGCCGCGCAGCGAACCGCCACCGACGCCCTGGCCACCCACGGCGCCGACATCATCGTGGCCACGGGCGAGAACGAGACGGCACGCGTACGCTCGGCGCTCGATCAGCTCGGCGCCGACGGGATCGGTTCGATCCTGCTCGAGGGCGGGCCGCACCTGGCCGGCGCCTTCCTCGACGCCGGCGAGGTCGACGAGATGCGGCTGTTCCTCGCGCCGATGGTGCTCGGGGGGCGCACCGCCCGCGATCCGCTCGAGGGCGAGGGGGTCGAGGCGATTGCCGACGCCGCGCGCGCGCTCACGGTCGAGTGCGACCGGGTGGGCGACGACCTGCTCGTGTCGGCGCGCATGCGGGAGTGGTAGGTGAATCCGTCGTCGAAAGCGTGTCGAGGGTTGGGAGCGTCGTGAGCCGGATTCACTTAATCGAATCCGCCTCTGTACGGTTTCGAGCTGAGGAACGCTAAGGGGGCGGATGGTGAATCCGTCGTCGAAAGCATGTCGAGGGTTGGGAGCGTTGTGAGACGGATTCACTTAATCGAATCGGCCTCTGTACGGTTTCGAGCTGAGGAACGCTAAGGGGGCGGATTCGACGTTTACCGGACTCGTACAGGGACTGGGGCGGATCGGCGCGATCGAGCGCTCGGGCGACGGCGCTCGGGTAACCATCGAGACGCCTCTGGTGTCCGAGCTGCGCGCCGGCGACTCGGTCGCGGTCAACGGCGTATGCCTGACCGCCACGTCGCTCGAGAACGGCTCGTTCGTCGCCGACGCCATGAACGAGACGCTCGCGCGGAGCGCTCTGGGCGGCCTGGAGGCAGGCGCGCAGGTCAACCTGGAGCTTCCGCTTCGAGCCGGCGATCGTCTGGGCGGGCACGTGGTGCAGGGCCACGTGGACGGGATCGGTCAGATCGCCAACGTGGCCGACGACGGCTTCGCGCGGCGGATCCGGATCGAAGCTCCGCCCGACCTGCTCCGTTATGTGATCGAGAAGGGGTCGATCGCGGTGGACGGCGTGTCGCTGACCGTCGCGGAGCTGGACAGCCGATCGTTTACCGTCTCCCTCATACCGGAGACCTTGCAACGCACGAATCTTGGGCACGCGGGGACTGGCGACAGAGTGAACCTGGAGGTCGATGTGCTGGCGAAATACGTGGAGAAGTTGATGGGAGCGAGAGGATGAGCTCGGTCCAGGCCCCGTTCGCGACGATTGAGGAGGCGATCGAGGACATCCGTCAGGGGAAGATGGTCGTGGTCGTCGACGACCCGAATCGCGAGAACGAGGGTGACCTGACCATGGCCGCCCAGTTCGTCACCCCCGAGGCGATCAACTTCATGGCCAAGGAGGGGCGCGGGCTGGTCTGCCTGTCGCTGACGCCCGAGCGCTGCGACGAGCTCGGGCTCGACCTGATGGCGGCCAAGAACGAGTCGGCGTTCGCCACGCCGTTCACGATTTCGATCGAGGCGCGCACGGGGGTCAGCACCGGCATCTCGGCCGCGGACCGCGCGCGCACGATCCAGGTGGCGATCGATCCGAAGACGAGCCCTCGCGAGCTGGTGCAACCGGGGCACGTGTTTCCGTTGAAGGCGAGGCCCGGGGGGGTGCTCGAGCGTGTGGGACAGACCGAGGCGGCCGTCGACCTGGCCCGCCTGGCCGGCCTGATCCCGGCCGGGGTGATCTGCGAGGTGATGAACGACGACGGGACGATGGCCCGCGTCCCCGACCTCGCGCGCTATTGCGAAAAGCACGGGCTGAAGATGGTCACCGTGGCCGACCTGGTCGCCTACCGCCGCCAGCACGAGAAGCTGGTCGAGCGCGTCGTTTCGACCAAGCTCCCCACCGGGTTCGGCGAGTTCGTGGCGGTCGGCTATCGCTCGCTGGTCGACAACAAGCACCATGTTGCGCTGGTCAAGGGCGACGTCGAGGGTCGTGACGACGTTCTTGTGCGCGTGCACTCCGAGTGCCTGACCGGCGACGTGTTCCACTCGCTGCGCTGCGACTGCGGAGAGCAGCTCGAGTCCGCGCTGTCGATGATCGAGTCCGAGGGTGTGGGCGTCCTGCTCTACCTCTCGCAAGAAGGCCGGGGGATCGGACTCCTGAACAAGTTGCGGGCCTACAAGCTCCAGGAGGAGGGCCTGGACACGGTCGACGCAAACCTCAAGCTTGGCCTCCCGGCCGACCTGCGCGACTACGGGATCGGCGCCCAGATCCTCGTCGACCTGGGGCTGACCAGCATCCGGATCCTCACCAACAACCCCAAGAAGATCTCCGGCCTGGCCGGCTACGGGCTGTCGGTGACCGACCAGATTCCGATCCAGCACATGCCCAATCCGCACAACGAGGCCTACCTGCGGGCCAAGCGCGACCGGCTCGGCCACACCCTGCACCACCAGGGCCTGGCGCTCGACGAGGAGATGCTCCGCGGTGAGCACGAGCACGACCGCCTCCGGCGCGAGTCACAGCCGGGATGAGCTCCGCCGCGCCGCCCGGCCGCGTCGCGTTGTGCGTGGCGCGGTTCTACGCCAACCTGGCCGAGCGGCTCGAGACCGGTGCGCGGACCGCCCTCGAGGAGGCCGGGGTGAGCGAGATCGACGCCTTCGACGTGCCCGGTGCGTTTGAGCTGCCGCTGGTGGCCAAGTTCGCCGCCGCCTCGGGGCGCTACCGCGCGGTGGTCTGCCTGGGCGCGGTGATCCGCGGCGAGACCGACCACTACGACTACGTGTGCGGCGAGGCCGCGCGCGGGATCCAGCAGGTCCAACTCGAGACAGGCGTGCCCTGCGGATTCGGGGTGCTGACCGTCGACACGATGGAGCAGGCGCTCGACCGGGTCACCGGCGGCGCCAAGCGCGACACGGGCCGAACCGCGGCTGAGGCCGCGCTGGCCTCACTGGCGGTCAAGGACGCGCTCGCGACCGAGGCCGAGTCGGCGCGTAGCCTGGCCGCCGACTCCATGTAAAACGTGCCAACCCGGCCTCGGGCCGGCGCCGAGGCGACATGAGCATGTGGTGCATGCTCATGTCGCCCCCGTGCATCGGGCCGGGGCGGTTCGGCGCGTTTTACAGGTGGCTACCTAGTCGCCCTGGGTGACCGGGACCGGCTGTGCCGCACTGGGGAAGAGCCCCCGTGCGCCATGCGGGCGGTGATGATCGCGCGCGCCGTGCGCGCCGTTGTCTCCCGGGGCCGGGGCCGGGGGCGGCGCCGGGGTCGCGGGGCCGGCGCCACCGCTCTGGTTGGTCGCCTGGCCCAGCGCCCGCAGGGCGAGTTGCAGCTGCTCACGGACAGTCTCGGTCTGGTTGGGGATCTGCAGGCGCTGGTAGAGCACAGCCACCGCGTCCTTCGGATCGCCGGCCAGCCGCAGGGAGCGCCCCAGGTCGAACAGCGCGTAGGCATAGGTCAGGCTGGAGTGGGGGGCGGCGGCCACAGCCTGGCGGAGCACCGGGATGGCGGCGGAGTAGTTGCCGCTCATCATCAACTGGTGACCACGCGTCTCGAGCGTGTCGGCCACCGGCGCCGGCGTGGTGGCTGCAGCCGGGGTTCCGGTCACCGTGTTGGCCCGGTGCTGCGCGGGCCTGGCCTTCGGCCGCGCCGGCGCCGCCTTGTGGGCGGCCTTGGTGACGGGTCGCTGCGCCGCCGCCGTCGAGCCGGTCGGGTGCCCTCCACCGTTGCCGATGGCGGCGGCGGCGACCGCGGCGACGACGGCCACGCCCGTGGCGAGCGCGGCCAGGGCCGGAACGCGGGCGCCCCGACGTCGCGGCCGGCGGCCCGCGGCCGGCGGAGCCGATGCGGTTCGTGGCGCGCTCGCGGCGACAGGCGCCATCCGGCGGGTCGGGCGGGCGCTCGCTCCGGCTCCCGCTCCTGCGACGGCGGCCGCGCGGAGCGGCCGGGTGGCGGGCTCGGTGAGCGCCGCCTCGAGCGCCTG
>DATIEI010000349.1:0-2525 GCA_035455845.1 Solirubrobacteraceae bacterium
GTACACCGCGTACTCGACGACGTCGGCGCCGACGTCGACCTCCTCGACCCCGCTCGGCGCCAGCGAGAGCAGCTCGGCCAAGACGATCTCCGCCTGCGAGCGCTTGACGCGCACGGCGAGACGAAGCACGGGTCAGTGCCCGCCGAAAGCCCGCCTGAGCTTCGTGAACACACCCTCCTCGGTGCGGAGGTTGTGGTGCGTCAGCGACTCGGCCAGCTCCTCGACCAGCTTGCGCTGCTTGTGGTTCAGGTGCTTCGGGATGACCACGTTGACCACCACGCGCAGATCTCCCTTCCGGCGCCCCCGCAGCGCCGGCATGCCGGCGCCCCGGACGATCAGCGTCTCGTGCGGCTGGGTGCCGGCTGGAATCTCGACCTCGACCTGATCGTCGAGCACCGTGGGAACGTCGACCACGGTGCCCAGCGCCGCCAACGGCGCCGAGACGTCGACCGCGGTGATCAGGTCGTCGCCGTCCCGCACGAAGCGCGGGTCCTCGCGCACGCGGATCAGCACGTACAGATCGCCGGGCGGTCCGCCCCGCTCTCCGGCGTGGCCGCGTCCGGAGATCCGGATGCGCTGGCCGTCGGCGATCCCGGCCGGCACGTCGACCTTGACCTTGGCGCGTTCGACCTTGCGTCCGCGCCCGCGGCACACCTTGCACGGATCCCGCGCCACGCGCCCGTCGCCGTTGCACACGTCGCACACGGCGGTCCGCATGACCTGCCCGAACGGAGTGCGCGACACCGCCCGGAGCTGGCCGGTCCCCTGGCAGCGGTCGCAGGTCTCGATCGGTGTGCCAGGCTCGGCGCCGTTGCCGTGGCAGTGCTCGCACGTCGCGACTGCCTCGTAGCTGACCTCGACCGCTCCACCCTGAGCTGCCTCGGCCAGATCGACCTCGGCTGAGACCGCCACATCGCCGCCCTGGATGGCGCCCCCCGGGCGCCCTCCGCCGGCCATCCCGAACAGGTCGCCGAACGCACCGCCCCCGCCGAAGAACGCCTCGAAGATGTCGGCGATCGAACCCGCGTCGAAGTTGGGCGCGTAGCCGCCGCTGCGCAGCCCCTCGCGTCCGTACCGGTCGTAGGTCGCCCGCCGATCGGCGTCGGACAGGACCTCGTAGGCCTCGGCCGCCTCCTTGAACTTCTCCTCGGCGTCGGGGTCGTGGCGGTTGACGTCGGGATGAAGCTCGCGCGCCAGGCGCCGGAACGCCTTCTTGATCGTGGCGTCATCGGCGTCACGCGTGACGCCGAGCACCTCGTAATAGTCGCGGGTCGAGCTCATCGCTCGTCGTACACCTCGGCGATGAAGCGCGAGAGCTGCGCCGCGGCGTCACGCACCGCGTGGATCGCCTGCCCGTAGTCCATCCGCAGCGGTCCGATCACCGACACCGTCCCGAGCCGCCGTTGCGGCAGGCCGTAGCCGGCCGCCACCAGCGCGAGCGATTGCAGCCCGGGGGTCTCGTTCTCGGTCCCGATCCGGACCAGCACATCGCGTTCGTTGAGCGCCGACTGGAGCACCCCGAGCAGCGTCACCCGGCGCTCGAGCATGTCCATGAGCACGTTCAGCTCAGATACCTCGCCCAGCCGGTCGTCGCGCATCAGCCGCGAGGCGCCCTCGACGTACAGGCTGTCATGCGCCCCGGCCTCGAGCTCGGTGAACACCGGCGCGAGCGCCTCCAGGAAGTCCGACTCCGAGCGAGAGAGCGACGGGTCGTGGAGGCGCTTCTGGAGCATCCGGGCGCCCAGCCCCAGGCCGACCAGACGCTCGTTCAGATAGCTGGCCGCCCAGTCCGCCAGCCCCGAATCGACTGGACGCGAGAACGTGAACATCCGCTTGGTCACCCCCCCGGTCGAGGTGATCACCACGACCATCAGCACCTGGGGCTGGAGTAGCAGGACCTCGACGTGTCGGATGGTCGAGGTCTCGATCGGCGGGGCGGTGACGATCGCCAGCAGGTTCGTGACCTGCGAGAGCGTCTCGGTCGTGACTCGCATCGCCTCGTCGAGCTCGTGGCGCACCAGCGACAGCGACAGGCGCGGGCGGGCCGGAACCATGTCCTCCGCGGTCAGGAGCCGATCGACGAAGTACCGGTAGCCGGCCTCGGTCGGGACGCGCCCGGCCGACGTGTGAGGGTGAGCGAGCAGCCCCAGTTCCTCGAGGCTGGCCAACTCGTTGCGGATCGTCGAAGGACCCCACTGGACGTCGACCGACAGGGCCTTGGAGCCCACGGGAGCGCCGGCCTCGAGGTACTCCTCGACCACCTTGCGTAGTACGAGCTCCTGCCGGGAAGTAAGCATCCGGGTTGATTGTAGGTCGGGTGGTCGCTGGCTCTACAGGGCCGTCACGACCACGCTTGAGTCGAGCACGACAACAGGAGCAGGGACCATATGAGCCGATCCATCACGCGCCGCGAGGCGCTGCGCGCCGGCCTCGCCGCCGGCGGCGCGCTTGGGACCGCCGCGCTCATCCAGAACGAACTGATCGCGCGGGCCCTCGGCGCCGCAGCGAAGTGCGGCAGCCTCACC
>DATIEI010000350.1:0-6333 GCA_035455845.1 Solirubrobacteraceae bacterium
CTCCGTGACCCCCGCGCAAGGTGGCGATCAGCCTGTCCTCGCCGAAGCGCTCCTCCTCGCCCACCGCGTCGATTACCCCGTCGGTGTAGAGCACGAGCTGGTCGCCGGCCGCCAGCTCGGTCGCCGCGGCCTCCCAGCCACCGCGCTCGTAGGCGCCCAGGAACGGTGCGAACACGCCTACCGGGCTTGGGACCCCGCCGCGCACGCGATAGGCCGGCGGGTGGCCGGCCAGCACCACCTCCGCCCGGGCCAACTCGCCGTCGCCGCGCAGCAGCACGCAGCACACGCTGACCAGCGACAGCCCCTCCCGCTCGCGCAGCGCGTCGTTGAGCTGCTCGAACGCCGCGATCGGATCTCCCAGCAGCCGGCCGGCCGTGCGCAGCGTGTAGCGCGACAGCGAGGTCAGCGCCGCCGCCTCGGCTCCACGACCGGCTACGTCGCCGACCAGCACCATCCAGCCGCCGGGGACTTCGAAGGCGTCGTAGAAGTCGCCGCCGACGTCGTTCTGCTCGCCGGCCGCCTGGTAGGCGCCGGCCAGCCGGAAGTCCGGAATGTCGGGCAGCTCGGGCGGGAGCAGGCTGCGCTGCAGGGTGCTGGCGATCAACGAGCGCTCCCGGTACAGCCGTGCGCTCGCGACCGCGATCGCCACGCGATGACCGAGCTCACCGACCAGCGTCACGTCCGCCTCGTCGAAGCGCCGGCCCGAGTCCGCCATGGCCACGATCAGCACGCCGATCGGCGGCTGGCCGGGGGCCGCCAGCGGAGCCACGATCAGCGAGCCGAACCGCAGCGCGCGCAGCCGTTCAGGCAGCTCACCTTCGAGCCCGGCCCGGGCCAGCAATACATCGTCTATGCGAGCAATCACCCGCGCGCGCCGGTGCGCCATCACCGCGGCGGTCTCCCCTCGTTCGCCGAGGCGCACCGCGAGCTCCCGGGCGACGCTCACGGAAAGCTCCCGCTTCTCCGGATCGGCATGGACGAGGGCGGCGAGCTCGAGTCCCCCGTCATCGCCGCGCATCGCCACGCAGCAGCAATCGGCCAGCCCCGGCACGACCAGCTCCGCCACCTGCTTCAGCGCCTGCTCGTAGTCGAGCGAGGAGGCCAGCGCCTGCCCCGCCTCGGCCAGCAGCCGTTGGGCGAGCTCGGCCCGCTTGACGTCGGTCAGGTCCTCGATCACGCTGATCACGATCGACAGGGCGCCCTCGGCGTCGAACACCGGCGTGGCCTTGTGCAGCAGCCATCGCTCCTCGCCGGTGGCACGGATCACGTTGCGCACGAGCAGGGGCCGGACCGATTCCCCGCGCGCGGCGCGCGCCGAGGGCAGCTCGTCGAGGCTGATCTCATGTCCGTGCTCGTCGAACACGTCGTACAGCGCCATGAGCTGCTCGGAGCTCATGGCCAGCACGTCCTCGGCCGAGGCCAGCCCGAGCAGCCGCGCGGCCGCGTCGTTGGCGAAGACGAGGGGCCCGCGGACGTCCCGCACCAGAACCGCCTCGGCCAGGTTCGTGAGCGTCGCCTCGAGCCGCTGCTCGAGCCCACTCACGGCCGCCGACAGCCCGGCGTTGTCGAGGGCGAGCGCGAGGCGGGCCGAGAGCACCTCGGCGAAGCGCAGGTCTTCGGGGCCGTAGTCGCGACCGGACGTGCCGACACCGCAGGCCAGCGCACCCACGATGCGCCCACGCGCGACGAGCGGCACGTCCACCATGGAGCGCAGCTCGAGCGCTCTCAGCAACTCGTAGTCCGCCTGATCAGCGGCGATCGCCCGCAGGTGCTCGTCGGCCATCCGCTCGATGAGCTGGCCCTGTCCGCTGGCCAGCGCCAGCGGTAGTCCGACCGGCGCCTCGGGCACCGGACGGCGATGCAGCAGGCCCCGTTCGAGCTCCTCGCGGCCCGGCCCATGCACCCGCGAGCCCACACGAGTGAGCTCACCGCTGGGCGAGATCGTGTCCAGCGTGGCGACATCCGCGAAGGCGGGCACCACGAACTCGAGCAACCGCGCCGCCGTCTCGCCGAGCAGCACCCGGCCGTCGGTGACCTCGTTGACCGAGGTCAACAGCGCTAGCCGGTCGTGCTCGGGCCCGGCGGTCATCCGCCACCCCCACCGTCGGCGTGCGGCGGACCGTCGAGGAACAGCTCGTCATCGCCGGCCAGGCCGGTGATCTCGAACAGCCGCTGGACACGCCGGGATCCGCGGATGACCGCGAAGCGGTAGCCGGTTGCCGCGGATCGCCGCTGCTCCTCGATGATCAGCCGCAGCCCCGAGGTGTCCATGAAGCCGACCTCCCGGAGGTCGAGGACGAGCGATCGAGCACCCACGCGCGCGCCGTCAAGCGCCGCGGTGGCCTTCGCCAGCGTCGAGAGGTCGATGTCTCCCCGCGCCGACACGACCGCGGCGTCACCCTCTCGCCGAACCTCGAGGCTCAATTGACTGGACGGACTCACGCTCCCCTCCCCGGCAGCGGAACTCAAACCATTAGCTAACCGACTCCAGATCCAGGGCGCTGCGGAGCGCCGGCAGGTCGCTCGCGCCGAACACGACGCGGTTACGGGTTGCGACGTAGACCAGGTCGAGGTCGACCCCGGCTTTGGCGATGCGGCGGGTCAGATCAGCCAGCACTCCGGGCCGGTCCTCCACGTCGACCACCACCACCTCACGCTCGCGAGTCACGGTCACCTGGTGCGAGATCGCCAGCGAGTGCCTGGCCGCCTCCGGGTGCGGGACGAGGATGTGCAGCTCGGCCCGCTCGCCTGTCCCGATGCATGTCGCGGCGGCGATGTTCACCCCGGCGTCGCTGATCGCAGCCGCTATCTGGGCCAGTGCGCCGGGGGTGTTCTCGATGTCGATGACCAGGTCGTATGCCATACGGACGGGGGTGCGGCGGCCAGCCTACTATCCGTGGGCGTTACCGCGCCACCGACCCGTTACGACCACGCGATGTGGATCGTGCTGGAAACTACTCGTTCGACCAGATCATTGGCTCCTCGGACGCGCCGTACGTGAACCTCGGCGGCGCGACTCGCCCCGTCGGTCGCCGGAGGGCCGCCGCCACCGCGGCCGACATGCGCACGCCGTTCAACCTCTCAGCCCCTGGCCGAGTAACAACCGCACACTCGCCTCCGCTCCCGCCGCGAGTGTGGATTCAGACACGTATGTGGGTCACGAGCCCACACCGGACGCGCGTTTGAGTCCGAGCGTGGCCTCGTGACCCATGGGAGGTCAGCGCGGGTCGTACTTCGAGGCCAGCCGGGCCAGCGTGAGCGCCCCGAGCATCAGCCCGAAGTCGCGCAGCGCGACGTCGTAGTAGCCCGAGTAGGTCAGCAGGTTGACCACGATCCCGGCCAGCCAGGCGGCGACCACGTAGGCCCCATAGCGCGGCTTCACCGCAACGAAAACGCCGGCGACGATCTCGATCACGCCGACCACGTGCATCGTGCCGCTCGCGGTGAACGGGCTCAGGTCGCGAATCCAGGGCGCCAGGTACTTCTCCCAGTTGACCATCACGTTGGCGAACTTGTCGGCGCCGAACAGGATCGGCGCGACCGTGAAGGCGATCCGCAGCAGCCAGAAGGCCTGGTAGGCAGGATCGGCGGCGAGCCGCTCGGAGAGAGTGCCGGTGCCGGTCAAGCGACTCCGGCTGGGGACGGTGACGGTGCTCATGTGCTTCCTCCTTGCCGTGGTTCAGACAGCCGTCGTGGCTATCTGCGACGCCCGCGCGGCGGTCCTTACCTCGGCAGATCCTCGCCCGCCACGAGCGCGCGCAGAGCCTCGTGCTCCTCCCGGCAGGCCGGGCAGCCCTCGAGGTGCGCCCTCAGGCCCGGGATGGCCGTCTCGACGTCGAAGCCGGCCAGCTCGAGCTCGACGTACTCGTCCAGCCGGTCGAAGCACTCTTCGCAGCCGACCTCGTAACCGCTCGGTCCGAGCAGCCGCTCGAGGCGCTGATCGTGCTGATCGCTCATCGTCTCTCCTGTAGCGCCACGCCGTCCACGTAGCCTCCGGCGGCCAGCTCGCCGCGAAGCTTCCGACGCGCGTCGTGAAGGGTCTTGTACAGGGCACCGCGCGTGGTCCCGAGCCGCTCGGAGAGCACGTCGATCGGCACCTGGCCGAGGGCCAGCGCCACGAACACCGTGCGCTGGTGGGGCGTGAGCGCCCCCTCGATCGCCGAGCGCAGCGCGCGCACGAGCTCGACGCCCTCGAGCCGTTCCTCAACCGAGGCGCCTCGGTCGGCGAACTCGGGCCAGACCTCAGGCTCGAGCACGACCTCGCGCCCCTGCCAGGCCCGGCGGCGCAGCTTCACGCCGGCCTCGAGCAGGGCGAACTTGTAGGCCCAGGTGGTGAACTGGCTGGCGCCGCGATAGTCATCGAGCTTTGCCAGCACCGCCATCAGCGCATCGTCGGCCGCCTGCAGCGCGATGTCCTCGAGCTCCTCGCCGCGTACGTGGCTGAGTGCGGCCCGGCGCCGGCGAAGCTCGAACCGGGACGCGCGCAGCAGGAGCGCGTGCAAATCCTGGATTGCCTGATCGCGCACGGCTCCCTGCGCCCGCAGCGCCTCGAGCCATGACTCCGAGCTTCGCGCAGCTTGCCCCATGCGGGGCCGAGGATAGACGGCCGCTGTGCCCATTCGGGGTGCTTAGCGTCCGCGCATGCCCGGTTCTTACCTGCCGGCCCGTCCGCGCGATGACCAAAGGCAGACCACGTGTAGGCCGGCTGGGTATCTCAAGACCATGGACCAGACCGCCACCAACCGCCCCCGATGCCGGTGCTAGCGCTCGTCGTGGTCATCCTCGCCCTGGCGAGCGGCGCCGGCGCGATCCTCCTCGCGCTGCATCGCCGGCGCACTCCACGGGAGCTTCGCGGTGACTGGTGGACGCCGTTCGAGCGTGAGTTCCGCGCCTACGCCGGGCAAGCCGCCCGGCAGCGCCGCCGTCACCGCGGCGGCCTCGCGTAGCGCTCCTCCGGGCGGGCGACCGCCGGGCCGTTCGGGCCCTCGCGCAGGGCCATCTGGACAGCCTGCGCGAGGTGCAGCGCGCCGCGGTCGGTTCCATGCTCGATCTGGGAGCGGCAGCTAAAGCCGTCGGTGAGGATCAGGGTGTGCGGCGAAGCGTCGCGGACCTTGGGCAACAGCATCTGCTCGCCGGCCTTGACCGACACCTCGTAACGCTCTCCGCGTTCGTATCCGAACGACCCGGCCAGGCCGCAACAGCCGTCGTCGAGCACCTGGTAGTCGAGCCCCAGCCGGTCCAGCACCGCCTGGTCGCAGTCGGTGTCGCTGGTCGCGCGCTGATGACAGTGCAGGTGAACGAGGGCGCCGCGCTCCAATCGAGGCATCTCCCACTCCGTCGCACGCGTAGCCAGGAACTCGCCCAGCGTGTAGGTCTGGCGGGCCAGGCGCTTGGCGTCCTCGTCGTCGGGCAGCATGCTGGTCAGCTCGTTGCGGAACACCGCGCCGCAGCTGGGCTCCAAAGCCACCACCGGCGTGCCGGCCCGGATCTCGTCGCGCAGCCCATCCAGGACCCGATGCAGCAGCCGGCGGGCCAGCCGGAGCATTCCGTAGTCGTACAGGGGCCGACCGCAGCACATCGAACCGCAGGGCACCACGACCTCGAACCCCGCGGCCTCGAGCACCTCGACGGCCGCCACCGCCACCTCGGGGTGGAAGTGATCGTTGAACGTGTCGGGCCAGAGCACGACCCGGCGCGGCGGTCCACCGTTCGAACCATCCGACCCACCCCCACCGCGCTCGCTCCACCACCGGGTGAACGTCTTCGGGGCGAACGCGGGCATCGAGCGCTCGGGCGCGACTCCGGCCAGGCGCTTGGCGATCCCGGCGAACGGCTCACGCTGCGTCAAGAGGTTCGCCAGTCGTGGCGCGCGCGAGGCCAACTGTGCCTCCCAGCGGATCAGGCCGAGCACATAGGCCTGGCGCGGTCGAATGCGGCGCGCGTAGTAGTGCGAGAGGAACTCGGCCTTGTAGGTGGCCATGTCGACCCGGACCGGGCACTCATGCAGACACCCCTTGCAGGCCAGGCACAAATCGAGCGCCTCCTTGACCTCCTCGTTGCGCCAGCCATCGTCGAGCGGGGAGTCCTTTCGCATCATCTCGAACAGCAGCCGCGCCCGCCCGCGCGTGGAGTGCTTCTCCTCGAGCGTGACCTGGTAGCTCGGGCACATCACGGCTTCCTGGTCGCGACAAGCGCCCACGCCGAAGCAGCGCTCGGCCGCGGCGGCGAAGCTTCCGCTGTCGCCGGGGAACTTGAAGAGAGTCCGCACCGGGCGCGTCCGGTACGACGGATCCATCCGCAAGTTGGTGTCGAGCGGGTATGGATCGACGACCT
>DATIEI010000351.1:0-8202 GCA_035455845.1 Solirubrobacteraceae bacterium
GTACACGCAGGGCCCCTCGGCCTGGCTGTCGTAGTGGGCCGAGAGGATCACCTGGCCCGACCGGCTGCCCGCGATCCGCCCCACCACGTTGTCCGCGGTGCGCTCGCGGTAGGAGCCCTGATGGCTCAGGCCGATCTCTACCGGCCGACCCCAGCTCAGCTCTGAGATCAGCACCCGTCCGTCCGGGTGCGAGATCGTCACGCCGGGGTAGGCGGTCGGGCGTCCCTGCCACGGCGGCTCGAGCGGCGGCGGGTACAGCGCCCCGGTGAAATTGCCCACGATGCCCTCGGGCGTCTCGCAGACGTGGACCAGACCGGCAATCCCCCGTGCCTCTAGCGCCGTGACCAGGTCGAACGGGAACATGCTGTGGACCACCGCAATCTTCCCGGCGAGATCCACACCGCCCGCGTCCAGCCGCTCGAAGTCGGCCTCGGTCCCGTCGCCCAGGTACACGGCCTGGCCGGCCGCTTCGCCGGTGGCCGTGTACTGGAGCGGATGGCACGCGAATTCGACCCCGTTCAGAACGCAGGATGCGGAGCCCGCCTCGTATCCGAGGTACGCAAACGCCTCGAGCCGCACGTCATCCAGGCCGAGCGCGCGGAAGCGCTCGAGCAGGTAGTCCCGAGCGGTCGCCTCACCGGGCGTTCCGGCGTAACGGTTGCCGATTGCGGCCAGGTCATCGAGCGTCCGCCCGATCTCGGCCGGGTCCAGGCGTACGGCGTTGTCGTTCATCTCACGGTTGGCTGACCAGCGCGGATGCCGGCAGTCCCCACTTCGTGGCGGTGTCCTTGTACTGGGACGATGCCACGTACCACTTCATCGCGCTCTTCAGCTGCGCCTCGATCGGGCTGCCCTTCTTGACCGCGATTCCGAGCGGCGTCGAGGCCTCGGGATCGTCGAACACGACCTTGAAGACAGGCTGCTTGTTCGCGATCAGGTGCTCGGTGATCGTGTCCTCGTACATCGCGTACAGGTTGCCGTTCTTGAGCGCCGGCACCTCCTGCGCGACCGCGGAATACGAATGGATATCGATCGCGGGCTTGCCTGCCGCGGTGCATGCCTTGCTCGCCTTCTGGGCGAACTCCAGCTCGGTCGCCGCGCCGGTGAGGATGCCCACGGGCTTGCCGCATACGTCCATCCACCCGTGGACCTTGGAGGCATTCGAGCTGGTGACCATCAGCGAAAGCGCGGTCTTGAGGTAGTCGATGAAGTCGACCACCTTCTCACGCGCGGCGGTGTCGTACACGTCCGAGACGACCATGTCGGCACGGCCACTCTGCACGGCGGGGATCAGGCCGTCGAAGTCGGCGGTGGCCCACTTGTACTTCCAGCCGAGGTGAGCCATGAGCGCCTTGACCATGTCGGGCTCGAAGCCCACGATCGTGTTCGGGTTGTCGGCCGCCCTGGAACTGAACGGCGGGAAGTCCGCCGAGGTGATGGCCACGTACGTCTTGCCGCTGCTCGCGGCGGCGGACGTGGTGCTGCTTGCGGCGGCGGGAGCAGCGCTCGAGCTGGCGCTGGAGCTGCTGTTGCTGCTGCCGCACGCCGCGATCAGGACGGCGGCGGCCGCGGCAAGGGCGGCGAAGCGCAGGCGTGTCGCGAGCGTACTCATGTGGGTTCTCCTCTCGTTTCCCTGGTATTACGGCGCCGCGGAGATCGCGATCCCCAGCGGCTTCAGCTCACCCGCGTTGCATGGGTTTAGGTCCTGGGGGCAGTTCGAGATCGCCACCAGGATGTCGGCCTCGGCGCGGAAGGTGATGTAGTCCCCCGCGCTCGAGGCGGGCTCGGCGATGGACCAGCCCCCGCCCGGCTCGACCGGGCAGTTCATGAAGACGTTGAACGACATCGGGACATCGGTCCGGCCGAGTCCCCACGGAGCGATCGCCTCGACGAAGTTCTCGACGCACCCGCGGTGGTCGTCGACCCCGTAGCGGACCTTGTCGATCTCCGCGTTGCACGACCCGGCCAGCATGTCGTGGCGCCCGCACGTGTCCTCGACGATCGCCAGAAGCGGCCGGCTCAGCTCCGAGTACAGCGTGTGACCGGTGGTGAAGTACACCGTTCCGTTCAGCCGGATCGTGGTCGAGGGCCACAGCCGATCGGACAGATCGGGCAGCGTGAACGCGATCAGGTCCGCCACCTGCTGGCCCTCGAGGTCGGTGATCCGCAGTGTCTGACCGCGGGACAGGGTCCGGGCGATGCATCCCGCCGGCGCCAGTACGAAATCCTCTGCCAGCGACGCGGTGGTCAACGCGCCTCCTGTTCGGCCGGACCGGAGGCAGTGGCACCGGCCATGCGGGCATCGATCAGGCTGAGGAACGCCCGGGTGCGCTCTTCCCGCGGGTTGCGGAACAGCTCCTCGGGCTTCCCCTCCTCGATGACGCAGCCGTCCTCCATGAACACGACCTTGTCGGCCCATTCGCGGGCGAACACGATCTCGTGGCTGACCACCACCATCGTCATCCCGGCCTCGGCCAGGCGTCGGATCAGCTGCAGGACCTCGCCCACGAGCTCTGGATCGAGCGCCGAGGTCGGCTCGTCGAACAACATCAGCCGGGGATGGGTGGCGACCGCGCGGATGATCGCGATCCGTTGCTGTTGGCCGCCCGAGAGCTGATGGGGATAGTGGTTCTCGTACTCGGCCAGCCCCGCCCAGGCGAGCAGGCCGCGGGCCTCCTTGCGAACCTCGGCGGGCTTGCGGCCGTAGACCCGCACGGGTGCCTCGATGATGTTCTCCATCACCGTGAGGTGGTCGAACAGGTTGAAGTGCTGGAAGACCATCCCGATCCGCGCCTTGGCACGGGCGGCCGCTGGATCGCGAACCGGGACCAGCTTGCCGCCGCTGCGCCGATAACCCACGTGCTCGCCGCCGACCAGGATCTCCCCACCGTCGATGGTCTCCAGATGGTTGATCGTGCGCAGCAGCGTGGTCTTGCCCGACCCGCTCGGCCCGATCAGGAACACCACGTCGCCGGGCTCCACGACGAGCGAGACACCCTTGACCACCTCGTTGCCATGGAACGCCTTGTGCACGTCGCGGATCTGCACGTATGGCTCGCCGGTGCGAGCCGAGGCCTCCTGGGACGCTCGCAGCGCACTCAGGAGCTCGGGCGAGGTCTCGCCGCGAGTCACGGGCGGGGGCAGCACCTCGCTCCGTGAGGCCCGCCGGAACAGTCGCGCCGCCAACCAGTCCAATGGATTGGGCGTCCCGTTAGCCGCAGGCGACGGCTCCCCTCCGGCGAGCATCGCCGCCGGCACGATGGCCGCGGGAGTCGCACGCCCGGGGCCCCAAAGGCCCGCCTCGCGCCTGCGCAGGGCGGCCTCCGCGCTCAGTCGCCCCTTGCGCTCGATGTTCAGCCGCCCCTCGAGCCAGCTCTGCACGAGCATCACCCCGCTGGTGGCAACCAGGTAGAGCACAGCGGCCGCGGCGAACACGGGGACGTACTCGAAGTTGGTCGAGACGACCTGCTCGGAGCGCAGCGTGAGCTCGCCGACCGTGATCACCGACGCCAGCGAGGTGTTCTTGATGATGATGATCGCCTCGTTGGACATGGCCGGCGCGATCGTCCGGAGCGCCTGAGGGATCACCACGCGGTGCAGCACCTGCCAGCGCTTGAGCCCGAGGGCGGCGGCTGCGTCCCGCTGGGTCTGCTTCACCGACAGCAGGCCGCCGCGGATGATCTCGGCCATGAACGCGATCTCGTTGAGCGCCATGCCGATGATCGCGGTGGCCATCGCGCTCGTGTGGATCCCGATGGTCGGCAGGACGTTGTACCAGAACAGCAGCTGCAGCAGGATCGGCGTCCCGCGCATCACCCAGATGAACGGCACGGGCAACCAGCGAACGATCCGATTGCGCGACATGCGCATGAGGGCGACGCCCAGCGCGAACGGAAGCGCCGCGAAGAACGCCGCGACCGAGATCTCGATCGCGATCAGCAGCCCCTGCCACAGGAACGGGAGCGTCAGGTAGTGCGTGAACTGGCTCATCTAACGCGCGCGGACGGCCGTGCACCTTCCCAGACTGTGCAGCGTATACAACGCAGAGTGGACATGCAACCTGGGTCGATCTTCGAGGGTCATGGTCATGGCAAAAGCGGCGGGACGGTGCGGTCGACCAGTACATCGACCAGCACCGGTTCGGGACGGTTGATGGCTTGTTCGAGCACCGCGCGGAGTTCACCCGGCTCATCCACCCGCGCGGCGGCGCAACCATAAGAAGCCGCAGCGGCAAGGAAATCCACACCCGGCAGCTCGAGACATGGCACGCCCTCCAGCTCGCCGAATGCCGCCACCGATTCGAGGATCGCGTAGCGCGCGTTGTTGACCACGATGAACGTGACCGGCGTGCCGAGTTGCACGGCGCTCCACAACGCCTGCGGGGCGTACAGCGCCGAGCCGTCGCCGACCAGGCAGACCACTGGGCGTTCAGGCTCGGCGAGCTTGACCCCGACCGCGGCCGGCATCGCGAAGCCCAGCCCGCCGCTGGCGGAGGCGAAGAAGCTGGCCGGGCGGCGGATGCGAACGTGCCGGCGCAGGTCGTGGCGATTGGACGGCGACTCCTCCACGAGCACCGCGTCGTCGGGGAGCACCTCGGCCAGCGTGGCCATGAGGAACGCGGGGGTGATCGCCGTGTCGGCCGGCGGGGACGGCGGGCCCGGCCGCGCGGGACCCGGGCTCCCGGCGGTCTCGGACGACGCGATCCGCGCGAGCAGCGCGGACACGATCATCCGCGTGTCTCCGATCACGCTCAAAACACTCGGCGCCCGGGCCGCCTCGTCCGGATCGTCGGTGATCTGCACGATCGACGGCAGGGGTTGGTCGCTCGGCTCGTAGGGCAGGAACGCGAACACGGGCGCGCCGACCACCAGCGCCACCTCGACTCCGCCCAGCTGCGCCGCCGCGCTGCCGTAGCCCGGCGCGAGGTGGCCGCGATACCGGAAGTGGTCCTCGGGGAACCCCAGCCGTGGCGACTGTGGCGCGGCCCACACCTCGGCCTCGAGGAGTTCGGCCAGCTCCACGAGCTCGCCCCAGGCGCCGTCGCGGTCCGCGCCGGCTCCGATCACCAGCGCGACCGGCCCTCGGCTCAGCCAGCTTGCCAGTTCGTCGACGTCGCCCGCCTCGGGGGCGGCGCCTGCGCGCACCTCGCCCCCGGACGCCGGCGCCGCGGCGGCGTCCCAGTCGTCGGCGGGGACCGACACGAACACCGGGCCGTACGGCCGCGTCTGGGCAAGCGCCCACGCCCGGTCGATCGCGCCGGGCACGTCCTCGGCCCGGGCCGGCTGCTCGGAGTGCTTGACGTAGGGTGCCATCAGCTCGGCGCCGCGGGCGAAGAGGTATGGCTCGAGCGCGAGGTGGCGGCGGTCCTGGTTGCCCCCCGTGATGACCAGCGGCGCACGGTTGTGGAAAGCGTTGACCACCGCGCCCATCGCGTTGCCCACCCCGCACGCGCTGTGCAAGTTGAGGAACGCCGGGCGGCCGCTGGCCTGGGCGTAGCCGTCCGCCATCGCCACCGCGACCGACTCGTGCAGGGCCATCACATAGCGGAAGTCGCTGGGGAGATCGACCAGCAGTCCGAGCTCCGTGGAGCCAGGGTTGCCGAAGATCGTGGTCATCCCGCGGTGACGGAGCAGCTCGATCGTCGCCGCGCGAACCGAGGTGGACGTCCCTACGCTCGCCATGGTCAACTCGTGGAGTCCAGCATTCGCCGGTAAGCGTCGGGATCAGTAGCCCCCTCGGTGCACAGGAGCAGCACCCGCGAGTCCGGGCTCAGGTGGGTTTCGGCGGGTAGCGCAGTCAGCGCGGCCAGCCCGGCGGCGCCGCACTCGCCGGCCACGATACCGTCGGTCGCAAGCACGCGGGTGGCCTCGGCAATGAACTCGTCCGGCACCGCCAGATAGAGGTCGATTCCGCGCGAGACCACCGGCCAGGCGATCAACGACGGCGTCGCGCAGTTCAGGCCGGCCATGATCGAGGTCTGGGGATGCTCGAGCGTGACGATCTGACCGGCCGCCACCGACTCGAGCACGCACGCGGCGGATGTCGGCTCGACTCCGACCAGACGCGGCCGGCCCGCCTCCAGCGACCAGTAGTGGCGAACCGCGGCGGCGGCCAGCGCGCCCACACCGATCGGCACCACCACGACGTCCGGCTGCGCGCGCCGGTCGCGGTCGAGCGCCTCGTCGATCTCGGCGAAGATCGTGCTGTAGCCCTCGATCACCCAGGCCGGCACGCGCTCGTAGCCCGGCCACGAAGTGTCGGAGATCACCAGGCAGCGCTCGCCGGCGTCCTGGGCCGAGCGCGCCACCGCCTCGTCAAAGCCTCCGTCGACGACCGTTACGGTGGCGCCCTCGCCCTCGATCGCCGCGATGCGCGCCGGCACCATGTCGGCCGGCACGTAGACGTGCGCTTCGAGTCCGAGCAGCGCCGCCATGTGCGCGACCGCCCGGCCGTGGTTGCCATCGGTGGCGGCGGCAAGTGCGAGCGGGCGGGCGGGGGCCACGCGCTCGCGAAGCGCCTCGAACGTAGGAATCTCCTCGAGCGTCGCTCCGAGATGCTCGACCAGCGTGCGGTAAATCGCCCACGAGGCCCCGAGCACCTTGAAGGACGGCAGTCCGAGCCGTTCGGACTCGTCCTTGACCAGCACCTGGCGAGCCCCCAGTGCACGCGCGGCATGCGGCGCGTCGCGCAGCGGCGTCGGTCGGTACCCCGGCATCGACGCGTGGAAGGGGCGGGGCGAGACAGACATGGCTGGGATGAGCGGCTCCTCGCGCACGCCCGGCGACACGAGCGCGACCGCCGCACCCCCGGGGGCGACCGTCGTCATGACGCGGCGGTGGCCGACCCCGCGCGCGCCTCGCGCAGAGCGGCCAGAACGCGCTCCGGGCTCATCGGCAGCTCGCGCAGGCGCACGCCAACCGCGTCGTGGATCGCGCTGGCCAGGGCCGCCGGCGGCGGTCCGATCGGCGGCTCGCCGATCCCGCGGGCCCCGAACGGTCCCTTGCCCGGGTGGAGCTCCAATCCGATCGCCTTGATGTCGGGCAGATCGACCGCGGTGGGGATCAGGTAGTCGGCGAAGAGCGTCGATTGCACCACCCCGCCGGATACCTCGACCTCCTCGCTCAGCGCGTAGCCCACCCCCTGCGCGACCGCCCCCTGGATCTGTCCCTCGACCCGCTGCATGTTGATCGCGCGACCGATGTCGTGGACGGCGACGTACTTGAGGATCCGCACCTCGCCGGTCGCCGTGTCAACCTCGACCTCCACCGCGTGCGCACCATGGGTGCAGTCCGGAAACGACCGGCCCTGACCGGTCTCCGGGTCGAACTTGCCGGTCTCGGCGTCGAACGTGTCGTGGTTGTAGGGCATCACGCTCTGGTGCTCGGCCGCGCGTGAGAGCTCGCCGATCGTGATCGAGCGCCGACCGGCCCATACTCGGTTCTCGTCGAACCGCAGCTCGGTCGCGTCGCATTCGAGCAGCGCCGCGGCCACCGGCTCGAGCTTCTCCCGCAGGCCCCGTGCGACCTTCAGCACGGCGTTGCCGGACATGTACAGCTGCCGGGTGGCGAACGTGCCACCGGTCAGCGGGGTCAATGCGCTGTCGCCGATGTGCACCGAGGTTCGGTCGACGGTGATCCCGAGCACCTCCCCGGCGATGTTGGCCAGCGAGGCGGCCTGGCCGGCGCCCAGGTCGGTAACGCCGGCGCGGATCACCATCGTGCCATCCTTCTCGAGCCCGATCCAGGCCGAGGCGCGGTCCGCGAAGAACACCGAGCGCCCGTACGGCTGCATGCTGCACCCGAAGCCGCGCCCGACTTTCGTCCCCGGCCTGGTCGGGTCAGGCGGAGTCGGTGGTCCAAGCTCTTCCAACGCCCGCCGCATGCAGTCGCCGACCCCGACGCCGGTGTCGATGGTCTCGCCGGTCACGCGCTGATCGCCCTGGCGCACGAAGTTGCGCTCGCGGACCGCGGCCGGATCGAGTCCAAGCTTCTCCGCGATCCGGTCCATCTGGGACTCGTAGGCGAACACCACCTGCATGGCGCCGAAGCCGCGCATCGCGCTCGTTGGCACGCTGTTGGTGAACACGGCCGTGCTCTCCACCCGGGCGTTGGCGGTCCGGTAGGGACCGGTGGAGTTGACTCCGGCGGCGAACAGCACCCGCGAGGAGAGCAGCGGGTAGGCCCCGGCGTCGCCGACGATCCG
>DATIEI010000352.1:0-14641 GCA_035455845.1 Solirubrobacteraceae bacterium
GCGGCTGGTCGAATGCGCGCGCATCGTTGGCGACCTGAACGCACCGAGCGCCGAGGCCATCTTCGGCGGGATCGATGCCATGAAGCTTCGCTCGTCGATGACCCTGTTCGCCCGGGCCGATCCGACGAACCCGGTGTTCGGCGAGGTCCTCGACGCGTATTTCGGCGGCGACGCCGACGAGGCGACCGACCGGCTGCTGGCTGGCACCGGCTGACGCCGCGGCCGCGGCCGCGGCGCGGGGCGCGGGGCGCGGGGCGCGGGGCGCTCCTAGCGCGTCAGTAGAGAGGGAGATTCGGACAGCCGATATAACCGGGTACGTGCCACAGCTGGACGACCTCGTCACGCCGGCGTTGATCGTCGATCGCAACCGGCTCGTCGCGAACATCTCGGAGATGGCCGCGCGGGCCAGGGCGCTCGGCGTCGCGCTCAGACCGCACGCGAAGACCCACAAGTCGCCGGCCATCGCCGCGCTCCAGCGCGAGCATGGCGCCACCGGTTTGACCGTCGCGACGCTGACCGAAGCCGAGGGCTTCGCGGACGAAGGCGTGGACGATCTCGTGTTGACCGCCCCGCCGGTCGGGGACTGGCGGCTCGAACGCCTGGTCGCGCTGGCCAGGCGGGCCCGAATCCGCGTCGCGGTCGACAGCGTGGAGGTAGTCGCCGCGCTCGATCGCGCTTGCGCGCGCCACGAAGCTGAGATCGGGTACCTGTGGGAGGTCGACTGCGGCGTCGGCCGGTTCGGAACGCCTCCCGGCGCCGCCAGCGCAGATGCGATCGCGCACGCCGTCGAGGTCGCGGCCCGCGCCTCGTTCGACGGGCTACTGACGTTCGGCGGACATGCCTACGCCGCGACCAGCCCGGACGAGATAGCGGCCGCCGCGCGCGACGAGCACGAGGCGATCAGAGAGACCGTCAGCGCGCTGGCCGACCGGGGCATCGAGGCCGCGGTACGCAGCGTCGGCAGCACGCCAACCGCGCATGCCATGCGCTCGGCCGAGGGCATAACCGAGCTGCGCCCGGGCAACTACGTGTTCTACGACGCGACGCAGGTCGCGCTTGGCGTCGTAGCGCTCGAGCGTTGCGCGCTGTCGGTGCTGGCCACGGTCACCTCGCGGCCGGCGCCCGACCGCCTGATCCTCGACTCGGGCTCCAAGGCGCTGGCCGCCGAGCGGCTGAGCACGCTCACTCCGGGCTTCGGGCGGATCGAGGGGCACCCTGGCCTCCGGGTCGCTCGCCTTTACGAGGAGCAGGCGATCGTGCACAGCGACGAGCCGTGCATGATTCCGGTCGGCGCGCGTCTCCGCGTGGTTCCGAATCACGCCTGCGCGGCGGCCAACTTGCACTCACAGATGCTGGTGGTCGACCAGGATGTGGTGGTGGATGTGTGGCCGGTGGCCAGCCGGGAGTGGAGAGAGATCGAGCCAGAGAGGAAACCGGCGTGGAGCATCAGATAGACGCGGCGCGAATCCACCACAACTGGGACAACACACTCGAACCCACCCTGCGCGTCGGGTCGGGAGACATCGTGCACTACGACATCCTGATGGCCGGACATGGTCAGGTGCACGAGGGTGACACGTTCGAGCAGGCGAACTTCGACTTCGACACCCTCTACAACCTGCTGGGCCCGCTGTATGTGGAAGGTGCGCGGCCCGGTGGCACGCTGCGGATCGAGATCGTCGATCTGACGCCGGGCGAGTGGGGGTGGTGCGTGCAACTGCCCGAGGTGGGCACCCTGCCCGAATGCTTTCCCGAGCCTTACCTGCGCACCTTCGACCTGCGCAGCGGGACGCACGTCGACTTCGCTCCGGGCATCAGGATCCCGTTCGCGCCGTTCCTGGGGACGATGGGCAATCACACCGACGAGCCGGCAACCGCGTCTGCCTTCCCGCCCCACAAGGGCGGCGGCAACATCGATACCCGGCACCTCACCGCCGGCTCGACGTTATGGCTGCCGGTGTGGTGCGAAGGGGGACTGTTCTCCTGCGGGGACCCGCACGCCATGCAGGGCGACGGTGAAGTGTGCGTGGCGGCGATGGAGTGCAACATGCGCGCAACGCTGCGCTTTAGCGTTGAGGAGCGGACCATCCCGGCACCGTATTTCCGCACCGCTGGAGCGCTCACACCAAAGGCTGATGCCCGGGGCCATCACGGTGCGATGGGCTCGCACCGGACCTGATGGAGTGCACGCGCAAATCGGTGCTCGCGATGATCGAGTGGATCGTCGCCGAGCACGGACTCACGCGACAGGACGCCTACATGCTGTGCAGCCTGGCCGGCGACCTCAAGATCCTCGAGGTCGTCGATGCCGGGATGTGGAACGTCGGATCCACCCTGCCACTTTCGATATTCGCCGACTGATGAGCGCCGTCGATCCACTCACCCAAACGACCGCGCTGCAGCCGGCCGACTGGCCGGTGGTCCTCGACGGGAATCTGATGCGCGCCGGCGAGGCGATGATCCCCGCAGGCGACGACGGGCTGATCCGGGGCGATGGCGCGTTCGATGCCTTTCCGGTCCTCGACGGCCGCCCGTTCGCCCGGGCCGCCCATCTCGACCGCCTCGAGCGCTCGTGTGCGGCTCTGGACCTGCCCTGCCCGCGCGAGCAGATCGAGTCCGACATCGACCTGCTGCTGACCGGGGCCGGCGACGGCTACACGGTGATCCGGGTCGTGCTCACGCGCGGGGGGCACCGGATCTGCCGGTTGGAGCCCCGCGGCGACGTGGCCGAGCTGACCAAGCCGGTTCGCCTCCTGCCGGTCACCTACAACCCCTCGGTGCTGCTCAACGGAGTCAAGTCGCTCTCCTACGGGGCCAACATGCTGGCCTCGCGACGCGCGGTGGCCGCCGGCTACGACGAGGCGCTGTTGGTTCGCTCGGACGGAGTCGTGCTCGAGGGACCCACTTGCTCGATCTTCTGGGTGCGCGACCGGCGCCTGCAGACACCGGCACTCGAGACCGGGGTCCTCGACTCGATCACGCGGCGGGTGATCCTCGAGAGCCTGCCGGTCGAGGAGGGCAGTTTCGGGTTGCAGCACGTGCTGGGGGCCGAGGAGGCATTCCTGGTCTCGACCGCACGGCTCGGCCAGCCGATCGCCGCTATCGGCGAGGTGATCCTGCCCGAGGCACCGGGGCCGCAGACGCTGAAGGCCCAGGAGTCGATCGAGCGGGCCCTGGCCAGCGGCTCGATCGCCTGATCGGATCGTTCGGCACGATGCGCGCGCGCGAGCACGGGATCACGATCGGCAGCGGCACGCCGGGACCGCTGAACGCGATCACCGACGTGGCCGGCGTCCGAGTCGGGCATCGCACGCTGATCGAGGGCTCGGGCCCGCTCGTGGTGGGGCGCGGACCGGTGCGGACCGGGGTGACGGTGGTCATCCCTCCGGGCCGTGTGTGGGAGCAGCCGATGTTCGCCGGGGCGCATCGCCTGAACGGCAACGGCGAGATGACCGGCCTCGAGTGGGTGCGCGAGTCCGGAATGCTGACCACGCCGGTGGCTCTCACCAACACCCACAGTGTCGGCGTGGTGCGCGACGCGCTGCTGGCCGAGATCCTCGCCACCCGCCCTGGGCAGGGTTCGGAATGGTCGCTGCCGGTCGTGGCCGAGACCTGGGACGGTCTGTTGAACGACCTGAACGGCTTTCACGTGCGGCCAGAGCACGTGCACGACGCGTTTCTCGCCGCCCACGACGGACCCGTCGAGGAAGGTGCGGTGGGGAGCGGCACGGGAATGATCTGCCACGGCTTCAAGGGCGGAATCGGCACCGCGTCGCGCGTGGTGGCGTCCGAATCGGACGGCAGCTACACGGTCGGGGTGCTCGTGCAGGCCAACCACGGCCGGCGGGAACGCTTCGCGGTGGACGGCGTGCCGGTGGCGCGGGCGCTCGCCGACATCCCCCTCCCCGGCCCGGTGCAGTCGCCGCCGCCGCCGGGTGCCGGCTCGATCATCGTGATCGTGGCCACCGACGCGCCGCTGCTACCCCATCAGTGCGCCCGCCTGGCACAGCGGGCTGGGCTCGGCGTGGCTCGCGTCGGCGGCGTCGGCGAGCACACGAGCGGCGATCTGTTCCTCTGCTTCGCCACCGGCAACCGGGGCATCACCGCCGGCGGCATCGACGAGCGCGCACCGCAAACCTTCCCGCTCACGATGCTGTCCGACGTCTACATCACGCCGCTGTTCGACGCGGTCGTCGAGGCCACCGAGGAGGCGATCGTCAACGCGGTGCTCGGCGCGGTGACGGTTGAGGGACGCGACGGGATCGTCGCTCATGCGCTGCCGGGGGAGCGGCTAGCGCAGGCGCTGGCCGACGCACCTCGCGTGTAACCCGTCACGCGAGCCCATTCGTCGCCCGCGTGACGTGTTACTCGCGTGGGAGGCGGTTAGCTCGTCACGCTGGCGCGGGGCACGGTCGCGTGACGAGTTATCCGTGTCGCCCCGGGTCTACTTGCCGGCGGCCCTCCGGATCGTGCGGAAGTCGCTCGACAAGTGGGCATCGAGCAGGTACGACCAGGGCATCAAGAAGTAGCCCTTGAGCGCCCAGTCCGCTCCCCACGAGTTGCGAACCAGGCCGTAGTTCGGCTCGTCCTTGAGGTAGCCGACGAGCAGGACCTCGTGCCCGCCCAGCGCCTTCTCGCCGCGGCTGGGCATGGGGACAATGCCGGTCTTCGCCACCTCGTCGGACTCGAACGACTGGTAGACGGAGAAGCCGAAGGCGATCGTCTGCTTGTTCGACAGCACGGCCTTCATCGAGTCGAGGTTGCGCGGCACGACGCGGTAGTTGCTGATCTTGTGCTGCGCCGCCTCGGAATCGAGGCTCCCCGGCGGCTGCTCGGAGAACTTGGTGATGTCGTAAGGCCAGTCCTTCTCGAGCGGAACGCCCATCTTGTTGCACACCTTCAAGCCGTCACGGCCGAACGCGCCGGTGTCCTGGTCGGCCGGTGCCCCCTCGAGCTTTCGCTCGTAGTAGTAGATCCACAACCGCGACAGGAAGCCGGGATCGGAGCCGTTCAGCTTTGCGTCGTATTCGACCGCGGCGGCCACCGCGTTGGCTGTGCAACTGCCGAGGTGGCCCTGATCGAACACGTCGGGGAGTTCGGTGCGCGGGTCGACCTCGTCGAGGATGGGCAACTCCGAGGCGTCCGCGACATGGTCGCGTAGATCAGGGAGAGATGGCTTCCAGCCGTAGCGGTGAATCTTGCGCGGCGTCAAGCCCGCGCTTTCGAACGCGTCAGCCATTGGACGGCCCCCTTATTTGTAAACCAGTGGGCTACCAGCCTAAGGCGCGCCGCGCTCCGGGGTCAACCCTCTCGATCATGGGGCGCCGTGGTCGCGTCGAGGAACACCTCGGTGACGTCCGGGACCGCGTCGCGCATCCGCCGGTCGATCTCCTCCGAGGCGCGCTCGACCTGCTCGTCCTCGAGTCCGGCCGCGAAGTCGACGCGGGCCGCCACGAGCAGTGAGTTCGGCCCGAGCACCATCGTGAGCAGTTCCACTACGTGGTCGATCTCGGGGCAATCGTCGAGGGTTCGCTTGAGCACGTCGCGTTCCGCCGGCCGCGCCGCCGCGCCGATCAGCAGCTCCGACGTGTCGTGCGCCATCCAGCCGGCCACGGCGATCAGCAGCACGCCGACGGCGATCGAGGCGGCGGGGTCGAACACGGTCGCACCCGTGATCTGGTCGGCCACCAGGCCGCACAATGCGATGAACAGACCGGCCAGCGCCGCGGTGTCCTCGAAAAGGACCATCTTCACGTTGGGGTCACGCGTCTCGCGCACGTAGCGGAGCAGCGGCAGATTCGCTTCGGCCGCCTCGTGGCGCGTCTGGCGGTTGGCCCGGATCCACGACGTGCCCTCCGCCACGAACGCGATGGCCAGCGTCACGTAGGCGATCAGATACCCGGTCGATTTTTCGACGTGGAACAGCTCATAGACGCCGTAGCCGATCGCGAACACCGCCCCGGCGAGGAACGTCGCGATGGCCGCCATGAACGTCCACAGGAAGCGCATGCGGCCGTACCCGAACGGCTGCTCGGGCGTGGGCTCGCGCGAGCCGAGCTCGATCGAGACCAGCAGGAAGAGCTGATTGGTGGTGTCGGCGAACGAGTGGGCGGCCTCGGCCAGCATCGCCGAGGACCCGCTGAGCAGCCCGCCGGCCAGCTTGGTGACCATCACCACGGCGTTGGCCCCCGCGGCGATCAGGACGGTCCGGCGGCTGGCACCGGATGTCCGCTGCGTCCGGGCCACGCTGCGTCGAGATGTCCAGGCGGCTTCGGCCATGGCTCTCGCCTACCCAATAACGCCGTCGGGGACGCCAAGGGCTCGGCGCCGGGCGCGGGAGAGCCGGCTGACCACCAGGTCGTAGGAGTCCTCGATCATGTCGGCGATCATCTGCTCGGGGAGGGAGCCGTCGATGACGATCGTGTTCCAGTGGCGCTTGTTCAGGTGGTATCCGGGCGTGATCGCTGGATGGGCGGCGCGCAGCTCCTCCGCGAGGGGGGGCTCGCACTTGAGGCTGACGCGGAGCGGGTCGCCGTCCAGCCGTGACAGGGCGAATATCTTGCCGCCGACCTTGAACACCGAGTTCTCAGGGCCGAAGGGGAACGTCTCCTCCGAGCCCGCGAAGCCGAGGCATAGCCGTCTGAGTGCCTTGCCATCCACACCCGGGATGTTGACGGACGGGGGCGTGCGTCAGCTCTGCTTACGCGCCATCCAGATCTCCTCGCAGGGCCACTGCCTGGCCCACTCGAGCGTTACGAGCGGAAAGTTCGTCGTCGAGCCATTGACCAGGAAGATGAGCTCACCGCCGGGGCGGAGCAGCCGAGATGCCTCGGGAATCCATCGATAGGGGTCACACCAGATGCTCGCGCCGTATTCGGAGATCGCCAGGTCAAAGCTCGCGTCGGGGGCGGGAACCTCCTCCGCGTTACCGTGCCAGAGCGGGAACTCCAGTCCTGGCGGTCCCACATCCCAGCTCGATCGCATCGAGACCGGCCAGGTCTTCCGGCAACACGTGCAGCTCGGTATCCGGAACCGACCAGACTCCCCACGACGGCTCCGTCTGCCACCCGTGCCGACCCGGGCCCTCATAGTCAGGCGCGGCAGCGTCCCATGCCGCGCGGTTGCGGCGAACGTGCTCAGGAAGCTCGTGCATGACGTGAGTCGTATCCCGGCTCGCTCACAGCCCGCGCTTGATCGCCGCGTCTTCCGGCGCGGCGGGATCCGCGCCCCCCGCGCAGACGCCGTTATCCACTGGTGGAGGCTTGCCGGCCTTCGCGGTCTGGTCGGCCGCCAGGCGTCCGTTCTCGGCCTGCCAGAGCGGCGAGCGGGGGCCGGCGACCTTGTACTGCTGGTCGACGGTGCGCTGGAGCGAGCTCTCCTTGAGCTTGGCCGCGCCGATCTCAGACTTGGTCGCGACGCCGAAGTGACCCTGCCAGCACGCCCACGGCGTCTTGGCGACGTCGACGAGCGGCGTGGTCTGCCAGCGGAAGGCAAAGCGGCCCGATCCGCACACGACCCAGTCGGCCACGCGCCCTCGGATCGCCGCAGGCAGCACCGAGGCAAAGCGCAGACCCTGGCGGCAGTGGGCGTCGTAGGTGGGATGCCCACCGAAGCCGGCCTGGACGACCGGGTGTCCGTCGTCGAACGTGAGCAGCGGGCTGTTCCACGCGTAGTACTGACCTTCGCTCGAGTGACGCGCGGTGTACAGCCAGAGGGGTTGCTTGGTCGTGGCGTCGAGGAGCACGGTGACGTGCTCCCAGTCGCCCTGATGCAGATCGGTATTGATCAGGTCGCCGGACACCGGCGCCTGGGGCAGGAGCCCGGCGTCGAACACCGTGGGGTAGTAGTTGTAGGCGTAGAAGAACCAGTACTGGAGCGCGATCAGCTTGCCGGTGATCGCCGCGTCGGGAGCCGGCCAGGTCGCGGGACTCGTGTTACGGGCGTAGTAGAAGTACACCTGGGCGGTCCGCCATGGATCGAGCAGCCCCGGATCGGCGAGCCGCTGGCGGAGCGTGGGGAGAGCCCCCGGACGTGCCTGCTGGCCGCGCAGGAACGCGGCGAGCTGCGGGCCCGGGGTGCTGGTCAGGGCGGGCGAGACCGGATACTCGACGAAGTCGTCCGGGCCGCTCCCGGCGGCGTGGAGATCATCAGGTGTTGGGGCGGCTCGCGGCGGCTTCGCGGGACACGTGGCGCCGAACCCCTGCAGGCAGGTGACCTGGCCGGCGGGTCCGCGATCGGCCAGCACAGCCCCAACCGACACCGGCCAGAACGGATCGGCCGCGGTCACGAGGACGGTCGGCTGGTAGCGGCGGGCCAGCGCCGCGATGCCGGGACTGGTCTGCTCGATCGGCGCCTCGCCGTCGGCGGCCCGGCCGCCGGTCGGCGCCGGACCCGCGATCACGCCGTCGCCAAGTGAGGGCGCCAGATAGCCGACGCTCGACGCCGGGAGCGGATTGCCGGCGCAGGTCGGACGGATCGCGCGCACCTCGGGGCGGATCCAGGCCGGTGTGCTGCCCTCGATCCCGAGCGAGTGCAGGATCACCGTGGGCAACGAAGGCCGAAGTCCCGAGTCGACCACGAACGGCGTGGTCGAGGTGGTCATCGACCGGATGTTGGCCGAGCGGATCAGCGCCACACGCTCGTTGGTCGACGTGGCGTCGGCCAGCGGGGTGCAGGTGACGAGGTAGGCGCCGCTCGAGTTGTGCGCGAGATAGCCACCGACGACCTGGGCTCCGGCAGACGTGGTCACCGAGGCCTGCGAGAAGGTGACCGGCGGGAGCCCGTAGTAGGCCACTCCCACCAGTCCGTACACGGTGAGCAGGATCCACGGCAGTGGGGAGAACACGAACGACAGGCGTCGCGGGTGTCCGCTGGCCAGAGCGCCCCGGCCCTGGCGGCTGCGCACCTTGCCGTAGGTCCGGCCCAGCGAGGCGACCGCGGCCCAGGTGAGGAGGAGCAGCCCGACTGGCGCCGAGGACACCAGCGCGACCACGACCACGACCACCCACAGCGCGATGTGGAAAACGCGATTGCCCCACAACGGGCCCAGCCGGGCCAGCCCGAACGCGAACAGCGCGGTCAGGATCGCCCAGGGCAGCAGCAGATCCCACCACGGTCCGGGCGGGAAGGCCTGGTCGATGGGCGTCCTCACCACGCGCGCGAGGGCCAGCGCGAACGTGGCGGCGATCACGCCAACGTCAAACCCGGCGATCACGCGGACGAACCGATCGCCGACCGGCGCGTTCATGTGGACGGCCGGCCGGTCTCGATGGAGCGCCTTGGCCTCGGGGCGGCCGTGCTTGATCACACTGTGCCACTCCGGGCCGCGCCGGTCCCAGGTGAACCCGTGGACGCCGTACGCGGCCGCGCACATGACGCCGAACACGATCGCCATCGCCACCACGAGCCGCAGTCCGGCCAGGAACACCACCTGGTGGTCGAGCATCGGGAGCGACGCGTCGACCGGGACACGCGCCGCGCCCAGCCGCGCCCAGCTGATCACCCAGCCGATGACGTAGATGTAGGCCACGGCAGCGAGCAGGACGAGCAACAACTCGACCACTTCGAGCCAGTCCAACCGGCGATCGGGGCCGGCGGTGCTCATGGGGTGGAGGGTCGCGCGATGGGGCCGGCGGTGCTCATGGGGTGGAGGGTCGCGCGAAGGGGACGGCGGTGCTCATGGGGTGGAGGGTCGCGCGAAGGGGACGGCGGTGCTCATGCGGTGGAGGGTCGCGCGAAGGGGCCGGCGGTGATCATGGGGTGAAAGGTTGCGCGGAGATCCCGACTCGCTCGGTGAACGGACTATCGAACACGCCGCTCGAGTTCAGATGGTTCACAACCTCGAGCCAGTCCGGATACCGCGGATACATCGTCTCGAGTAACCCCATACCGGCGGCGAGCGAGTTGACCTGCCCCCAATGCGGCCGGCCCCCCAGCTTGCTCAGCTCCTTCTCGTAGGCGGCGATCAGCTCGTAGCCGCCGTCGCAGCGGCTCAGCTCGATCAACTCGATCATCATCGTGTCGCGCCCCTGCATCATCGACATGTACGCATTCGACGCCTTCACGAAGCGGAACGAGATCGGCGAGCTCTGGTACACGTCGCCCAGGCGGCGATATTCCGCCGCCACCCGGATGAGCGCGTCGGCCGCCTCGATGTGGCGGCCGTCCATCGGCACGCCCACCTCGCCGGAATAAGCGGGGAGAAGGTTGGCGGCGCCGATGTTCAGCACCTTGTAGGAAACCTCGTCGTACTCCTTCTTGATCAGCGCCCGGATCGCGTTCTCCATCATCCACGGCGACAGGCTCGGCTTCAGGTCGACCATCAGGTTCAGGAAGGAGGGCGTCAGCGGAAACGCCGAGGCGAATTCGACCGCCCAGTTACGCATCCGCTTGTCGAGTGGCTTACGCGACGGATCGCGGGTGTAATTACGCGTGGTGACCAGACACGGATAGCGATGCTTGCGCTCGTACGGGCTGAACAGCACTTCGTAGTGACGGTTCTTCCGCAGCGCCTCTCCGTCGAGGAGATCGGCGCGGACCTTCTCCCAGGTGTGAAATTCACGCACCTCGCGCAGGTAGTACTTCGGCTCGACCTCGATCATGACCGTGCAGATGACCCCCATGCATCCCATGCTCACGGCCACCGCGTTGAACATGTGATCGTCCTGCACGAGTCTTCGCTCCTCGCCGAAATGGGCGGCGAAGCGCTCGGGGTCGGTGGGTCCGTCCGCGGGCTCGATCCGCAACACCTCCCCGCCGGCAACGACGATGTCCAGTGAGCGGATGAAGTCGTTGAGGGGGCCGAAGGTGATCCCCGAGCCGTGCGTCGAGGTCGAGATGACGCCCGCGATCGTCTGATGGTCGTAGCCGCCCATGTTGGACAGCGCCAGCCCATTCGCGTCGAGGTGCGCGTTCAGCTCCTTGATCCGGATGCCGGCCTCGGCCCTCACCACCCTGCGATCCGCCCACTCGGGGCGCAGAAACTCCGGCTCGGTGGCGACCGGCTTTGCGAGCCCGTCGGTCTTCAGCAGATATCCCCGCGTGAGCGCCACGTCCGACCACGAATGCCCCGACCCGACCGCGCGCACGGTCACCCCCTGTGCCTCGGCCTGGCGGACGATCTGGCTCACCTCCTCGATGCTCCTCGGGGCGTAGATCCGCAGCGGGTCGATCCGCTGGTTGCCCAGGTGGTTCTTCCAGGTCTGGCGGACCTCGAAGTGCACAGCGACACTCATTACGACCCCCGATCAGCGAGCAGGTGTTCGACGCCCCGCTCGGCCAGCGCGGCGATCGTCTTCGACGGGTTGACTCCCAGCGCGGTCGGGACGATCGACCCGTCGAGCACGTACAGCCCGTCGTAGCCGTGCACGCGTCCGCGGTCGTCGGTGACTCCGCGGGCGGGATCGTCGGACATCGGGCATCCCCCCAGCGGATGGACGGTGATGAACGTGCCGAGCGGCCCCGAGCCCAGCGGAAAGAACGACTGGGCTCCGGCGGCCGTGGCCAGCTCACCGGCGGTCTGGCGCATCCGGGCGAACAGCCCGGCACTGTCGTCGGTGTTCCAGCCGATGTCGAAGCAGCGAAACAGCGGGGTGAGCCGCATCTGGCCGTCCGCTGCGTCGCGGCCGAGCATCAGGAACACGAGCGAATCTCCGATCGGCTCCGGATCTCGCAGCTTGACGTTGCGGTGGGTCACGTGTCGGTCGGTCAGCCCGATCCTGGTCGCCGCGTTCTTGACGCGGAGCACGACGCGACCCCAGCCGGTGAGCGCGTTGACTTCGCGCACCGCGGCCAGCAGCCCGCCGAAGTTCTCCGGCAGTCCGCCATCGGCGACCATGAATCCGCGCTCGGCGGTGTAGTCGATCCGGCTGGTCATGCTCGGTCCATCCCAGGTGCGCGCACCGGTGACCCCTTGCGCCTTGGGATCGAGCGCCAGCGCCAAGGCATCGCCGTTGCCGGAGAAACGGCTACCGAGCGCGGGCGACAGACGGCGCAGCCGGCCTCGGTTCTTCAACAGCAGCCGGCTCGTCCCGAGCGTGCCGGCGGCCAGGACGAGC
This sequence comes from Solirubrobacteraceae bacterium, assembly GCA_035455845.1. GTDB lineage: Bacteria > Actinomycetota > Thermoleophilia > Solirubrobacterales > Solirubrobacteraceae > Palsa-465. The sequence continues at coordinate 12,057 of DATIEI010000352.1, forward strand.
AGCGGCGCCTCCACCGAGCCGGTGATCCGGTACTGGAGGTCGCGAAAGCCGACTCGCCAGCCACCTCTCGTCCCTCCAGAAGGCTCGATCCGCAGCACCTCGTGCAGCGGATACACCTCGGCCCGATGCGCCTCGGCGCGCGCCAGGTAGGTGATGTCGACGGTGTTCTTGGCCAGTATCGGGCAGCCCGCATCGCAGCGTCCGAGGTTCTGGCAGCCCTGCTGAAAGACGCCGCTGAACGGATGGCGCCGAGGCTCTCCGAAGTGCACGGCCAGAGGGAGCCGCTCGGGCGTTCGCCCGGCGTGTCCGGCCATCGTGTCGAACGCGCGGATCTTGTCCAGCGCAGGCTCGGTCGGCGTCTTGCGGGGATCGAGCGCCTCCTCGGTTCGGTCGTAGTAGGGATCGAGCTCGGTGCGAGTGATCGCGGCCGGCCACGGGGGCTCCTCGAACACGTCGGCCGGCGCCGGCAGTTGGACGTTCGCGTACACGAGCGACCCGCCGCCCACACCGGCGGCAGTGATCACCGACAGGTCGCGCATCAGCCGCAGGTCGAGCATCCCGCCGGGGTTGAGGATCGGATGCCAGAGCGCGAGCGGCACCTGTTCTGGGCGGTCGGGGAAGTCGCCTGGGCCGAATCGCCGGCCCCGCTCGAGCACGCACACGCGCATGCCCTGCTCCGCCATCCGGCAGGCGGCCACCCCGCCACCGAAACCGGAGCCCACGACCACCGCGTCGTATCTGCTGTCCACGAACCCCTTCCTTCTCAGCTCGGTACCGTTGAAAGGCGTATGACCCGCGAGCATCTCATCGGCCGGGATGGCGCGACCTGCGTATGGTGCGGCCGGGAGCCGTGGACGGCCGATCTCACCGCCGAGCACCTCCTGCCGCGATCGCGCCGCGGCCGCACGCTCGCCGAGAACCTGGCCGTGGCCTGTCGTCCGTGCAACAAGCGCCGGCGGACCAAGCCCGTCGTGGCCTATGTGCGTTCACTGCGGGCGGATGGGTACGAACCGCGCATGGATCTGCTCGAAAGCGCGCTCGAGCGGCTGAGCCGCTCGGGATCCGACACCCACGCCGACTACGCGCGGCGCCAGCTGGCGCTGCTCGACCGTCTCTGAGCGGAGGTTGCCGATGGTGGTTGCTATCGCAGGTGCCCACGGGAAGATCGCGATGCGGCTTGCCGCCCGGCTCGCCGCTCGTGGCGACAGCGTGATCGGGCTCATCCGCAACCCCGACCACGCCGCGGAGGTGCAGGCGACCGGCGCCGAGCCCGTCGTGTGCGACCTCGAGCAGGCGAGCGTCGAGGAGGTGGCCGCCGCGGTCAGGCGCGCCGACGCGGTGGTGTTCGCCGCCGGCGCCGGACCGGGGAGCGGCGCCGAGCGCAAGCTCACCATGGATCGGGACGGAGCGATCAAGCTGCTCGACGCGACCGCTGAGGGCGCGACGCCCTACGTGATCGTGAGCTCGGTCGGAGCGGAGAATCCGCCGCCCGAGAGCGACGACGACGTGTTCAGCGTGTACCTGCGCGCCAAGGCGGGCGCCGACGCCGCGGTCGAGGCGAGCGATCGCAATTGGACGATCGTCAGGCCGGGCCGGCTCACCGACGAGCCGGGCACCGGGTGCGTCCGGGTCGACACCACGCCGTTCCGCGGCGACGTGCCGCGCGATGACGTGGCCGAGGTCGTGGCCGCTGTGCTTCACGACCCGCGGGCGAACCATCGCATCCTGTATGTGAACGGCGGCGAGGATCGGCTCGAGGATGTGCTGGCTCACGTGTTGGCCGCCGACTAGGAGATGCCGTAGCGCTTCTTCTCGGCCGCGGTCAGGTCACGGGTCACCCGCTGAGAAGCCAGCCGTTCGAGCTGCGGGATGCTGCCCGCGAGTTCGGTTGAGAAGGTCCTCGTCACCCCGCCGAAACCATCGGCGGCGATCTGGGTGCTGCTGGCGTTGAACTCGCAGTCCGACAGGGTGTTCCCGTACTGGAAGCTGGTCACGAGCAGGCCGGTCCTCACGCTCCAGATCTGGGCGGTGCCTGAGCAGCTCACGACGAAGCGCTGATCGGGGCTGAAGTTCGCGTTGCTGACCACGGCGAGGACAAGGACAAGCGTGACTTACCGGTGGCGGCATCCCAGATCTGCACGGTCAGGTCACCTGCGGTGACGATCCGTTTGCCATCGGGGCTGAACTGCGCGTCGAGCAGGACGTCGGCAGCCAGCGCTTGCCGATCAGCGACAGGAACACGCCTGACGCGGCATGCTCCTTGATCTCCTCGAGCCACTTCATTCCCGGCTTGAGGCTCTTGTCGTCGAGAAACACGTTGTCCGCCCCGAATCGCTTGGCGAGCCGTTCGTACACGAGCAGCGCCTCGCCCTCGGTGTCATCGTGGCGGTAGTTGATGAACACCCGGACGTTGCCGGGAGTCATCTCCACTTCTGATTCGCGCCCCATTACTTCATTCCCCCCCGGGAAATGCACCCCCCGTCACACAGTGTGATCCACCCATGGTGGTTTTGCAAGGCCGGTGGGTGTGTATCAGGTGGCGTTTCTCACACCGTTGACCGCGTGTTAAAGCGACTGAAAGCTCA
>DATIEI010000353.1:0-3379 GCA_035455845.1 Solirubrobacteraceae bacterium
GAGCAGCTCATCCACACGCCGGCGCCGTTCCTCTCGGCTTCCGACCCCGAACGCGACCAGCGGCTCCTCGACCAGCTGGCGCACGCGCCACTTCGGATCCAGCGAGCCGAACGGATCCTGGAAGATCATCTGGACGTTGCGGCGCACCTCCTGCAATCTCCCGCGCTTGAGCCCAACCAGCTCGACCCCGCCAAGACGGACCGAGCCGGACCTCGGCGGCGGTGCCTGGAGGATCGCCCGGGCCAGGGTCGACTTCCCGGATCCCGTCTCGCCCACCAGGCCGAGCGTCTCACCGGAAGCCAGCGTGAACGAGACGTCCGAGACCGCGTGGACAGTGCCGGCCTTGCCTCCGCCCCAGTCGCGCAGGGTGAACTCCTGGACGAGGTTCGAGACCTCGAGCAGCGGCGCTTCGCTCACGACTCCCGGTCCAGTCCGATCGGATGCCAGCACGCCCACAGATGGGCGGGCTCCTGCTCCTCGAACGGCGGTGCGTGCTCGCGGCACTTCTCGGTCACCCTGGGGCACCGGGGGGCGAACGGGCAGCCGACCTGCTCCTCGGCGAGGTCCGGGGGCTGGCCGGGAACCGCGGCCAGACGCGTGTGCGGCGGGTTCTCGAGCAGCGGGATCGCGTCCAGCAGCGCGCGCGTGTAGGGCATCCGGACGTGCTCGAACAGCTTGCGAGTTGATGCGTGCTCCACCCCGCGGCCGGCGTACATGACCAGCACGTCGTCGGCGAAGCTGGCCGCCAGCCCGAGGTCGTGGCTGATCATGATCAGCGCCATGCCGAGCCGCTGCTGCAGGTCGCGCAGCAGCTCCATGATCTGCGCCTGGGTGGTGACGTCGAGCGCGGTGGTCGCCTCGTCGGCGATCAACAGCTTGGGCTGGGCGGCCAGCGCGATCGCGATCATGACCCGCTGGCGCATCCCGCCCGAAAGCTGGTGCGGATACTGGCGGAAGCGTTCGTGGGCGGCCGGAAGCCGCACGAGCTCCATCAGCTCCACGGCGCGATCGTGCGCGACCGCCTTCGACACATCGGCGTGCAGGTGGATCGCCTCGGTGATCTGCGGCCCGATGCGCACGGTCGGATTGAGCGACCGGGCCGGATCCTGGAACACCATCGCGATCTGGCTGCCCCGAACGGCCCGCATCCGTCGCTCGGACAGGCCGAGAAGCTCCTTGCCCTCGAACCTGACCGAGCCGGTGATCCGGGCGTTGCTCGGCAGCAGTCCGATGATCGCGCGCGAGCTGACCGTCTTGCCGGATCCCGATTCGCCGATCAGAGCCACCGTCCGGGCCCGCGGCACGGTGTAGCTGAGACGGTCGACCGCGCGGGTCACCCGTCCGCCGTGCTTGAAGTCCACCCTGAGGTCAGTCACCTCGAGCAGTGGAGCGTCGGTGGCCACGCCGCCCAGTGCGCCGCCCGCCGGCAGCTCCCCGGTCGACGGCGAGACGAACCCGTTGGCGCTCACGGCGCGCTCCACCGCGCGCGCAGGCTCTCTCCGAGCAGGTTGAAGCACATCACGGTGATGAACAGCGCCGCGCTCGGGAGCAGCACGAACTTGGGCTGGGCCGAGAGGATCCCCTGGCCGGAGGCGATCATGTTGCCCCAGCTCGGCGCGGGCGGCGGGATCCCCAGTCCGAGGAAGCTGAGCGCCCCTTCCAGCACGATGATGATGCCGATGCCCAGCAGCCCGAACGTGATGAGCTCGGGCAGGATGTTCGGCATCACGTGGCGCGCCAGCGTGCGAAGGTTCCCGCTCCCGGACAGCCCGGCCGCGACGATGAAGTTCTGCTCGCGCACGCGCAGCGTGGCCGCCCGCGCGATACGTGCCAGCGCGGGGATGCTGAAGAAGCACAGCGCCCAGATCGTGTGGACCTCGCCGGGGCCGAGCCGCTCGGCGATCGCCACCGCGAGCACCAGCGCGGGAAACGCGATCAGCACGTCGAGGACGCGCATGATCAGGTTGTCGCGCCAGCCGCCAACGTAGCCGGCGAACGCGCCGAGGGTGCCGCCGATGAGCAGCCCGATGGCGGTGACGGCCAGCCCCACCTCGAGTGACGCGCGGCCGCCGTAGAGCAGCCGCGACCACTCGTCGTTGCCGGTGGCGTCGGTCCCGAACGGGTGTCCGGACGAGAACGACGGCAGGTTCGAGTCCAGGATCGTGCCGCCGGTCGGCGAGGGCACCGACCCGATCAGCGGCCACAAGAAGCACAGGAACAGGACTACCCCGACCAGGAAGGCGGGCACCCAGATCCCGCCGATCGTCCGCAGCCGCCCGAACCGTCCTGTAGTCGCCGGGGACGGCGCAGCGACCGTGGGCTCGAGCGCGCCCGGAACCGCCGCGGTGGTCTCAGTTGGCGCTGCCATACCTCACCCTCGGGTCAAGCCACGCGTACAGGAGATCGGCAATCAGGTTGGCGATGACCACGATCAGGCCGAACACGAACACCGCGCCCTCGATGACCGGCAGGTCACGGGAGTTGATTGCCGACAGCAGCTCGTGACCGATGCCCGGCAGCCCGAAGATCTGCTCGATGATCACGGTCACGCCGAGCAACGTGCCCAGGTTGAGCGCCACCGCGGTGATCAGCCCGAACACCGAGTTGCGCAGCGTGTGTCGGGTGAGCACGCGCCATGTGCCCGCGCCCTTGGCTCGCGCGGTCGTGACGTAGTCCTCGCCGTGAATTTGCTGGACGAGGTCAGCGCGCAGCTGACGGGCATAGAAGCAGAGCAATCCCAGCGCGATCGATACCGCGGGCAGGATCAGGTACTTGATGTTCTGTCCCACGCTCTTGCCGGGCGGCACCCAACCGAGCGCCGGCAGCCAGTTGAGCTTGACCGCGAAGAAGTACACGAGGATCAAGGCCAGGATGTAGTTGGCGATCGACAGGCCGGCCATGCTCAACAGCAGGCTCGTGCGGTCGAAGATCCCGCCCGGGCGCCACGCCGCGAGCAGCCCGATCGGGAGCGCGAACACGAGCGCGAGCAGCAACGAGAACGCGACGAGCTCGAACGTGACCGGCAGGTCGGTGCCGAGAATCGAGGTCACGCTCTGGCCGTTGGCCAGGGAGTGACCGAGGCTCCCGGTGAGCAGGCTGTGGAGCCAGTCCCAGTAGCGGGTCAACAGCGGCTTGTCGAGGCCCAGCTTGACCGACAGCTGATGGATCTCCTGTGGCGTCGCGTTGATGCCGAGCAGCTCCTGTGCCGCGTTGCCCGGCAGGTGGTTGATCACCACGAAGGTAAGGAACGTCACTCCCCACAGCACCGGTATGGCGACCAGCAGACGACGCCCGATGAACCGCAGCATCGGGGAACGCACCACCCGCGCGAACGCCCCCGCCCGCGCCCGCATCCGGGGCGCGGGCAGGGGCGCTGACG
>DATIEI010000354.1:0-2125 GCA_035455845.1 Solirubrobacteraceae bacterium
GACGCGCTGCTGGCCGAGATGCTCGGTCGCGCCACCGGGGTGTGCGGTGGCCGGGCCGGGTCGATGAACGTGATCGACGTCGACCACGGGCTGGTCGGCTGCTTTGGGATCGTCGGGGGCAGCATTGCGGCGGCGACCGGAGCGGCGCTCGCGGCCAAGCGCCAGGGCCGGGTGGCGGTGGCCATGTTCGGCGACGGGGCGACCAACCAGGGCTACTTCCACGAATGCCTGAACTTCGCCAAGGTGCTGGCCCTGCCGGCGGTATTCGTGTGTGAGAACAACTTCTACGGCGAGTTCACGCCGATGCTCAAGGTGACCGCGGGCGGAGACATCACCTCCCGCGCGGCGGCCTACGGGATCCCGGCCAGGACCGTCGATGGCAACGATGTATGGTCGGTGCGGGAGGCCGCGCTCGAGGCGGTCCGGCGGGCGCGAAGCGGGGACGGTCCGACGCTGCTCGAGTGTCAGACCTATCGCCACCACGGCCACTCCAAGGCCGATCCGGCCAAGTACCGCCCGCCCGAGGAGGTCGAGCGCTGGCTGGCCCGCGACCCGCTGGCCGTCGCCAAGCGTCGCCTCGCCGAGCTGGGGGTCTCGGACGCCGAGGTCGCCGAGATGGAGAACTCGATCAACGCCCGGATCGAGCAGGCGGTGCAGTCGGCCCTGGCCGCGCCCTATCCTGACCCGGCCAACGAGGATCCAACGGAGTTCGCGCCATGAGCACCGAGCAGCTCGAATTCCGCGCCGCGATCCGCGCGGCGATCATCGAGGAGATGGAGCGAGACGAGTCGGTGGTGTTCTTCGGCGAGGACATCGCGGCAGAGCAGGGCGGCGTGTTCGCGGTCACCCCCGGCATCCAGGACCACTTCGGGCCTGAGCGCGTGTTCGACACCCCGATCTCCGAACTGGCGATCACCGGGGCGGCCTTCGGTGCCGCGGTCACCGGTTTGCGCCCGATCATCGAGATCATGTTCGGCGACTTCATGGGGCTGTCGATGGATTCGCTGGTCAACCAGTCGGCCAAGTACTGGTACCTGTCGGGCGAGCAGCGCAGCGCCCCGTTGGTGGTTCGATCGGCGGTGGGCGGCGGCGGGCGCTTCGGCGCGATCCACTCCCAGACCCACGCCACCTGGTTTCAGGGCGTGCCCGGGCTGAAGATCGTGTTTCCGTCCTCGCCCGCGGAGGCCAAGGGGCTGCTCAAGGCGGCCATCCGCGACGAGAACCCGGTGATCTTCCTGGAGCACAAGCGGCTCTACTCGGTAAAGGGAGCGGCGCCCGAGCCGGCAGACGCCGTCATTCCCCTCGGCCGCGCCAACGTGGCCCGGCGCGGCGCCGACATCACGATCGCGTCGGTCGGCAAGGGCGTCCCCGATGCCCTGAGCGCCGCCGAGCGACTCGCCGAGCAGAACGGAATCGAGGCCGAGGTGATCGACCTGCGCACGCTCCGGCCGCTCGATCTCGAGACCGTGCTCGAGTCGGTCGCGCGCACGAATCGCCTGCTTGCCGTCGAAGAGGGCCCCGCCACCGGCGGCTGGGCATCAGGGCTGCTCGGCCGCGTGGCAGAGCACGGACTGCACGACCTCGACGACGCGTGGCTGCTGACCACCGGCGAGCTGCCGATCCCCTACAGCCCGACCCTCGAGGACGCGTTCATCCCGGACGCCGAGGCGATCGCCGCGGCGGTCCGGGAGCGCGCCGGGATCAGCGCCGCCCATGCCTGAGGTCGTCATGCCCCGGCTGTCGGACTCCATGGAGCAGGGGACGATCGTCCGCTGGCTCAAGCAGGACGGCGAACGGGTGGCGGAGGGCGAGCCACTCGCCGAGGTCGAGACCGACAAAGCCACGGTGACCTTCGACGCCGAGACCGCGGGGACGCTGCGGATCCTGGTCGGAGAGGGGGAGACGGTCCCGATCGGCCAGCCGATCGCGCGGATCGGAGAGGGGGCGGCACCGACGCCGCGCCCTGACAACGGACGACCCAAGGCATCGCCACTGGCCCGGCGCCTCGCGCGCGAGTCCGGCGTCGAGCTCTCGCAGCTGACCGGCTCCGGTCCGGGTGGCCGGATCGTCAAGGCAGATGTCACCGCCGCGGCGCCACCCGCCATCGCGGTCCCGCCGGCCCGTC
>DATIEI010000355.1:0-15550 GCA_035455845.1 Solirubrobacteraceae bacterium
GACCCGCAGCGAGCGCTCCACCTCGACGGTGAAGTCCACGTGCCCCGGGGTGTCGATGATGTTGATGCGGTACTCCGGGCCTGTCGCGGTGCCGGTGTCATGGCTCGCGCCGTGGCGCTTCCAGAAGCACGTCGTGGCGGCGGAGGTGATCGTGATGCCGCGCTCCTGTTCCTGGGCCATCCAGTCCATGACGGCCGCGCCCTCATGAACCTCCCCCATCTTGTAGGTCCGGCCGGTGTAATAGAGGATGCGCTCGGTCGTCGTCGTCTTACCGGCGTCGATGTGGGCCATGATCCCGATGTTGCGAATCTTTTCGAGAGGGAACGTGCGAGGCATGTTTGTCAGGTATTCGAGGCTGCGGGTTGTCAGTCGCCGAGGGCCAAATTGCACCGCTTTTCCGGGTCAAACCTGCGGACATGAAAAAGGGCCCATCGGGCCCATTCACGACGCAGGTGTCGGGAAAGGGCAGGTGTCTATCTGGTGGACGACTCCATTACAGGGATCCTGCGTGCCCGGGAGTGCGCGCAGATGAACGCCCCACCCGAGGCAAACAGCGAATATAGCAGAGGGTCTGGGGCATCCGGCCGCCTCCTCCTGCCGCGCTGGCCGGCTTCTGAGAAGCCCGCCTCACCGGACTCGGAAGCGGGCCGTACGGCGCGTCTCGCGCTTGCTCTCGGCGCGCTCCTGGGCGCTCTGCTCGTGATCGTCGCGCAGTTCACCGCGCTCTATCACCTGCACTCGGCGACCAGCTCGGCGGCGATCAAGACCGTCGGCACGGGCGGCAATCACGCCTGGGCGCCGATCCCGCTCGCCCTGGCCGCGATCGTGCTCGCGTACGCGGTCTATCGCACCGGCAGCCGGGTCGCGCTGGCCGGCCTGCTGGCGCTCGGCGTGGCCACGCTGCTCATCGCCCTGATCGGCGACCTGCCCGACGCCCATTCGAGCGGCCTGGTCGGCTCGAGCGCGAGCGGTTACGTGCAGGCGACTTCCCGCCCGAGCGCCGGCCTGTACTTGGAGACCCTCGGCGCAATCATCATGATCGTGGCGGGCGGAATCGGCCTGCTGATGGCGGCCCCCCAGACGAGCCGTCGCGAAAGCTAACGCGAGGGCTGCCCACCACACGGGACCGGGGGCTGCAGTGAGACAACCCTCGCGTCTTCCAAGGGTAACGGTCTATTGCTCAACGGTCGCAGTCCAATCGGTCCCATGTCAGGAACCCGACCACTTTTTGGACGAGAGCTAAGAGGTTGCTTACTCACCAGTTCCGGCGGCTTGGTCGCGACCCGCTTCGCTTCATGGCTGTTAGCGAGCCCAGCGGGCCGCGCAGGCTGGGTAGCTGGATGCCCCTTCGGGGGCCCTTGAGGAACCCTTGCGCACCGTCCGACAATCGCAAGCCCGGCGGGCCCCCGAAGGGGCGCCACTACCCAGCCTTACCAGCGGTAGTGGGCGAAAGCCTTGTTGGCTTGCGCCATGCGGTAGATGTCGTCCTTGCGCTTGAACGCGCCGCCCTGCTGCTGCTGGGCATCGAGCAGCTCATGGGCGAGACGCTGGGCCATCGTCTTCTCGCGGCGCTGACGCGCGAACTGGACCAGCCAGCGGACGGCCAGCGTGCGGGCGCGGCGCGCGGGCACCTCGACCGGCACCTGATAGGTGGCGCCGCCGACGCGGCGTGAGCGGACCTCGAGAACCGGGGTCAGCGCCTTGATCCCGGCCTCGAGCTGCTCGACCGGGTTCTTGCCGGAGCGCTCGCCCAGGATGGCCAGCGCGTCGTAGACGATCTGCTCGGCCACGGACTTCTTGCCGTCCAGCATGACCTTGTTGATCACCTGCTGGACCAGGCGGTTGCGGTGGACCGGATCGGGCTCGATCGGTCGGATCTGGGCTGCGGCGCGACGCGGCACTACTTGGCCTTCACGCCGTACTGCGAGCGGGCCTTCTTGCGGTCGCCGACGCCGGCGGCGTCCAACGTGCCGCGGATCACCTTGTAGCGGAAGCCCGGCAGGTCCTTGACGCGGCCCCCGCGGACCAGCACCACCGAGTGCTCCTGGAGGTTGTGGCCCTCGCCGGGGATGTAGGCGCCGACCTCCATGCCGTTGGTCAGGCGCACGCGGGCGACCTTGCGCAGGGCCGAGTTCGGCTTCTTGGGCGTAGTCGTATACACGCGAGTGCACACGCCGCGACGCTGCGGCGCCGCGACCTTCTTCTTGCGGCCCTTGCCGGACTTCAGGCCCGGCGTGGCAAGCTTCTTCTTGGGCGGCGTGCGGCCCTTGCGAATCAATTGGCTGGTAGTCGGCATGCGGATTGGGAGCGTAGCAGGGGCGCCGATTCGGACTGTGTCGATCGTGTGGCGGGGTAATAGGTCCCCATGAGATCCCGATCCTCCGGCGCCCGAGTGGCCCTCACGGTCACGCGCATCGTCTGGGGCGCGGTGCTTCTGGCCTCGCCGGACCGGGTGCTCGCCAAATGCCCCGATCCGGTGCCGGGCTATGCCCGCGTCGGGGTGCGCGTCCTGGGCGTGCGCCAGCTCATCGAGGGTGCGGTGCTCGCGCGTCACGCGCGCCGGCCGCCACCCGAGTGGTCGATCGCCGTCGACGCGCTGCACGCGCTCAGCATGCTCGCGCTCGCCGCCCTGCGGCCCGGCCTGCGCCCGGCTGCCGTGCGCAGCGCCGCTTCGGCGCTGACCCTGACCGCGCTTTCGGCCTACGAACGCTGAGCCCAGCGCGCGAACACGGGCTGGAACGTCCGCGCGATGACGTGACTGGCCCGGGAGCTTTTGGATGCAGCAGCCATCGGCAAGGAAGTCCTCATCATGCGCGTCCTGAAGCGGCTCCTCGGCGACCCCGCCCGGACCCGTGTCATCGTGCTGCTCGCCTGCGTCCTGGGGCTCGAGAGCGCCGATCTGTCGACGATCGGCGCGACCGCTCCCCAGCTCCAAACGGCGTTTCACATCTCCAACACCCAGCTTGGCCTGCTCGCCGCGATCTCGACATTCGTCGGCGCCCTGTTCACCGTTCCGATGGGGGCGCTGACCGACCGCGTGCGGCGCGTGAACCTGCTGGCGATCTCGGTCTCGCTGTGGGCCGTGGCGATGGTCGCCTGCGCGCTCGCGCAGACGTATGGCTGGCTGCTCCTGGCCCGGCTCGGGCTGGGTGCGGTCACCGCCACCGCCGGTCCGGCCATCGCGTCGCTGACCGGCGACTTCTTCCCGGCAGCGCAGCGGGGCAAGATCTACGGCTACATCCTGAGCGGGGAGCTCCTCGGCGCCGGCGTCGGGTTCGTGATCAGCGGCTCGGTGGCCAGCGCGGTGTCCTGGCGGGCCGCCTTCGCGGTGCTGGCCCTTCCCGCCGCCGCGCTCGCGCTCGCGATCTGGCGCGGCCTGCCCGAGCCGGAGCGAGGCGCGCAGGGTCAGGAGGATCCACGAAACGCGCGCCCGTTCGGCGTGGCCCGGCAGGCGATCGAGAGCCGGCAGGTCGATCCGGTGCGGGAGCGCGTCCTGCACCGCGATCCCCGCGAGCTCACCCTTCCCCAGGCCATCCGGTACGTCCTGCGCATACCGACGAACTGCTGGCTGATCGCCGCCGCAGCCGCCGGCTACTTCTTCTTCGCCGGCATGCGGACGTTCGCCCTGGTCTTCGTCCGTGGCCACCTGAGCCTGGGGCAGTCCACGGCGACCGTCGTGCTGTTTCTGGCCGGAACCGGGGCGCTGGCCGGCGTGCTCGTATCCGGCCGCCTGGCTGACCGTCTGATCCAACGCGGCCGGATCGATGCTCGGGTCCTCGTCGGCGCCATCAGCTACCTCGTGGCCACGGCGTTCCTCGCCCCCGCTCTGCTCCTAACCACCGTACCAACGGCGCTGCCGCTACTGATGGTCGCGGCGGCGGCGCTGGCGGCTCCGAATCCTCCGCTCGACGCGGCGCGGCTCGACATCGTGCCGTCCGGCCTGTGGGGGCGCGCCGAGGGAATCCGCACGATGCTGCGCCAGAGTGCGCAGGCCGCCGCGCCGCTGCTGTTCGGCCTGGTCGCGGACGCGCTCGGCGGCGCCACCGCAACGGGGTCGCAGCAGCACATCCCCGCCGGCACGACCCGCGCGCTCCAGGAGACGTTCCTGATCATGCTCGTGCCGCTCGTGCTCACCGGCCTCACGCTGCTCCGCGCGCGACGCGGTTATGCCGCCGATGTGGCCACCGCGATTGCGTCGGAGCGGTCGCTCAGGAGCGAAGCAGACGAGCCGCCACCGCGCCGGCCGCCGCAGCCCCGGCGCCGGCGAGCACCAGGCTCCGCCGCTTTGCCAGCTCGTACTGCGGGCTGATCCGATGTGCTTGCTCGTCGAACGGCCCATGGGACCCGCGATCCTCATCCACGGGCTCGAACAAGTTGTCGTGGCCGTGCGGGTCGAGGTCATGGTCGGTCATCTGCGAGCCATAGCCTGACTTCGCCAGGTAGCGATCGAGCACCCATGGCGCGACTCGCTCGCCGAGGATGTTCATCACCGTGGGGACACCCACGTAGATCTGCCGGCGCTTGTGGTGAGCGGCGTAGTGGATCGCGTCGGCGGCCACCTCCGGCTGGTAGATCGGCGGCACCGGCATGGTCTGCTTGGGCAGCTTCGTGCGCCCCCAGGTGAACTGCGTGGTGTTCAGGCCCGGGAGCTGGATCATCGACATCTGGACCTTGGACTTGTTGTGCAGCAGCTCGGTGATCACGCTCTCGGTGAAGCCCTTGCAGGCGTGCTTGGCGCCGCAGTAGGGCGACTGCAGCGGGATCCCGCGGTAGGACATCGCCGAGCAGACCTGGACGATCGAGCCGCTGTCCCGGGGGAGCATCCGCTGCAGGGCGGCGCGCGTTCCCCACACCATCCCCAGATAGCTCACCTCGGTGGCGCGGCGCCATTCGTCGGGCTCGATGTCGAGGAACTCCGCATAGACCGTCACCATCGCGTCGTTCACCCACACGTCGATCGGCCCGAAGCCATCCTCGACCGAGGACGCAGCCGCCTGGACCTGGTCGTGGTCGGCCACGTCGACGGGCAGGACCATCGCCTGGCCACCGGCCTGCTCGACCTCCCGGGCCGCTGCCTCGAGTCCGCGGCGCCCGCGTGCGATCAGTCCGACCCGGGCGCCCTCGGAGGCGAATTTCCTCGCCGTGGCGCGCCCGATCCCGCCCGACGCGCCGGTGATCACCACCACTTCGCTCTGCTTGGACATCTTTTCTCCTTTCGTCTCTTGCAGTACGCCGCTACCCGCGGGCCAGCGAGCGACGGCCACGATTGTTCGCGCGAGAACACATCGCTGCGCCGACCGCCACGACGCGGGTAGGCCCAAGGCGTGACGGCACGAGCGCCCAACCGAGTCGACGGCTACCTCCCAGTCGAGGACTATGCGCCGATCGGCGACGGCTGCACGCTCGCGCTGGTCGGCACGGACGGTGCGATCGATTGGCTGTGCCTCCCCCAGCTGGACTCCCCGAGCACCTTCGCCGCCTTGCTCGACCCCGGCTCGGGCGGCCACTTCACGATCCAGCCGTCGATCCCGTTCGCCGTCGAGCGGCGCTACCTCGAGCGGACCAACGTGCTCGAGACCACCTTCCACACCGACCGCGGCACGGTCAGCCTCACCGACGCCTTCACGATCGACTCCAGTCAGCCGGCGCCGTGGCGCGAGCTCGTGAGGAAGATCGAGGGCCGGTCGGGCGCCGTTCCGATGAGCTGGCACTTCGAGCCGCGCTTCGACTACGGGCGGCGCACGCCCGATCTCGAGCGCATCCAGGACGCCCTGGTCGGCCGGCACGGCCACCTACAGGTGGCGCTACTTACGTTCGACGCGGGCGAGACCCAACTCACCAGCGGTGGCGCGTTCGGGACTTTCACCGCCGCGGAGGGCACTCAAGCGATTCTGGCCATGATCGCCGCCCCTGAGCCGACCCTCCCGATCCCGTCCCGCGAGCAAATAGAGCGCCGCCTGTCCGACACCCTGCAGGTGTGGCGCTCCTGGGTCGCCCGCCACACCTACGAGGGACCGTGGCGCGAGGCCGTCGAGCGGAGCCTGCTCGCGATCAGGCTGCTCGCCGACGCGCGCACCGGCGCCATCGCCGCCGCCGGGACCACCTCCCTGCCCGAGGTCCTGGGCGGCGAGCGGAACTACGACTACCGCTTCGGCTGGGTGCGCGACCTCTGCTTCACGCTCGACGCGCTGTTGGCGGTCGGGATGGAGGAGCTCACCCAGGCATCGGTCGGATGGCTGCTCGACGCCACCGGCAACAGCCATCCGCGCGTCGATCCGGTCTACGGGCTCGACGGCTCGGTGGTGCGCAGCCAGCAGTCACTGCCGCTGGCCGGCTACCGCCGGACCGCTCCCGTGCACCTGGGCAACAGCGCCGGCAGCCAGCTTCAGCTCGGAGGGTTCGGCGACCTCCTGGAGACGATCTCCCTGTACATACGACACGGTCACATGCTCGGCCCGACCGCTGGCGAGCGGCTGGCCGACGTCGCCGACCTGCTCGTGCACATTTGGCAAGCCGAGGACTCCGGCCTGTGGGAGCTCGGCGACACCGCCCACTACGGCACCTCCAAGCTCGCGGTCTGGGTCGCATTCGATCGGCTGCTCGAACTGGTCGACCGCGGCCAGGCACCGCCCCGGCACGTCGACCGATGGCGCACAGCACGAGACCAGGCCCGGGAGTTCATCGACACCCGCCTGTTCTCCGACGAGCGGAACGCGTACCTGTTCAAGGCGGGCTCGAACGGGCTCGACTGCGGCCTGCTTCTGGCCGCACGCCGGCGCTTCGGTCCCCCTGAGCGGATTCACGGCACGATCGACGCCATCCGGGCCGAGCTTCACGCGGAAGGGCCACTCTTCTACCGCTACAGCGGCATGCAGGACGAAGAGAACGCGTTCCTGGCCTGCTCGTTCTGGATGGTCGAGGCGCTGGCCCTAACCGGGCGCCCGGACGAGGCGGCTGAGCTGATGGATGAGATGATCGGCCTGGCCAGCGACGTCGGGCTCTACAGCGAGGAGATGGAGCCGGGCACGCACGCGATGCGCGGCAACTTCCCGCAGGCGCTCACGCATCTGTCGCTGATCAACGCCGCGCACGCGATCGCCAATCGCGCGGAGGCGCTGCAGCCCCGCCAGGCTCAGGTCGTCTGACGCACGCCGGCCTCGCGCACGACGCCGTCCATCTGCCCCGACACTGCCAGCTCGGCTCGGCCCCGCCGGAGCGTCGGCAGCACGGTGCGCCGCTGTTGGCCCTCGAGCTCGAACGCGAGCACGCAGTACGCCGCCACCGCGCACACGACGAGCCCGATCACGCCGGCGATGTCCTGCCAGAAGGCTGTCCCGCTGAGCTCGTACACGCCGTCCAGCCCGAACCGAAGCGCCGCGAGCATGAACACCGTCCCCAGCAGCGGCTTACCCACACCGACCGAGATCGAGGACAGGGACAGCACGCCGCCGGCGGCCACGAGCAGCAACCCGAGAACCGCAACCGTGCGAGCGGTCCCTGCGGTCACGTGCGACAGGCCGAGCGCCAGCCAGCTCGTCGCGAGCACGCCGGTGGCCGCGCCTGCGGCGCCGTCGCGGGCGAGGTAGGAGAAGATCGTGGCGAGCAGCTGCAGCACGAACGGCACCGCGATGAGGATCAACCCGGCCTGGACCGCCTCGCTGCTCGGCACCCATTTCAGGGCGAGCCCGCTCTCCACCAGCGAGGCGATCGCGAGGCCGGACATGCCGATGGTCAGCGGCGAGCCGATCGGCCTGAGAAAGATGCGGGGGGCCGGTGCGTCCATTACACCGTTCGTACCCGCCGGCGGGACCCCGACGCCTCGCCGGTCCGCGCTACGACACGGCGCGGACGATCAGGCCGCCACCCCGAGCGCCTCGTCCACCGAAACCGCCGGGACCCCGACCGCCTCGGCCACGGGCAGATAGGTCACCTGCCCGCCGGCGACGTTCACACCCAGCTTCAGCCCCGGGTTCTCGGTGATCGCCCGCTGCACGCCGGCGGTGGCTAGGTGGAGCACGTAGGGAATGGTGGCGTTGGTGAGCGCGTAGGTCGAGGTGATCGGAACCGCGCCCGGCATGTTGGTCACGCAGTAGTGGGTGATCCCGTCGACCTCGTAGGTGGGGTCCGAGTGCGTGGTCGGCCGCGAAGTCTCGAAGCAGCCGCCCTGATCGATCGAGACGTCGACGAGCACCGCATGGCGCTTCATCAGCGAGAGCTGCTGGCGCGTGATCACCCGCGGCGCCCGTGCCCCGTGCACCAGAACCGCCCCGATCACCAGATCCATGTGGGGCAGGCGCTCCTCGATCTCGAGCACGGTCGCGAAGCACGTGTCGGCGCGGCCGTTGAACGCGATGTCGAGCTCGCGCAGGCGGTCGATGTTGCGGTCGTAGACGAACACGGTCGCCTCCATCCCGAGCGCGATGAACGCCGCGTTCATCCCGACCACGCCGCCGCCGATGATCATCACGTTGGCGGCCGCCACCCCCGGCACGCCGCCCAGCAGGATTCCCCGTCCCCCCAGCGGCTTCTCGAGGATGAACGCGCCGGCCTGGGTGGCGATCTTGCCCGCCACCTCGGACATCGGGGCCAGCAGCGGCAGGCGCCCGCGCGCGTCCTCGACGGTCTCGTAGGCGATGCAGGTGGCCCCGGACTCCATCAGTCCCCGGGTCAATTCGGCGTCCGCCGCCAGGTGCAGATAGGTGAACAGCGTGTGCCGCGCCTCCAGGCGGGCCACTTCCTCGGGCTGGGGCTCCTTGACCTTGACGATCAGAGTGGCCTCGCCGAACACGGCGTCCGCGTCGGGCAGGATCGTCGCGCCCTGCGTGGCATAGGCCTGGTCGGTGAGGCTGGAGCCCTCGCCGGCGCCGCTCTGCACGCACACCTCGTGTCCGGCATCCACGAGTTCGCGTACGCCCGCCGGCGTGAGCGCGACCCTGTACTCGTCCGACTTGACCTCTGTGGGAACCCCGACTTTCACGCTAGTAGCACCGCCTTTCCCGTGTATGACCAGCCCAATCAGTTCTCACGCCACCAGCTGCCGTCCGCGCAGCGCCAGCCAGAACTCGATCCGGTCCCTCGCCGAGCCGAGGTTGCGCCCGGTCAGCTCCTCGACTCGCCGGATCCGGTAGCGCAGGGTGTGGCGGTGACAGTACAGCCGCCGCGCCGCCCGCTCCCACTGGCCGTTCTCCTCGATGAACGCCTCGAGCGAACGCATCAACTCGCCGCCGTACGGACCCTCGCTGGCCTCGATCGGACCGAGGATCGAGTCGCAGAAGAGACGCAACGCCTCGTCGTCCTGCAGCGAGAGCAGCAGCTGGAAGGAGCCCAGGTCCTTGTAGGTGGCCAGGCGGGGGCGCTCGGGCGCTGACCCGTTGCCCTCAGAGCCGGCCACCCCGAACGCCAGCGCCTCCAGGGCGCAGCGGGCCTCGTGGAAGCTCCGTCGCGCATCGACCACCGGGACGGCCCGCCCGATCCCGACCCGCGCGCGGTCGCGCAGCTCGCCCTCCGCCGCGGCGAGGACCCGCTCGCCGAGCGCGAACAGCTCCTCGTCGCCGCCACCGGGGACCAGGGCGCAGGCCAGCGACCCGACCGAGGCGACCAAAGTGGGCGAGGCTTCCTCGCGCAGCGCGCTCCACAGCGCTCCTTCCACGGACGTCGGCGACGCCTGGCGTCCCTCGCCGACGGTCCCCAGCACGATCGCCGCCACGCGCTCGCCCAGCCCGAACGGCCCCAGCCGCCGGGCGAGCTCTGAGCCGCTCAGCTCGCCGCTGACGATCGCGTCGAGCACGTCCCCGGCCAGCCGCCGCTCGGTGTCGCCGGCCACCCGAGAGCGCAGGAGCTCCAGCGCGACGATCGTCACCGCCTGATGCAAGGTCAACCGGTCGAAGTCCGACAGCGGCCCCGCGTCCTTGATCACCACGAGCCACGCCTCGGGCGCCCGGCCCGAGCCGCCCGCCCCCGGACGGGGAGCGCCATCCGAGGCCACCGGAAGCGCCAGTCCCTGGTTGCCTTCGGTCAGCGAGGGCATGAACGCCCGCGCCTCGCGCCGGCGGGCCCGCTCGCGCACCTCCGAACGCAGCGACTCCAGAACCTCGGGCGCGACCGCCCGGCGGAACTCGTGCTGCTGCAGAGGCTCCCCCCGCGCGTCGAACACGACCACGGCGGCTCCGATCAGCGTGGACAGCGCACCGACCAGGGCGTCGAGCCCGCGCTCGGACAGGACGATCCGCTCGAGCCGCTCCTGGGCGGCCAGGGCCCGCCGCAGGACCGCATACTGCTCGTTGACCAGCTGGGTGAACGCCGCCTCGGTGACCGCGATGAACGGCACCTCGTAGGGCACCTCGAACACCGGGAACTCACGCTCGGCCGCCACCTCGAGCAACGGCGCGGGCACGGTGGCGTGCCTGAACCCCGTGCCGAACCCGAGCCCGGCCAGGTGGTGATCGGCCAGCCGGGCCGCATACTCCCGCTCCTGCTCGGGCGTCTCGAGCTGCATGCCGGTGGTCAGCAGCAGCTCGCCGCCCGACAGCCACGGCGTCGGGTCGAGCAGCTCGGAGATGTGCACCCACCGGACCGGAAGGTGCAGGCTCCGCTCACCCGCCAGCAGCCGGACGTCGAGGTCCTGCAACAGGTCCCGGACGGTCAGCATCAGCCGCGGCGCGTCTCTTCCTGCGCGGTGTAGTGCCGCGGGTGCTCGTGCACGTGCATGCGATGGCTGGCCTCGGTCAGCACGGCCCGCAGGATCTCCTCGATCTCCTCGAACTGCTCGGGTCCCGCGATCAGCGGCGGCGAGAGCTGGATCACGGGGTCGCCGCGGTCATCGGCGCGGCAGATCAGCCCACGGCGGTACAGCTCACCGGACAGGAATCCTCGCAGCAGCGTCTCTGACTCGTCGTCGTCGAAGGACTCCTTCGTGCCCTTGTCCTTGACCAGCTCGATGGCCTGGAAGAACCCGGCGCCGCGCACGTCGCCCACGATCGGGATGTCGCGCAACGACTCGAGCATGGCCCGGAACGGCCCCTCGTTCTCGCGCACGTGCTCGATCACGCCCTCGCGCTCGAACGCGTCGAGGTTGGCGATGGCCACCGCCGCGCAGATCGGGTGCCCGGCGAACGTGAACCCGTGGGTGAAGCTGTTGAGGCCGGTCATGAACGGCTCGGCCACCCGGTCAGAGGCGATCACGGCGCCCATCGGGGCATAGGCGCTGGTCAGGCCCTTGGCGGTGGTGATGATGTCGGGGAGGTAGTCGTACTTGATCGCCCCGAACCACTCGCCGAGCCGACCCCAGGCGCAGATCACCTCGTCGGAGATCATCAGCACGTTGTAGTAGTCGCAGATCTCTCGCACGCGCTGGAAGTAGCCCTCGGGCGGGGTGAAGCAGCCGCCCGCGTTCTGGACCGGCTCGAGGATGACCGCGGCCACAGTGTCGGGGCCCTCGAACTCGATCTTCTCGGCGATCGACTCGGCGAAGTACTCCGCGGTCATGCCGGGGATCATCCGGTAGGTGTTGGTGTTCGGGACGTGGTGAGCGCCCGGGGCGAGCGGCTCGAACGGCGTGCGCAGGCTGGTGATGCCGGTCGCCGAGAGCGCCCCCAGGCTGGTCCCGTGGTAGGCGATCTCCCGGGCGATCAGCTTGGTCTTGTTCGGGTTG
Organism: Solirubrobacteraceae bacterium; assembly: GCA_035455845.1. Taxonomy (GTDB): domain Bacteria; phylum Actinomycetota; class Thermoleophilia; order Solirubrobacterales; family Solirubrobacteraceae; genus Palsa-465. The sequence goes on from DATIEI010000355.1 coordinate 11,651, forward strand.
CCGGTCAGCTTGTGGTACTGGCGGGCGAGCTTGTAGGCCGACTCGACCGCCTCCGAGCCGCCGCTGGTGAAGAACACGCGGTTCAGGTCACCGGGCGCGAGCGAGGCGATCCGCGCGGCCAGCTCGATCGCCTTGGGGTGGGCGTAGGACCAGTTCGTGAAGAAGCCGAGCTCCTTGGCCTGGTCGGCGCCCGCCTGGGCGATGTCCGCCCGGCCGTGGCCGATGTTCACACAGAACAGCGCAGACAATCCATCGAGGAAGCGCTTGCCGTGCTCGTCCCAGACGTAGCAGCCCTCGCCGCGGACGATGACCGGGACCTCCGCGTCCTCGTACGCCGACATCCGGGTGAAGTGCATCCACAGATGGCGCTTGGCCAGCTCCTGGAGCGTGCTCTGCTCGACTGCCTGCTCGGTGCTCGCCATCCGCGTGCCTCCAACTTCGTTCGCCGTTTTGTACAACGGTACCGGCGCACGAAGGACAGAGCAATTATGCGGATCGGAGGGTCCCCGCGTGGGGGTTTGCCGGTGCGATCACGGGCCGCCTGCGGCGGCGTCCGTCGGATGTGGCGCGGCAGGCCCGTCAGGCGAGGCATGGATGCCGAGCGGGCCGTCGCCGCGACCGCCAGGCGGGCCCGTCCGGTCAGGGGTCGCTGGATCAGGCGGCGGCGGGAGCCACGGCCGGCGAGGCCGCGCGGACCGGCGCCGGCATCAGCCACGCCGCGCCGACAACGAGGGCGAAGGCGAGGCACTGGATGACCAGCGCGAGCGGATGGGCCGGCAGCGGATCGCCGAACACGATGAAGCCGCCGACGATGCCGGCGACGTTGGCCGCCGTGCCGGTGACCGCGATCACCGGGACCGCGTCTCCGTCCTGCAGGCCCTTGGCCGAGGAGTAGAACGCCGCTACCGCGGCCACCACGCACACGACCGTCGCCGGCGAGAGCAGACCGAGCACCCCGTGCGCGCCCACGATGCCGCTGATCGCCTTGATCGCGACATCGGAGACGCCGAACAGGATCCCCGAGGCGGCACCGAGCATGTAGCCGTGATGCTCGGCCGGCGCGCCCATACGCGGGCCCATGATCAACAGGCCACCGGCGGCCAGCAGGACGGCCTCGAATCCGATCATCCCCGGCGTGGAGAACGAGGAGTGCGCGCCGTGCGTGACGGGCAGCGTGACGCCCAGCAGCATCAGGCCGAACGCGGTGAGCCCGAGCCCGATCCACTGCCGGCGTCCGATCGAGCAACCCAGCATCTGCTCGGCCATGATCGCCAGCAGGACCATCCCGCCGGCCAGCACCGCCTGCACGAGCGACAGCGGAGCCACCGACATCGCGGCCACGTGGAACACCCACGCGCCGGCGCCGATCACCCAGCCGATCGTGAACAGCGGCGAGGCGAACAGGGCCCTGGCCGTCTGTAGCGGCCTGCGCATGTCCACCGCCGGGGCGGCGCACGCGCCACGGTGCTTGTAGAGAAAGCCGACGTTGGTGGCCAGAGCGCAGAGGAGGGCGAGAAGAATGCCGAAGAATGAGGTCATTGATTTCCTGGATCGGGGTGAGGCCCTACTGCCTCACGAACTGTCTCGGCAGTCCGGCGACGCGCCTTGAGCACCCCTGGACACCCGGTACGGGGAAATACGTACCCGTGTCAGCATCTGGCCACGCACGTATGAGCAAAGCACCCGAACCGAACAGCTTCGTAAGGCCGTCGCGACCGCTTCTGCTCGTCGACGTGGATGGCGTGATCTCGCTGTTCGGCTTCGACCACCGCTCGCCGCCGGGAGGACGGTACCAGCTGGTCGACGGAATCACGCACTTCCTTTCGGAGGCGGTGGGCGGTTACCTGCGCCGGCTCTCCGAGGACTTCGAGCTCGCCTGGTGCACCGGCTGGGAGGAGAAGGCCAACGACTACCTCCCGCTGGCGCTCGGGCTGGACGGCCCCCTCCCCCACGTGGTCTTCGACCCCAGCGAGCGGCCCGCCCAGGCCCATTGGAAGCTCGGCGCGATCGACCGCCACGTCGCGCCGTCGCGGCCGCTGGCCTGGATCGACGACGCCCACGACGACCGGTGCGTGTCGTGGGCCGCGTCGCGGCCGGCGCCGACCCTGTTGATCACCACCGACCCGGCGGTCGGCCTGACCGAGGCGGAGGTGGCGCGGCTGCTGGCCTGGGCTAGGCGGTTGCCGTAACCGAGAACACCGGCGGCAGGCGGGTCGCGGCGGTGAACCAGCGCTCGCCGGCGTCGCCCGAGCCGAACACGTCCCCGGACGTCGCGCCGAAATAGAGCTGCAGCGTGGGACCCTGTCCCGTCTGGTCGAAAGCGCGGCGGAGCACGGTCAGGTAGGCCTCGCGGTCAGGCATTCCCTCGCCCCGGGGCGTCCAGGTCGCGCCGGCGTCGCGCGTCTCATACACGCGCACGTTGCCGTCCGGCACCACCCGGTCGAAGTCGCCCTGAAGCGGGATCACGTACGCGCTGTCGGGATCGACCGGGTCGAGGGCGAGTGGGAAACCGAAATCGGAGGGGAGGCCGCCGCCGATCTCGGTCCAGCTCTGGCCGGCGTCATCTGAGCGGTAGACGCCCCAGTGGAACTGGATGAACATGCGCTCAGGCTTGCTCGGCGAGCGCTCCATGCGATGCACGCAGAGCTGTGTGGCGCCTTCGCGCGCCTCCTCGGGCAGGTAGCGGGGCATGATGCCCTGGTTGCCCCTCCGCCAGGTCTCGCCGTGGTCATCGGTGTGCCACACCCCGGCGGCGGACACGGCCAGCGAGAGCTTGTCGGGCTCACCCGGCCATGGGACGATCGAGTGCAGGCACAGCCCGCCACCACCCGGCTGCCAGTCGTCGTCGACGCGGTGCTGGCGCAGGGCGCGGTTGAGCTCCCAGGACTGCCCGCCGTCGCGGCTCTCGAACAGCACGCCGGGATCGCCGCCGGCCCACAGAGTCCCTCCGTCGCCGGGCACGATGACCCAGATCCGCTCGAGAGCCTCGTCGCTGCCCTCGGGCAGCGCCACCCCCTCGGCCTGAGTCCATTCGCCGGCCGGATCGTCGGCGAACCAGATCTTGGGGCCGTAGAACGGCGAAGTCACGGTGGCGAATACCCGGCCGGAGACCGGGTCGCGCATGGCGAAGTCAACCGGCTCCCCCGGGAACGCCCGGTGGCGGACCTCGAACTTCCCGTCGCCCGGATCGCCCTCGAGGGCAAACAGGCCCTTCTTCGTGCCCAGCAGCAGCTCGGTCATGTTCCTCCAGTTATCGCAGGCAGCACCTCGACCCGATCCCCCGCCGCGACCGATGTATCTGGGCCGCCCCGCTCGCCGTTCACGAACACGTTGATGTGACGGCGGATCGTCCCTCGCTCGTCGAGGATCCAGCCGGTCACCGAGGGGTGGAGGTCCTCCAGCCCGCGGAGAACCGCAACCACGGTGGCGCCACCGACCTCCTGCTCGGCGCGGCCGCCAGCCAGGTTCCGCAAGGGTCCATGTACGCAGACGAGGGCCATTGGGTGTTCAGACCGTCCTACCAGCGAAAACTAATCGGCCTGCATGAGAAACCGGAAAATACGGCCGGTTTCTCGAGCACCCCCTATGAGAACGATCCGTGGCGGCCCGCGCCAGACCGGAAGCGCTCGAGGCCCGCTGCCACCTCCGCCAGCGAGCGAATCCCGTGACCGAACTCGTTAGCCATGGCGGTCGGCTCATCCAAACCGTCCTGCTCCAGGAGAGAAAGCCGATCTTCCCGCAGACACGTCTGGGGGAAGGCAGCGAGCTCGCGCGCAAGCTCCTCGGCCGCCGAGCGACTCGACCCGTCCGGAACCAGACGGTTCACGAGACCCCTCTCCAGCGCCTCGCGCGCACCCACGCCCCGGCCGCTCAGCACCCTGTCGAGAGCGCGGCTCGTCC
>DATIEI010000356.1:0-2532 GCA_035455845.1 Solirubrobacteraceae bacterium
ATCGTCGGCGGCTGCTGCGGGACCACCCCCGCCCACATCGAGGCGATCGCCGAGCGGGCCGCCACGCACAACCCGGCCCCCCGCCCGGCGCGCAGGCCGCCGCACGTCAGCAGCATGATCGCCGCCACGCCGCTCGTCCAGGACCCCACCCCCACACTGGTCGGCGAGCGGGTCAACTCGCAGGGCTCGCGCAAGGCCAAGGAGATGCTGCTGAGCGACGACTACGACGGCCTCCTGACCGTGGCCGAGGACCAGGTCGCCGGCGGGGCGCACGTCCTCGACGTGTGCGTGGCGCTGACCGAGCGCCAGGACGAGGACGAGCAGATGCGCCAGGTGGTCAAGCGGATCTCGCTCACCCAGCCCGCGCCGATCCAGGTCGACTCGACCGAGCCCGACGTGATCGAGACCGCGCTCCAGCAGATCCCGGGACGCGCGATCGTGAACTCGGTCAACCTCGAGGCCGGCCGTGCCAAGCTCGATCGGGTCGTGCCGCTGGCCAAGGCCCACGGCGCGGCGCTGATCGCGCTGACCATCGACGAGGTCGGGATGGCCAAGACGGCCGAGCGCAAGCTCGAGATCGCCCAGCGCATCACACAGCTGTGCTGCGAGGAGCACGGGTTCGACCGCGAGCTGCTCATCTTCGACTGCCTGACCTTCACGCTGACCACAGGCGACGAGGAGTGGCGGCCGAGCGCGGTTGCCACGATCGAGGGCATCCGCGCGATCAAGGAGCAGATCCCCGCGGTCAAGACGAGTCTCGGCGTCAGCAACGTCTCCTTCGGCGTGAGCATGACCGCGCGCAGCGTGCTCAACAGCGTGTTCCTGCACCACTGCGTCGAGGCCGGGCTCGACCTGGCCATGGTCAACCCGAACCACATCACCCCATACGCCGAGATCCCCGAAAACGAGCGCGAGCTCGCCGACGATCTCGTGTTCAACCGGCGCGAGGACGCGCTCGAGCGGTTCATCGCCCACTTCGAGTCCAAGGGCGAGTCCGAGGCCGAGGCCGAGAAGGCCGACCCGACGGCCGGCATGGAGCCCGAGGAGGCCCTGCACTACCAGATCCTCCGCCGCAAGAAGGAGGGCGTCGAGGACTGGATCGACCGCAGCGTCGAGAAGATCGGCGCGGTGCCGACGCTGAACGACGTGCTGCTGCCGGCCATGAAGGAGGTCGGCGACAAGTTCGGCGCCGGCGAGCTGATCCTGCCGTTCGTGCTCCAGTCGGCCGAGGTGATGAAGCGCGCGGTCGCCCAGCTCGAGCGCTACCTGGACAAGATCGAGGGCTACACCAAGGGCACGGTCGTGCTCGCGACGGTGTTCGGCGACGTGCACGACATCGGGAAGTCGCTGGTCAACACGATCCTGACCAACAACGGCTACAGCGTGGTCGACCTGGGCAAGCAGGTCCCGATCCAGACGATCATCGACGCCGCGGTCGAGCACAAGGCCACCGCGATCGGGTTGAGCGCGCTGCTCGTCTCGACCTCGAAGCAGATGCCGGCCTGCGTGCAGGAGCTCCACTCCCACGGACATCAGTTCCCGCTGCTGATCGGCGGCGCGGCGATCAACCGAAACTTCGGCTACCGGATCCTGTATCCGAACGGCACCGAGTCCGACGAGGTGTACGACGCCGGCGTGTTCTACTGCAAGGACGCGTTCGAGGGCCTGGCCAAGATGGACCAGCTGGTCGACGGCGAGGCCCGCGAGGCCCTGATTGCCAAGACCCGCGAGGCGGCCAAGCGCCTGCGCGAGCAGCCAGAGCAGACCGACGACGATGCGCCGCCGGTCACCGACGGCTCGGTCCGCGCCGCGGTCGCCACCGACAACCCGGTCCCCGAGCCCCCGTTCTGGGGCGCGCGCGAGATCGAGGTCGACATGGACGCGGTCTACCACCACCTCGACACCCACGTGCTGTTCAAGCTCCACTGGGGCGGGCGCGGCGTCAAGGGTGAGGCGTGGCGGGAGCTCGTGACAAACGACTTCAAGCCGCGCCTTGAGCGCATGTGGCGCGAGCAGACCTACCTGCACCCGCGCGCCGTGCTCGGCTACTTCCCCTGCAACTCGGACGGCAACGAGCTGATCGTGTGGGATCCGGAAGCCCCGGGGATCAAAGAGCTCCACCGCCTGGTCTTCCCCCGCCAGCCGCGGCACCACCGGATCTGCCTGGCCGACTTCTACCGCCCGGTCGACTCGGGCGAGGTCGACGTGGTCGCCCTGCAGGCCGTCACCGCCGGCGACGCGGTCACCCCACTCATGGCCAAGCTCGAGGCCGAGGGCGAGTTCGCCGAGCAGCTGTTCGTGCACGGGCTGGGCACCCAGACCGCCGAGGGAATGGCCGAATGGCTGCATTCGAAAGTCCGCGCCGACCTGGGCATCGAACCCACCCAGGGGCGCCGCTACTCATGGGGCTACCCGGCCTGCCCCGAGCAGTCAGAGCACGAGAAGGTGTTCGATCTGCTCGACGCTCCGCAGATCGGACTGAGCCTCTCCGGCGGCTATGCGGTCGAGCCCGAGCAGTCGACGCTGGCGATC
>DATIEI010000357.1:0-19576 GCA_035455845.1 Solirubrobacteraceae bacterium
GATCCCGGCGGCGATCGTTGTCCCCAGGAAGGTGACCGCGATGACCAGAGTGGCGTCCAGCGTCCAGTCGTGGAACGTCTTCGAGTACGCGTACAGCGCGCTGATCGGGATCGAGGGGATCAGCATCAGCGCGAGCGCCGCATAGGGGACGCCGCCGCGGGAGACGCCGGCCGCCCACTCGGGCAGGACGCGGTCGAACGCGGTCGCAAACACGACGCGCGTCGAGGACAGGAATACCGACCCCACCCAGCCGACGAACCACAGCGTGAGCAGGCTGATGAAGATGAACTGGAGGACACGCCCGCCGAGGATGAACGCCGCGAACGTCCCGGGGTAGGGCGCGACCCCCAGCGGCCCGCCGGAGTACGCGAAGTTCGACGCCTCGTACCACTTCCAGCCGAACGTCTTCGCGAACAGCAGGAAGAAGATCACCGCGACGATCGTGGTGAAGATCAATGCGCCGCCCATCGCGTAGATGTTCTTGCGGAAGTCCGAGGCGCCTCTCACCTCGCCGTACAGCGTGGCGCCCCAGTTCGACCACAGGTTGAAGAAGAACAGCAGCGGGATGAGCAGAAGGATGTTCGAGACGTTGAATGTGCCCGCGCCGGTCGGCGTGAAGCCGTCGGTCCCGGCCTTGAACGTGGCGGCGTAGGCGTTACCGCTCGTGCCGTAGAGCTTCGCGGACTGGGTGTTGAAGTGGTGGATGAAGCCGGCCTTGCTCGTGAACAGGAGCAGGATCGCCATGATCGCGAGGCCGAACATCCCGCCGTAGAAGCAGACCTTCTGAATCCGCGCGTAGGTGCGGATGCCCAAGGCGATAAACAGAGAGGCCAGCGCCGCCGTGATCAGCGACGAGACGAAGATCCCGTCGTTGCTGACCCAGAAGGTGACCCCGCTGTGCCAGCCGACGATCGCCGACAGCGGTTGCAGGACCTCGAACTGAAGGATGTAGGCGTAGATCGGTACCCAGTGCCAGAGGATGAACCACCAGCCGCACACCGCCAGCACGAACCCGATGCCGCCGCCGAGCACGCGGCTCATCCACACGTAGTCGCCGCCGGCACGCGGCATCGCCGCGATCAGCGACGCGTAGGTGATCGCCTGGAAGATCAGATAGCAGCCGCCGACGATGACTGCCCACACGAGTCCGCCGCCGGCGACGGTGGACGGCGCGAACGCGAAGATGTACCAACCCAGCGTGACCAGGTTGATCGCGAACGTGGCGTAGATGAAGGCGTCACGAACCGACCAGCCACGGACCAGGCCGGTGGCCTTGCGGACGAACACCGCTCGTTCCTCGAACGGGGCGCTTCCCGAAGCGATGGATGCCATGTGTGCCTCGAACCTCCTCCTAGGTTGTTAGACCGGCAACGGCACTAGCCGCTCGTCAAAACGAACTTCTTGACCTGCTTTCCGCCCTCGATATCGATCACCGCCCCGAGGAGTTGTCCTTGCTCGTATGAGCTCCCCGGGTTCACGCACAGGGTGCGGCCGAGCCGCTTGGTGGCGCGGCACTCGTGGATGTGGCCGTGCAGCGACAGCGCCGGCTGGTGGCGCTCGATCGCGTCGCGGACCGCCGTCGAGCCGACAGGCTTGACCGCGTGGCCGGCATCCTTCAGGTCCATCTCGGCCGTCAGCTCAGGCGCGTCGTCGAGACCTGTCCCGTACGGTGGGCAGTGGAGGCTAAAGATCGTCCGCTCCGGGGGGGCCGTCACCTGGGAGGCCATTCTCTCGATCCGCTCGGCCAGCTGGGGCTCGTCCTCCTCGCGGTAGGTGTCCCACGGGGTGCGGTTCGCCCACCCGCTCGAGGCCATCTGGTAGCCGTCGATCTCGACCACTCGGCCCTCGCCCAGCTCAACCGTCTTCGCGCGCGAAATCACGTCGTCGACCTCGAGCTGATCATCGTTGCCCGGACAGACGAAACAGCGGATCCCGGTGCCGGCCAGCTTCTCGTCGGCCAGCTCCATCCAGCGCTCCACCGTCGCGAGCATGTGCTCCTCGAACAGGGCGTGCCAGCGCGGCTCGTCCTGCGCCAGTTCGTGCAGCTCCTGCGGCGTGATACGGAATGGGTAGTACCCGCGGCGAATCACGGCCTGCTCGAATTCGGCCACCTTGTCCTCGCCTACCAGCTCCTGGCGGTGCTCCAGCAGCGTCGCGTGCCATCGCCCGCCGCCGTCGTCGATAACCGGGACCAGCGCCTTGCCGGTCATGTCCCCGCCCAGGATGATCACGTCGGCCTGGTAGTGCTTGCCGCTGTTGAGGAACTTGCGCCAGCACACCTCCGATCCGTGGACGTCGGTGGCAAAGAAGATCCTCACTGCTCCACCTCCTCGGGAAGCTCATACCAGCGCTTGCGCTCGCCGATCTTGGCCCGGAGCTTCCAGCCGCGGCTCTTGGGCGCCACCTCGATGAGCTCGAGCACGGTGTCCAGGCGTCCGCCGATGCGCTCCTGGTCGGCGTCCGGCAGCGAGTAGTCGCCCAGGTGCTCGCGGCAGCGGGCCAGGTTGGCGGTGATCGTCCGCCACAGGCCCCAGTCGCTCGCGCACAGCTCGGCGATTCGTGCGCCGTTGACCGCGTCGCTGTCGTGGTCGGCGACGTCGTGGCCGTGGAACAGCAGCACGGTGTCGCGGACGTCCTTCTCGTTCAGCTCGACGATCTGGAGCTTGGTGAGGAGCAACTCGGCCAGCGGGACCGTGCGCTCACCCGCGGCCAGCCGGTTGCCGAACGGGATCTCGTGGCACATGCGAAACGACCCCACGAACACGTCGACCTGGCGGCCGTGGGCGGTGTCGTGGAACAGCATTCGCTCCTTGCCCATCATCGCGTTGAACGTGATCTCGGGCTCGTAGCCGCCGGCCCGCAGCAGCTTGTCGGCGTCGCCCCCTCGCCCCTTGGGGACCGCGAAGTCAATGTCCTTGTACTCACGGTCGAGCGAGGCCGGAACCTCGGTGGCGTGCAAGCGGACGGCCACGCCGCCGAGCAGCGCCAGAGTCGTCCCTCCGCGCTCCGCCTGGTCGAGCAGGCGCTCGGCCTCGTCGATGACGCTGGGGAGGATGGTCGTCATGACTGGGTGGTCGGCGGCGCCTGACGGCGGCGCCTTCGGCCCCGGTCGTCGACTCGCAATGGCGCCAGTTGCCCTCTAGGATCAAGCCGTGCTGCTATGCAACTTATATATCAGTTGTGGGAGGGTGAAATCTAGTTGGTCGACGACGGTGTTGCGGCCGCGGTGACGCGGCGGACGGACCCGCTGAGAACGCCGCGCGAGACGAAGCTGTTCATCGCCGGCGAGTGGCGCGCCGCCGCCACCCGCCAGAGCGCGCCGGCGACCAGCCCGGCCACCGGCGAGGAGCTCGGTCCGGTGGCGCAGGCCGGCCGCGAGGACGCGGCGCGGGCGGTCAAGGCGGCCGCGCAGGCGTACCCCGGCTGGGCGCGCGAGACCGCGTTCGCGCGGGCCAAGAAGCTGCACGTGATCGGCGAGATCTGCGAGCGCCGGCGCGACGAGCTCGCGTACGCCCTGGCCCTCGACCAGGGCAAGCCACTGCACGACGAGGCCTACGACGAGGTCGACGAGCTGGTGGCGATGTGGCACGGAGCGGCCGAGGACGGCCTGCGGCTCGAGGGATCGATCCCGCCGTCGAACGCTGCCGGCAAACGGGTCCTGCTGATGCGCCGGCCGGTCGGCCCGACCGCGGTGGTCACGCCGTGGAACTGGCCGTACACGATGCCGGCCGAGATCGTGGCGCCGGCGCTGGCGGCCGGGAACACGGTGGCGTGGACACCGGCCTCGACCACCGCGATGTGCTCGGGACTGCTGGCCGAGTGCATCTCCGAGGCCGACCTGCCGCCCGGCGCGTTCAACTTCGTGACCGGCCCGGGCTCGGTGGTCGGCGACGCGCTGGTGGCCCACGAGGACTCGGCCGCGGTCGGGTTCATCGGGTCGACCGAGACAGGTCTCACGATCGCTCGGCGCGCTGCCGGCAAGCGGCTGTTGCTCGAGATGGGGGGCAACGGCCCGCTGGTCGTGCTCGATGACGCGGACCTCGACGCCGCCGCGGAGGCGGCCATCATCGGTTGCTTTCTGTGCGCCGGTCAGAGCTGCACGGCCGGCGAGCGGCTGCTGGTTCACCGGGCGATCCGCGAGGAGTTCGTGGCCCGGCTTGTCGAGCGCACAGCCGCCCAGATCAAGCTCGGCGATCCGTTCGACGGCGACACCACGCTCGGCCCGCTCAACAACGAGGGCGTGGCGGCCAAGATGGACGCGCACGTGGAAGATGCAAGAGCCCGGGGCGCGGCGGTGGTGGCGGGCGGCGTGCGGGCAGACGGACTGCCGACCGCGCTGTACTGGCCGGCCACGATCCTCGATCGGGTCCCACCCGATGCCCAGGCCGCCACCGAGGAGACGTTCGGGCCGATAGCGCCGGTGGTCGAGATCGACTCGCTCGAGCACGCGATCGAGCTGACCAACGCGTCGCCCTACGGGCTGCTCGCCGCGATATTCACCAAGGACCTCGCCAACGGCCTCAAGTACGCCGACGAAGCGCGCGCCGGGCTGGTCAACATCAACGAGACGACCAACTACTGGGAGAACCATCTGCCGTTCGGCGGACGCGCGGGCACGGCGAGCGGAGTCGGCCGCGTCGGCGGGCGCTACGCGATGGACACGCTGACGGAACTGCAGACCATCGTCATCGGCTGACCCCTTCGGTAGTTCGCCCGGACGGATATCAGTAATCCGTCCATAAAGGTTTAGAACCAACCCCCGACTGGCCGATGCCACCGGCCATGGACGCTCCGACTAACTTCCGCGACGTACTTCGTCGCAGTCCGAGCAGTCTGCGTGGAGAGCCTGCGCCCGTCGTGGCGGAGAAGCCGCTGCGCATCCTGTTCGTCACCTCTGCGCACAACAGCCTTAGCCAGCGCGCCTACATCGCGCTGACCGAGATGGGTCACAAGGTGACCGTTCAGGTCGTCGACTCGCCCGAGATCATCGAGGCCGCGGTCAACGCGCATGAGCCCGACCTCGTCGTGTGCCCGATGCTCAAGCAGTTCATCCCTCCGTCGGTGTGGCGCAACTACACCTGCCTGGTCGTCCATCCGGGTCCACACGGCGACCGCGGACCGAGTTCGCTGGACTGGGCGATCGAGCTCGGCTTCGACGAGTGGGGCGTGACCGTCCTGGAGGCCGTCGAGGAGGCCGACGCCGGCGACATCTGGGAGACCCGCAAGTTCAAGATGCGTCCGGTCGGCAAGAGCAGCATCTACCGCCACGAGGTGCGTCGCGCCGCGGTCGAGATGCTGGTCTTCGCGGTCCACAACTTCGCGCGCGGTGACTTCAAGCCGCTGCCCCTCGACTACGACGACCCGAACGTGACTGGGCGGCTGCGCCCGCTGATCCGCCAGGCCGATCGCGCGATCGACTGGCGCTCGGACTCCACGGCGAGCGTGGTGCGCAAGATCCGCGCCGGCGAGGGTCATCCCGGCGTCCTCGACACGATCGCCGGCAAGGAGTTCCATCTGTTCAACGTGTACGTCGAGCGCGGCCTGCGCGGACGCCCGGGCGAGATCATCGCCACCCGCAACGGAGCGATCTGCCGAGCCACCGTCGACGGGGCGGTGTGGATCACCCACCTGAAGGCAAAGAATGGGCCCGCTCCGTACAAGCTCCCCGCCGCCCGTGCCCTGGAGATCGCCGGGATCGTGCCCGACGCGCCCGAGATCCCGGTCGCCCTGCACGCCCCGATCCCGCCCGGTCACACCTACCGCGAGATCTCCTATGAGGAGAAGGCCGGGGTCGGCTACCTGAACTTCGACTTCTACAACGGCGCGATGAGCACCGACCAGTGCCGCCGTCTGCGCGAGGCTTATCTGTACGCGCGCAGTCGCCGCACGACCAAGGTGATCGTGCTGGCCGGCGGATCGGATTTCTTCTCCAACGGCATCCATCTGAACGTGATCGAGGCAGCCGAGAACCAGGGCGAAGAGTCCTGGTACAACCTCCACGCGATCGACGACATCGTTCGCGACATCCTCGAGACCGACTCGCACATCACGATCTCGGCGCTGTCGGGCGACGCTGCCGCCGGCGGGGTTCCGTTCGCGGTCTCGGCCGACCACGTGGTGGCCCGCGAGGATGTCGTGCTCAATCCCTACTACCAGCACATGGGCGGCCTATATGGCTCCGAGTACTGGACCTACGTGCTGCCCCGCCGGGTTGGTCACGAGCTCACGGCCGAACTGACCAGCGCCCCGTTCACTCCGATCGGCACCCGCCGCGCGGCCGAGATCGGCCTGATCGACGCCGCGTTCGGCGAGAGCAGCGCAAGCTTCCGCGCGCAGGTTCAGGGCCTCGCGGAGCGTCTGGCCCGCCATCCCGACGTGCCGCACTGGCTCGAGCAGAAGCGGCGCGAGCGCGCCCGCGACGAGCAGGTCAAGCCGCTGGCGGCCTACCGCAGCGAGGAGATGGCCCGCTCGCACGAGTGCTTCTTCGGCGAGGATCGCAGCTACCACGTCGCCCGCGGCTTCTTCGTATACAAGACGGGGGCCCCCTGCACCGTCCAGGTCGCAGCGCAACAGCCGAGCACCGAGCGGGAGCTCACGCCGGCGCAGCGCGCGGTGACCAAGGTCCGTCAAACGAAGCAGTCCGTCGCGCGATGAGCGCCGTCGCCGGCGCCCCCTCCATGGAGGAGGGCCTCACCTCCGGGTCGGCGCAGGGTCACAGCGAGCGCACCCGCGCGGGCCAGCGGCTTCGCCCGGGCGGGTGGCTGGCTCACCAGTGGGTGAGCCTCAAGCACTGGCTCCCGAAGGGACAGCTGCTCCCCGAGCACGTCCTGCGGCGTCGTCATCGCTCGATCTGCGTGCTGATCTGGCTGCACGTCCCGGCGCTGTTCGCATTCGGGATGCTCTACGGACACCACTCGCTCGCCCACGTCGCGCTCGACTGCAGCCTGGTGGCGCTGTGTGGCGCGGGCGCCAGTTCTGAGCGCTTCCGGATGAAGGCCCGGATCATCGCCGCCTCGTTCGGCCTCATCACCTGCTCGGCCGTGCTGGTCGACCTGTGGAACGGGCAGACCGAGGCGCACTTCCATTTCTTTGTGATGATCGGCGTGCTTACCCTGTATCAGGACTGGACGCCGTTCCTGGTCGCGATCGTCTACACGGTCATCCACCACGGAATCGGCGGGGTTCTGGAACCAGGCGCGGTTTACGGCTTCGACTCCGTCGAGGCGAGGAACCCCTGGGTGTGGGCGTTGATCCATGGTGGCTTCGTGCTCGCGGCGAGTGTGGCTCATGTGGTGGCGTGGCGCACGAACGAGAATCAGCTTTTGCGCGATCCGTTGACTGGGTTGCCGAGCCGGCTGTTGTATCTGAACAACTTGAAGTTGGCGCTGGAGCGTCTGGGTCGTGGCCCGAGCCGTTCGGTGGCGGTGCTGTTCCTTGATCTGGATCGTTTTAAGGTGATCAATGACAGCCTGGGCCATGGCGCGGGCGATCAGTTGTTGGAGGCGGTCGCGGAGCGGATCGGTCATTCGCTGCGTCGTCACGAAACGCTGGCGCGGTTCGGCGGGGATGAGTTCGTGATCTTGTGCGAGGACATCTTCGATGACGGGGATGCGGTGGCGGTGGCCGAGCGGGTGCTCAAGGCGTTCAGCCTGCCGTTTCACCTGGCGCTCGGCGAGACGATGGCCGCGGCGAGCATCGGCATCTCGGTCACCTCGGATCCGAACCAGGACCCCGATGACCTGATTCGTGACGCGGACGCGGCGATGTACCGGGCCAAGGGCGCCGGGGGCGCGCGGGTGGTGCTGTTTGACGAGGTCACGCGCGAGCGGGCGCTGGCTCGCCTGCACAACGAGAACGCGATCCGCAAGGCGATCGAGCGCGAGGAGTTCCGGGTGTTCTTCCAGCCCGAGGTTTCCTTCGACGGGGAGCACATCACCGGGATGGAGGCGCTGGTGCGCTGGGAGCATCCCGAGCGCGGGCTGCTCGGTCCGGGAGAGTTCATCGCGCTGGCCGAGGAGACCGGCCTGATCGTGCCGCTCGGGACCTGGGTGCTGCGCGACGCGTGCCGGCGCGCGGTCGTGTGGCAGCGCTCCCGCCCGGCCGATCAGCCACTCATGCTGCGCGTCAACGTCTCCGCCCGCCAGCTCGCCCAGGACGATCTCGCCGAGACCGTCTCGGCGGTCATCCACGAGACCGGGATCGAGCCGGCCAAGCTCTGCCTCGAGGTCACCGAGAGCGTCCTGATCGAAGACCCCGAGGAATCGATCCGCACCCTGACCGAACTCAAGCAACTCGGGGTCAAGATCGCCATCGACGACTTCGGCACCGGCTACTCCTCCCTGGAGTACCTGCGACGCCTCCCCGTCGACTGCGTCAAGGTCGACCGCTCATTCGTCCGCGGCCTACCCGAGAACGAAGAAGACGTCGCGATCGTCAACGCCGTGATCGAACTCGGCCACGCCCTCAAACTCTCAGTCACCGCCGAAGGCGTCGAGACAACCGACCAATTCGACAACCTCCGCGCCGCCGGCTGCGACACCGCCCAAGGCTTCCTATTCTTCCGCCCCGAACCACCCGACGAAGTCGCCAAACTCTTCGCCGGCGCCCAGGCCGCGGCTGCGGCCGGGATCGTCTGCTCGAGCGGTTCGGTGAGCACGCCGAACGGAGTGGGCCCGGTCGAGTTCGCCCCGGTGATCGAGACCGCGCCGGCGCAGCGGCGGCTGATCCCGCCGCCCGGCGCGCCCGGCAGCCGCCGGCGACTGGCCCGTAGCTCGCTGCTGGCGGGCTTCAAGGCGATGGCCGACACCTGGACGGGCGGCGAGAGCCGCGCATAAGGTCAAGATCGAAGTCAAGGAGCCGAATCAGAGGTCATGGAAGCCAACTCCCTGCCCATCGACCGCGCCCGCCGGCGGGTCCGGCTGCGCGCGTTCCTGCTGGTCGCGTTCGCTGTGGTGCTCGAGATCGTGCTCCTGATGCCGTTCGTCGACCACCTGGCCGACTCCAACAACACGATCCACTTCACCCAGCACGGCTTCATCTTCGGCGGCGGGGTGCTGCTGGGTCTGGCGATCCGCGACGTCCAGCGCTCCGCCCGGCGCTGAACCGGCTCGAGGCGACGCGATGAGCAAGGTGCTGGCTACGCACTGGCCGCATTTCGGCTTCCTGGTCGTGGGCGTGTGCGTGTTCCTGTGGATGGCCTACAAGCCGGATCGGGATGAGACCGCCAATTCGGCGCCGGCCCTGGAGCCGGTGGCGCCGAGGCCGGCCCCGGCGAACGTCCGGCGGTCGGTGGCCCGGCGCGGGCTGCTGGCGCTCGGACCCTTGCTCGGGACCGTGGCCACCGGGGCGATCCTGTACGGCCTTGACGTGGGCGGCAGCTCGGTTCCCGGTGCGGTCATCTGGGTCCACGCCGGGATCTCGACCCTTGCCGCGCTGCTCGTGGTCTACAAGGTGTCCGACCTGGGCGTCGCCCGGATCCGCCGGGCGTTCAGCCGGGCGCGTCTACACGAGCTGGTCTCGGTCGTCCTCGCGCTCCTCGCGGTGCCGCTGGCGGTGACCGGCGTCGCGCTGCTGCTCGCCCCGAGCACCGGGTCGACCATGGCCTACCTGCATCTGATCTCGAGCGCTTGGTGGACCGGGCTGATGGTGTGGCACCTGCGGCGCTATCTGCGCGCCTCGCTGCGCGCGGCGTTCAGTGGACGGCCGCCGGCTCGTGTCGGTAGAACGGCGTCGGGATCGGCGCTAGCGGCGTCCGTCGCGCAATCAGATCCGCAGCCTTCTCCGCAAGCATGATCACCGGCGCGTAGATGTTGCCGTTGGTCACGTAGGGCATCGCGGAGGCATCGACGACGTAGCACCGCTCGAGGCCGTGGACGGCCATCGTGCGGGGGTCAGTTACGTCTGTGTCGCGCGTGCCCATGCGGCACGTGCACGACGGGTGAAGTGCGGTCTCGGCATCTCTGGCCACCCAGTCGAGGATCTGCTCCTCGGTCTGCACCTGCGGACCGGGCGACAGCTCGCCGGCGTCGTAGGGCTCGAACGCGGGCTGGCCGAGGATGCGCCGCGTGCACTCGATTGCCTCGACCCACTCACGCCGGTCCTGGTCGGTCGAGAGGTAGTTGAAGCGCAGTGCCGGGTGAGTTCGCGGGTCTGTCGAGACGATCTTCACGCTTCCCCGGGCGTCGGAATACATCGGGCCGACGTGGACCTGGTATCCGTGGCCCTGGGGCGCGGAGCCGTCGTAGCGGATCGCGATCGGCAGGAAGTGGAACATCAGGTTGGGGTAGGCGACCTCGTCGTTTGAGCGGATGAAGCCGCCCGCCTCGAAGTGGTTGGTGGCGCCGGGTCCGGTTCGCCGCAGGAGCCACTCGAGCCCGACCTTCGGCCGGTTCTTCCACTCTCGCGCCGGCGCCACCGACACCGGCTGGGTGCAGCCGTGCTGGACGTAGACCTCGAGATGATCCTGGAGGTTCTCGCCCACGCCGGGCAAGTCGTGGTGCGGTCTGATCCCGAGCCGTTCGAGCTCGTGCGCGTTGCCGACTCCGGAGAGCTGGAGGAGCTGAGGGGTGTTGATCGCGCCGCCGGACAGGACCACCTGCCCGGCCTCCACGGTCTCCGTACGCCGCTGATGTATCAGTTGTACACCAGTTGCACGTCTGCCGTCGAAGTTGACGCGGGTCACGAGGGCGCGTGTGCGCACGTCGAGGTTCGGCCGGTTCATGACCGGGTGGAGGTAGGCCCGGGCGGCGCTCATGCGCTTGCCGCGATGGATCGTGCGGTCGAACGCGGCGAAGCCTTCTTGCCGGTAGCCGTTGACGTCGTCGGTGAGCGGATAGCCCGCCTGCTGGACGGCTTCGAAAAATGCCTTGAACAGCGGGTTGGTGGCGGGGCCACGCTCAAGGAACTGCGGTCCGTCACCGCCCCGCCAGTCATCGGCGCCGGCCAGGCAGGTCTCCATCCGCTTGAAGTACGGCAGGCAATGGGCGTAGTCCCAGGCCTCCATGCCGGGGTCGGCGCCCCAGCGCTCGTAGTCGAGCGCGTTGCCGCGCTGGAAGATCATTCCGTTGATCGAGCTCGAGCCGCCAAGGACCTTGCCGCGGGCGTGGTAGATCCGGCGGCCGTGCATGTGGGGCTCGGGCTCGGATTGATAGCGCCAGTCATAGAAGCGGCTGCCGATCGGGAACGACAGGGCCGCGGGCATGTGGATGTAGACGTCCCAGGCGTAGTCGGGTCGCCCGGCCTCGAGCACGAGCACTCGCGTGCCGGGATCCTCGCTCAACCGGTTGGCCAGCACACAGCCGGCCGCACCACCGCCGACGATGACGATGTCGTAGCGGTCGCTCACAGCACCGAGCGGATCTCGCGCTCGAACGTCGCGATGTGCCCGGCGAGGATCTCGCGTGCGCGTTCGGCCTGGCCGGTCTCGATCGCATGCAGCACCTCCTCGTGCTCGTGCACGCGCGCGAACAGGTGGGGCAGCCGGTCGATCACCAGGTACCAGATGCGCAGCGAGAGATTGAGGTAGCGCCCGAGCGTCTCTTCCAGGAACGGGTTGCCGGCGCACCGGTAGATGAAGCGATGGACGGTCGCGTCGAGCTCCATCAGCATCTCGAGCTCCTCGGCTCCGCGGCGGACGTCGAGCTCGACCAGCAGGCCGGCCAGCTCAGCCCGCTGCGCGTCGGTGATCCGCTCGGCCGCGCGATACGCGGCGTGGGGCTCGAGCTGAGCCCGCACCTCGGAGATGTGCGCGAGGTCGGTGATGTTGATCTCGGAGGCGAAGGTGCCACGGCGGGGAAACACAGTGACCAGGTTTTCGAGCGCGAGGCGCTTGATCGCCTCCCGCACGGGCGTGCGGCCCATCTTGAGCTCGCGCCCGATTGCGTCCTCGTCGATCGGCGCTCCCGGCGCGATGCGCAGCGTGACCAACCGGTCGCGCAGGGCCCGGTACGCGCGGTCGGCGAGCAGGCCTCGCGTGGAGCCGCCCCGACCCTCAGAGACGACTGATATATCAGTCATCGTTTAGGAGTCTATAACTGGCGCATGAGATCGCCAAACTGAGTCGGCCTCGGTGGGGGCGGTGAGACTCGGTGCGAGTGGCTTGCGCGCCCGGCGCTCCTACCGTGATATCGCGCGGCCGGACCGTTTCATGTCCCGCGCTCCGACCAGGGCGAGGAGCCCGAGGGTCAGCGCGCACAGGCCGGAGGCGAGCGCGAACGGGACCACGTCGCCTGCCACCTTGGCCAGCGATCCTCCGCCGCCGGCGCCGGCAACTTGGCCGGCCGCCCAGGCGAGGTTGATCAGTGCGAACACGTAGCCCTGGCTCATGCCGTGCGACTCGGCCAAGTCCGAGAGCATGGCCATGGCGGGGGCCCAGAACGAACCCAGGGCCACGGTGGTCAGCACGATCACCGCGGCCAGCGCCACCGAGTTGTCCGGCAGCGGCAAGAGCAGCAGGCTGACCGCGGCGCCGGCCAGCCCTACGCGCAGCGGCAGCATCCGGCCCCGGCGATCGGACACATGCCCGACAGCCGGGCTCATCGCCGCCTCGATTCCGGCGGCGATCAGGAAGGTTGCCCCGATACCCGCCGCGCCGGCGCCGAGCTGGCCAAGGCGCAGCGGCGCGAGCACGTTGATCGTGCCCGAGGCGATCGCCGGGAGCGCGACCAGCCACATGCCGAGGGCGATCCCGGGGCGCCGGATCTGCCGCCTGAACGGCACGCGTTCCGGCGGCAGCGCCGGCATCGCGGGGGCGGGCAGGATGGCCACCGCGGCGGCCAGCCCTATCGCGAGAACCGCCACGGCCGAGAACACCGGCGCGCGGCCGAGCGCATGGGCCAGGGTGCCGATCACGGGACCAAACAGCGCCCCGCCGATCCCGGCCGCCAGCGCGCCGCCAATCGCGCTCCCGCGCCGCGAGGACGGAACCTCGGCGATCAGCCACGCGAGGCTACCCGACCAGGTGCAGGCGCCCCCGATGCCCTGGATGAAGCGGGCCGCGTCGAGCAGCACGATGTGGTGGAGCAGGCCAAAGGCGAGGCTCGAGGAGCCCATCAGCGCGAGGCCGGTGTAGAGCGTGACGCGCGGGCCGGCCCGCTCGGCCAGGATGCCTCCCGGGATCGATCCGGCCAACGTGCCGACCGCGTAGCCGGCTGTGAGCACGCCGGCCGACGCCTTGGTCAGGTGGAGCTCCCGAGTCAGGGCCGGGAGTAGAGGGACCACGGCGGAATAAAAGGCCGTGTCGACGAAGACGATCGCACCGGCGACCACGAACAGCAGCCGGAGCTCGCGCTGTTTCATGCCGGGTGTCAGTCGCCCAGCTCCGCTCGCCGGCGGACCACGAACTCCTCGAGCTCGGCGCGGATCGCATCGTCGAGCGCTGGCTGCTCGTAGGTCTCGAGTGTCTCCCGCCAGATCTCGCTCGCGCGCGCGGTGGTGTCACGGGCACCGCGCTTGGTCCACCGGTCGAAGTTCTCGGTCGACGACAGCAGCGGGCGGTAGAAGCACTCGCGGAACCGCTCCAACGTGTGTGCGGCGCCCAGGAAGTGCCCACCCGGTCCGACCTCGGTGTGCGCGTCGAAGGCCAGCGAGGCCTCGTCGATCTCGAGCGGAGTGAACTCGTGGCGCAGCTCGCGCAGCAGCTCGATGTCGACGATGAACTTCTCGTAGCAGGACACCAGCCCGCCTTCGAGCCAGCCGGCCGAGTGCATGACGAAGTTCGTCCCGGCCAGGAAAGTGGGGAGCAGCGTCATCAGCGACTCGTAGGCCGCCTGGGCGTCGACGGTCTGGGACGCGTTCAGTCCGCCTCCGCCCCGCCACGGCAGGCCGAAGCGCCGCGCGATCTGACCCGTGCACAGTACGCCGAGTCCCGACTCCGGGGTGCCGAACGAAGGCGAGCCGGATTGCATGTCGGTGTTGCTCAAGAAGGACCCGAAGACGACCGGCGCACCCGGGCGGATCGTCTGGGCCAGCGCGATGCCGGCCAGCGCCTCGGCCACCTGCTGCACGAGCGTGGCCGGCAGCGACACCGGGGACATCGCGCCCATGAGCAGGAACGGGCTGATCACGACGGCCTGGGCGGCCTTCACGTACTCGAGCATCGCGCCGAGCATGCGGTCGTCGTAGCGGAGCGGCGAGTTCACGTTGATCAGGCTGATCGAGACCGGGGCGCGCTCGATCGCCTCGCGCCCGCCGAACAGGATCTCACCCATGCGGATTGTGTCCGCCGCGTTCGGTCCTGACGTGACGGAGCCCATGTAGGGCTTGTCCGACAGCGTCTGCAGCGCGAACACCATGTCGAGGTGGCGCGAGTCGAGCGGCCGGTCCTCAGGCTCGCAGATCGTCCCCCCGGGCGAGTCGAGTTGGTCGAACACCTGGCTGAGCTTGACCAGGTTCTCGAAGTCGGCCATCTTGGCATCGCGTCTGACGTCGCCCTCGCGAATGAACGGCGGCCCGTACACGGGCGCGAACACCATGTGATCGCCGCCGATGTGGGCGGTGTTGGCCGGGTTGCGCGCCTGGAGCTCGAACTCGCGCGGGGCCTTGGCCACCTGCTCGAGGATGAACTCCGGGTCGAAGCGGATCCGGTTCTCGTCCTCGAGGGTCTGGCCGGCCTTGAGGAGGACCTCGACCGCCTCGGGGAGCAGGAACTCGATCCCGATCTCGGACACCAGCCGCCGCCAGCCCCGGTCGATCACGTCCATCGCCTCTTCGCTGAGGATCTCGTAGCGGGGCATCGAGTTCACGAACACGGCTGGCTCCTCGCGGTTCGGGGGGTTGACCTGGCGGCGTCGATCCGTAACCCTATCTGGCGTGGAACAACAGTTCCAAGCAAATGGAACCAGCGTCGCGCAGGGGACGACCGCGGTCGACCGCGGTGCCGACCTGCTGGTCCGGGTGCTCGAGTCGGAGGAGCCGGTCGCGCTGACCGATCTGGCGTCTGCCGCCGGCCTCCCCAAGAGCACCGCCTCGCGCCTGGTCAGCGCGCTCGAGCGCCGGGGCCTGATCGAGCAGGACGGCGAGCGCGGCCGCCTGCGGCCCGGGCCGGCCATTCTCCGGGTGGCCGAGCGCAGCATGCTCGAGCGCAACCTGGTCGAGCTGGCCCGACCGTCACTCGACGCGCTGTCGGAGGCGTCCGGCGAGACGATCAACCTCGCGGTCCCGGCGCATCACGGGGTCGAGCACGTGGCCCAGGTGGACAGCCGGCACTTCCTCGGGGCCGGACAGTGGCTTGGTCGCTCGGTCGGCTACGAGCATTCCGCCAACGGCAAGGTGTTTGCGGCCTTCGGCCGCGCGGCGTTCGGCCGCGCACCCGCCCCCGCGGCCGGGACGGCCGGGACAAAGCAGACTCGCGAGCTCGAGTCGGTCATGCGGGACGGCTTTGCCACATCGATCGACGAGCTCGAGTTCGGCCTGTCGGCGATGGCAGCGCCGGTCCGAGGAGCGCGGGGCGAGGTGATCGCCGCGCTCAGCATCTCGGGTCCGACCCTGCGCATGACCCCGGAGCGGATCGCCGAGCTGCAACAGGTTTTGATCAGCGAGGCACGGACGCTGAGCCGTCGCCTCGGCCACCACGAGCAAGGAGAACGGGCCGCATGACCGATGAGGAGATCCTCCAGCTGCTCTACGACGAGACGCTGGTGGGGAACGCGCCGGCCGTCCGCGACGGCGTGAACGAGGGTCTCGAACAGGGGCTCGAGCCGGAGCGGATGCTCTACGACGGGCTGATCCCGTCGCTCGAGGAAGTCGGCGCCCGGTTCGAGCGCGGGGACTTCTTCGTGCCCGAGATGCTGATCGCCGCCCGGGCCATGCAGGGCGCGCTCGACATCCTGCGCCCGCTGCTGGCCGAGACCGGCATGGCCGAGGTTGGCACGTTTCTGATGGGCACGGTCAAGGGCGACGTGCACGACATCGGCAAGAACCTGTGCAACATCATGCTCGAGGGCGCGGGCTTCCACGTGATCGACCTGGGCGTGAACGTGGCGCCCGAGAAGTTCATCGAGCAGATCGAGGAGCACAACCCGGACATCGTCGGGTTCTCCGCGTTCCTGACCACGACCATGCCGATGTTCAAGGCGAACATCAACGCGCTCGAGAAGGCAGGCCTGCGCGACCGAGTCATCGTGATGGTTGGCGGGGCTCCGGTCACCCAGGAGTACGCCGACGCGGTCGGCGCGGATGGTTACTCGGCCGACGCATCGGCCGCGGTCAAAAAGGCCAAGGAGCTGCTCGAGCTCCGGCGCGAGAAAGTCCTCGCGTGAGCTCGGTCACCGTCCTGCGGTCGCGCACGAAGACCGTCGAGATCGGGGCAGGTCGCCCGTTCTGCGTGATCGGCGAGCGGATCAACCCGACCGGGCGCAAGAAGTTCGCCGAGGACCTTCGGGCCGGCGAGCTTTCGACCGTGACGCACGACGCGGTGGCGCAGGTCGAGGCTGGCGCCGACATGCTCGACGTCAACGCCGGCATCCCGCTGGTCGACGAGGCGGAACTGCTGGCGACGATGCTGCGGACGGTCCAGGGCGCGGTCGATGTCCCGATCTGCATCGACTCGTCGGTGATCGAAGCGTTGGAGGCGGGGCTATCGGCGTACGAGGGCCGGGCGCTGGTCAACTCGGTGACCGCCGAGGACGATCGCCTGTCCGAGATCCTGCCGTTGGTGGCGCGGCACCGGGCCGCGGTCATCGGGTTGGCCAACGACGAGACCGGCATCCCGGAGACGCCCGAGAAGCGCCTCGAGTGCGCGCGTAAGATCGTGTCCGTGGCGGCCGACTACGGGATCGCCGCTGACGATGTCGTGATCGATCCTCTGGCGATGACGGTCGGCGCGGACCCGACGGCGGTGACGACGACACTCGCCACGATCAGCCTGATCCGCGACGAGCTTGGGGTGAACATGTGCCTGGGCGCCTCGAACGTGTCGTTCGGGCTGCCGGATCGGCACGCGCTGAACGCGGCCTTCCTCCCGATGGCGATGGCCGCCGGCCTGACCAGCGCCATCATGTCGACCGCGCGGCCGGTGGTCGACGCGGTGCGGGCCGGCGACCTGCTGCTCGGCCACGATGAATGGGGAGCGAACTGGATCGCGACGCACCGCGCCCGTCAGGCCACGCTGGCGCACGAGGCTTCCCTGCCGTGAGCCCGCCGTCGCCGCAGCGCCGGAGGCTGTCGATCGCCTCTGATGAGGACTCGGCGCCGGCACCTGACGACGGCGCCGGACGGGTACGGCTGCGGTTCCTGCCCGAAGGGGCAGAGGTTCGCGTCCCGAGCGGCACGCCGGTATTCGACGCGGCGAGCTGGAACGGGATCGCGATCGACTCCACCTGCGGCGGCCACGGGACATGCAAGAAGTGCAAGGTGCGGATCGTGTCCGGAGACGTGCCGGTGGGGCCTCTAGACCCGCGCGCGTTCACCGCCGACGAGCTGCGCGACGGTTGGCGGCTGGCCTGCCGCGCGAATGCCCGCGGCGATCTGGTCGTCGAGGTGCCCCCTCTGCAGACCCGGCCCAAGGCGGCGCTGGCCGGGGTGGGTCGCCACGTGATCCTGCGCCCGGCAATCCAGAAGCGCCATTTGGTGCTCGACGAGCCGACCATGGAGGACCAGCGCTCCGACCTCCAGCGCGTGCTCGATGCACTCGACGACCTCGAGCCGCGCGCGTCGATTGAGGTAATGCGGTCCATGGGGTCGGTGCTGCGCGCCTCACGCTGGGACGTGACCGCAGTGGTGGCCGACCAGGAGCTGATCGGCATCGAGCCGGGCGACACGACCGCGCGGCGGTTCGCGATCGCGTTCGACCTCGGCACTACGACCGTGGTCGCGACGCTCTTGGATCTCGAGAGTGGGCAGCCGGTCGCGGTCCGCTCGATGCTCAACCGCCAGCAGCCGTTCGGCGCCGATGTGATCACGCGGATCTCGGCCACGATGATGGACTCGGAGGCGCTCGGGAAGTTGCGCGAGCGCGCGCACGAGACACTGACCGAGTTGGTCGTTGAGGTGTGTACGGAAAGCTCGGTGGCGCCGCGCGAGGTGTACGAGATCACCGTGTGCGGCAACGTGACCATGATGCACCTGGTCCTGGGGATTGATCCCGAGCCGCTGTCGATGGCGCCGTTCGTGGTCTCGACCCATTCCTTCCCCGATGACGTTCGCGCGCGGGACTTCGGGATCGAAGTGCATCCGCGGGCGCCCGCGTTCGTGTTCCCGTCGCTCGGCGCGTATGTGGGCGGCGACATCGTGGCCGGGATGCTGGCTACCGGGCTGACCCGCGACCGCCGCGTCAGGTTGTTCATCGACGTGGGCACCAACAGCGAGATCGCGCTGGGCTCGGTCGACCGGGTCCTCGCGACGGCCGCGCCGGCCGGACCGGCGTTCGAGGCGGCGCAGATCAAGTGTGGGATGCGGGCCGCGCCGGGGGCGATCGAGGTCGTGAAGATTTCTCGTGACGGCGTGTCGCTCGACGTGATTGGTGACGAGGAGCCGCGGGGCATCTGCGGGTCGGGCCTCGTCGACGCGGTGGCCGAGCTCGCCCACTGCGGGCTGCTCGACCACTCCGGCCGGTTCATGCCAGACGAAGAGGCGGCCGCGGCGCATCCCGAGCTATGCGACCGGCTGACCAAGATCGGGCAGGAGCGAGTCTTCGTGCTGGATTGGCGCGGCGGATCGGATCCGGAGCGGTCGGTGTTCCTCTCGCAGCGCGACGTGCGCGAGCTTCAGTTCGCCAAGGCCTCGATCGCCACCGGCTGGAGCATCCTGCTCGCCGAGCTCGGGGTCGGCGTCGAGGAGATCAGCCAGATTCTCCTGGCCGGGAGCTTCGGCGCGTACCTGACGCCACTCAGCGCGGTCCGCATCGGGCTGGTTCCGAAGATCGCGCTGCCGCGGATCGTGTCGGCCGGCAACGTCGCCGGAGAGGGCGCCAAGATCGCCGCGCTGTCGGTCCGCGAGCGGGCCGAGGCGCACTCGATCCTGCGCGAGGTCGAGTACATTGAGCTTTCGGGGCGGGCGGACTTCAACGACATGTTCGTCGACCAGCTGGCCTTTCCGGGATGAGCCGCGCGGTCGTCGCGTGCGGCGCGTTGGCGTTGGACGTGCGCCGGATCGCCCGGCGGCGGGGCTGGGAACTCGACGTGATCCCGGTGCCGGCACTGCTGCACAACCATCCCGAGCGCATCGCCGATGCGGTGGCTGAGCTGGCCGCGGGTCATGACGTCGTGGCCCTCGCATACGCCGACTGCGGGACGTACGGTGCGCTCGGCTCGCTGGGATTCCCGCGTCTTACGGGCGATCACTGCTACGACGTGTTCGCGTCTTCGGAGGTGCGCGCTGCGTTGGACGAGGAGCCCGGGACGTACTTCCTCACCGACTTCCTGGCCCGCACGTTCGAGCACACCGTGTGGCGCGAGCTGGGTCTGGATCGATACCCGGAGTTGCGCGACGACTACTTCGGCAACTACACGCGCGTGGTGTGGCTGGCCCAGCGCCCAACGCCGGCCACCCGGGCCGCGGCCGAGCGCGCGGCGGCGCGCCTCGGATTGCCGCTTGTCGTGCGCGAAGTTGGCGACGTCGGTCTCGAGCGCGAACTCGAGCG
>DATIEI010000358.1:0-5870 GCA_035455845.1 Solirubrobacteraceae bacterium
AGGAGTTCGCGCTGTCGGGCTCCGAGCAGAACCCCGATCTGACCGGGCGGGATGTCAGGCAGGTGATCACGAGCCGGCTCAGCAAGGGCGCGCCACCGCCGGTCGAGGCGTTCAAGCGCCGCGGCGTCGACTTCGTCGTCGAGCACGACCTCGGTGCGCTGGTGCGGCGGATGAACACCCTGACCGGCGAGGAGCTGCTCGACGCTGGCGAGGTGGAGCGCGAGATCAAGGCCCGCGATCGCGAGATGGCCAACCCCTACTCCAAGGACCTGCAGGTCACGGCCATCCACGGCGCGCGGCGTTACATTCCGGACCGGCTCAGCCGGGTGGCCAAACCCCACCGGCTGCTCGATCCCGGCGCCGAGCCGCTGATCGCGGTGCGCCTGTGGATCCTCACGCGCAAGACCCTGGGGGGTCTCGAGACTGACCTGTCGGGCCGCGTGCTCCGGCCCGGCGGCGAGCCGCTGTCCGGGCTGTACGCGGCCGGCGAGGTGGCGGGCTTCGGCGGCGGCGGCGTGCACGGCTACCGGTCGCTCGAGGGCACGTTCCTGGGCGGCTGCCTGTTCAGTGGGCGGACCGCCGGCCGCGCGGTGGCGCAGGCCGTCGGCTGAGATCCCGACAAATCGCCCACTCGGCCCCCGGCGCCGGCCGAGTGGGCGAGAACACGTACCAAGAGCCGACAAAACCACCGCTCGACTCGAGGGAGGGCGCGAGTGGGCAATTAGTCGGGGTTGTCCATCAGGAACGTGAACATGCGCTCGGCGTCGATCCGCATGTAGGACGGGCTGGTCGCCGGGTCGTCCCCACCCTCGAGGAACTTCTCCCACTCCTCGTACCCATAGCGCGGGCCGTAGACCTCGAACAGCGTCTCGCGTAGCCCACGGCTCTCGGCCGCATGGATGTCGAGCGGCGCCGCGCGGCCGTGCACGTTGACCGCGAACTCCTCCCGGGGCAGGTGGGTCGCCGAGACCTGCGGTCGCTTGAGCAGGTGGCGGTAGCGGATCGAGTTCGGCGCGGTCCCGAAGTGAAACGCGCCGCGGTAGAAGATCCCGTCGAGCGGACCGGCAATCGGCCGGCAGTCGGCGGTCACCGTGGCCACGACGAGCAGGCACATCCCGGTCAGCTGCTCGACGAGGTCCTCCGCACCGACGCGGCGCTCGGACGTGGTGATGCTGCGCAGGTGCGCGCCCGCGGCGTCGTAGCTCCGATCGAGCAGTTCCTGCAGGGCGCGGATGTCCTCGGGCGTCTCGTGCACGCTCGATCGCGGAAGATACAGCCGCGGTGCCCCGCACTACCGGAATCCCAGAGACGATCCTCGTCGCCCCCGACGCGTTCAAGGGGACGCTGTCGGCCGCCGAGGTGGCCCAGGCGATCGGCCGCGGGCTGACGGCGGCCGGGCGGCCGGTGGACCTGTGCCCGGTGGCCGACGGTGGCGAGGGCACGCTCGAGGCGCTTCTCCCCGCCCTCGAGGGCGAGTTGCGCACCGCGATGGTGTCCGATCCGCTGGGCCGGTCGATCGAGGCCTCGTTCGGGCTCGGGGACGGCGTCGCGGTGGTGGAGATGGCAGCGGCCAGCGGCCTCGGCCTGGTCGCCGCGGAGGAGCGCGACGCGATCGCGGCGAGCACGTCCGGAACCGGCGAGCTGATCGTCGCCGCTGTCGAGGCGGGCGCGAGGATCGTGTATCTCGGCGTCGGCGGGAGCGCCACCACCGACGGTGGCGCCGGCGCGGTGAAGGCCATTCGCGAGGCCGGCGGCCTGGGCAAGTCACGGATCGCCGTGCTGTGCGACGTCCGCACTCCGTTCGAGCACGCGGCGCGTGTGTTCGGGCCGCAGAAGGGAGCCGATCCCGAAGGCGTGACCCGCCTGACCAAGCGGTTGAACGATCAGGCCCGGCGTATGCGCCGCGATCCGCGCGGCGTGCCCATGACCGGCGCCGCCGGCGGGCTGTCGGGCGGGCTGTGGGCCGAGTTCGACGCCGAGCTTGTCCCCGGCGCGCAGTTCGTGCTCGACGCGGTCGACTTCGACCGGCGCATGCGCTCGGCTCGGGCCGTGATCACCGGCGAGGGCAAGCTCGACCAGCAAAGCCTGGCCGGCAAGCTCGTCTCGGAGATCTCGACCCGTGCCCGCCAGGCCGGCGTGCCGTGTCACGCGATCGTGGGCACCCGCGAGCTCGACTCATTCGGCGTCCGCGTGCTCGACCTCCAGGCCGTGCTCGAGGCAAGCACCACCCGGCAGATCAGCGCGGCGGCGCGACGGCTGGCGAAACTCCTATAGCTATAGACATATATATAGCTATATATGTATCGCCAACCGTCGCTCACGCCGGCTGTCGGTCAGGATGCCGCTCGATCAGCAGAGCTTGCCGAGCGGCGCATCCGCTCCAAGACCCGGCGGGTCCTGGACCTGCGCCCCAAGGGACTTCATGAAACGAGCCATCTCGCGGCCCGAGTGCGTGACCGCGCCCTCGTGGTAGCAGGGGTTGGCGCGGGTCGCGCCGCTGGGCTCGGCCCAGCCCCATTCGGTGCCGGTGCCGCCCGGGAGCGCGACCGCGATTCGCCGACCGGCGCGAACGTGGGTGCCGACCGGGACCAGCTTCGTGAGGTGCTCGGCGACGTAGATGATGTCGCCGGCATGGCTGCCGTCGAGCAGCTGGTACCAGATGAAGTGGCCGCCCGGCCAGCCGCCGTCGTGCGAGTCCGAGCCGAGAATCACGGCGTCGCCGATCGCCAGCACCGGCAGGCGACGGGTCACGAACCAGTCGACGCCCATGTCGGTGCGGGCCGGGTACCAGCCCGAAGCGGTGAACGGATCGATGTAGTGCTGGTAGAGCGAGTGTCGAATCGGGGTCTGCGCCTTGGCGGTCGTCGCGCCCGGCGCAAGCACCACCACCGCGGCCAGCAGGCCCACCAGGAAGAGTCGTTTCTGCATGACCCCGGTGATCGGACCCCACCGGGGTCATCTTGAGCGCGCGGTCAGAGCGTTGACCGCGCGGTCAACGAGTCGCCAGCCCCTCTAGTTGTGCGAAAACGCCGTGCGCTTGGTGTTCTCCTGGTCGGGCAGCGGCGCATCCAGCGACTCCAGGAATTCGGTCTGCTCGCGCAGGTACTCCAGCAGGTGGTCGGCCATTTCGCGGCTCATGCCGGCCCGGACCACGATCCGCAGGACGCTCAGGTCGGTGCGGTTCTCGGGGAACGTGTAGGCGGGCACCAGCCACCCGCGCTGGCGCAGGCGATCGGAGATGTCGAACACGCTGTAGTTCTCGACCTCGGGAGCCAGGCCGAAGGCGAACACGGGGAGATCCTTGCCCTCCGAGACCAGCCGGTACGGGCCGAGCCCCGCGATCTCGCTCGCCAGGTACTGGGCCACGTCGCTCGCTCCCTGCATCACCCGGCGGTAGCCGTCGCGCCCGAGCGTGGTGAACATGTAGTACTGGGCGATCACCTCGCTGCCGGGGCGCGAGAAGTTCAGCGCGAACGTCGGCATGTGTCCGCCCAGGTAGTTGACGTCGAACACCAGGTCGCGCGGCAGCGCCTCCGGGTTGCGCCACACGGCCCACCCAACGCCGGGATAGATCAGTCCGTACTTGTGGCCCGAGGCGTTGATCGACTGAACGCGGTCGATCCGGAAGTCCCACTCGAGCTCGGGTTGGAGGACCGGCGCGACGAACCCGCCCGAGGCGGCGTCGACATGGATCGGGACGTACAGCCCGCGCTCGCGCTCGAGGCGGTCGAGCGCGGCGGCGATCTCCTGGACCGGCTCGTAGCTTCCGTCGAAGGTCGAGCCCAGGATCGCCACCACTCCGATCGTGTTCTCGTCGCACAGCGCCGCCGCCTCGTCGGCGCCGAGATGAAAGCGGTCGCCCTCCATCGGGACCTGCCGGGGCTCAACATCCCAGTAGCGGCAGAACTTCTCCCAGCAGACCTGCACGTTGATGCCCATGACCAGGTTCGGCCGGTCGGTCGGCTTGCCCTGCTTGCGCATCCGTTCGCGCCAGCGCCACTTGAGCGCCAGCCCGCCGAGCATGCAGGCCTCGCTCGAGCCCGTGGTCGAGCAGCCGGTGGCCTGCTCGTGGTCGGGCGAGTTCCACATCGAGGACAGGATGTTCACGCAGCGCGACTCGATCTCCGCGGTCTGCGGGTACTCGTCCTTGTCGATCATGTTCTTGTCGGCCGTCTCGGACATCAACCGGGCTGCGATCGCCGGCATGTATGTCGTCACGAACGTGGCCAGGTTCAGCCGTGCCTGGCCGTCCAGGAGCAGCTCGCTCGAGATCAGCTCGTAGGCCGTCTCGCCGTCGAGCCCGCTCTCGCCCAGGCGGTGAACCGGCAGCTCGGCGGCTTGGTCACGGCGGGCCGCGGCCTCCGGCATGGCTTGGCGGGGCTTGTGCTTGCGCTGGGTCGATAGGGGCACCGGCAGGCTCCTTGGGATCGGGGTCGCAACAGATGATCCCTCCGATCAGCGATCCGGCGGCGGCTGACACCCCAGCTCGATCAGATACCGCGCGAACGCCAGCCGGTCGCGATCAGGATGGAACGGCTCACCGCCGCTCCGCAACAGCCCGGCCAACCGCTCGAGGTCATAGAGCAGCGCCAGCTTGCCTGGCGGGTCGTCCCACTCCCCCGAGTCGTAGCGCTCGACCCAGGCAGACAGCGCGGCCAGCGCTTCGACCTGCACCTGGTCCTCCCACCAACCGCTGCGCAGGGCGAGCCGGTAGCGGGCCCGCAGCGCGCACACGTCGGACCACAGCTGCTCAAACCACATCCAGCGCTCGCGCGGATAGAGCCCCTCGCAGCTGAGCGGCCAGCGCGCGGTGACCGGCTCATCCCAATCGCTCTCGGGCTCGTGCCAGTCGTCGGGTTCGGGATGACTCACGACGCACCTCGCGCGAGCGTGCGCAAGCGCCGGTCCTCGAACCAGAGCCGCAGTCGCAGTCGCGTCGGTGCGATCCGCCCGTAGAGCAGCAGGGCATGCCGGTCCGGTAGCTGACGCAGGGCCTCGGGTGCGATCAGCGGCCGGCGCCGGCGCGAGGTCGATCGAGTGGTGCCACCGGCACCGGTGGTGTGGCTGCGGTCGCGCGCCTCCTCCTCGCCGACCAGCCCCGCGAAGTAGCGCAGCGTCTCCAGGTCGGCCACCCCGGGCAGCAGCATCCGCGCCCGATGGCTGTTCACAACTGTCTCCGCCTGTTGGCCGTAGCGCGAGCGAGCCTGGGCCAGGTCGTGGAAGATCGTGACCAGCTGGATGTTGTGCGACGGCGCGGTCGAGGCGATCTCGGCCAGGTTGGGCAGCGGCGCCACGTTGCCGGCCTCGTCGAGGCACAGGAGCAGCGGCCGCTCGAGGCGCCCCCCGTTCAGCGTGGCCCGCTCGTACGCCCGGTCGACGACCTCGCCGAGCAATGCCAGGAACAGTGGCCGCAGCAGCTTCGATGCCTTGGCGTCGGCGATCAGGTAGAGCGTGTTCGGCCCGTCGAGGAGCCGATCGGCCGTGATCTCAGTGCCCGCGGCCGACCTCAGCACGCGCTGGAAGCGATACGCCCGCAAGAGGGTCTGGGCGGTCGCCTCGATCGAGGTCCGCGTCCGGTCGGCCTGGGCCTCGAACGCCCTGACCGCGTCGTAGGCGGCGTATGCGTCGGCCGCCCGGGCCTCGTTTTCCGCCTCGCCGCTGACCCGCATGAGCGCCTCGTCCAACTCCCGCGCCCCCTGCCCATTGACCCAGCGGATCACACTATCCATCCCGGCGCCGCTCGCCGCCGCCGCGTAGAGCAGGGGAGCCAGGCGCTGCTCGGCGGCCACCGCCCAGAAGTCGCCGCCCTCCACGCTTCGGCGGTCGACCTCGGCCGCCGAGGCCAGCCGCCACGCGACCTCGAGCGCGCC
>DATIEI010000359.1:0-9566 GCA_035455845.1 Solirubrobacteraceae bacterium
CGAGCGAGATGGTGCCGGCGGTGGCCTCGCTGGCCGAGGGTGAGCCGGTGCACGGCGGGCTGCGCCTGGCGCGCCATTGGTTCTGAGCGCCAGACCCGAACCCCTGGCTGACCGGGCCGTGGCCGTGCCCGCTATGCTTCGGGCCGGAGCGATGAGGCTCGCTCGGAATGCGGCTGGCGCTGCTGATGGCCTCTACCGAAGAAGTCCACGATTGTGGAGGTTCGGTGGAGCCAACGGTTCTGGGTGGTGCTGACGGGGTGCGCGCTTCGGTGGGCGGCCACGGGTCAGGCCTTGACGAGCGACAGGTGTGGCTGGGGGCGCTCGACGAGCTGCTGTCGCTGGCCGAGGGCCTCCTGGCCGACACACCGCGCCAGCATCTGGCCGCAGCGCGGACAAGGGTGGCGGAGGATCGGTTCAACCTCGTCGTCCTTGGCGAGTTCAAGCGCGGCAAGAGCACCCTGATCAACGCTCTGCTGGAACGGGACGTCTTGCCTACCGGCGTGGTCCCGCTGACGTCAGTCGTGACCACCATCGCCGCCGGCGATGAGGACAGGCTGCGGGTCTACTTCCACGACGGCCGAGCGGAGGAGCGCCCCCTCCGTGAACTGGCCGAGTACGTGACCGAGGCGAGAAACCCAGCCAACCGGCTTGGCGTGGAGCTTGCCCGGGTCGAGCTCGGTCACGACCTGCTGCGGGCTGGGCTGGAGCTGGTCGACACCCCTGGAATCGGCTCGATTCACTCTCACAACACCGAGGTCGCCCGCGGGTTCCTCCCGCAGGTGGATGCGGCGCTGTGTGTGCTGGACGCCGGCCAGCCGCTGTCCCAGAGCGAGCGCGAGCTGTTTCGGGAGGCGGCCGAGCGCGTCCCGCGGCTGCTGGTGGTGATCAACAAGATCGACCATCTGGATCCCGCCGATCGCGAGGTGGCGGTCGAGTTCATCCGCTCGGCCCTGCGCAATCTGCTCGGGCCAAGCGAGGTCGAGCTGTTCGCGATCAGCGCCCGCCCCCGCGAAGGACTCGCTCCCCTCCTGGTCCGCCTGCGCAAGCTGGCCGCCACGGAGCGCCATGCGCTGCTGCTGCGCTCGGTCGCCCAGCTGGCCCGAGGCACCGCGGCTGAGATCGCCCAGGCGGCGCGCTTCGAGTCGCGCGCGATCGAGCTGCCCCTCGATCAGCTCAGTTCGCGGGCTGAGATGTTCGAGCAACGGATAGCGGAACTGGCGGATGCGAGCGCCGAGGCGGAAGACCTGCTCCAGCGGGGCATCGACCGCGCGCTGGGGCAGCTCGTCAACGAGCCGCTTGAGGGCCATGCGCGCAGGGAAGAGCCCCGGCTGCGCGCGGAACTCCGCGCCCGTCTCGCGGAGCTCGCACCACAGGCTTCACCGCGCGAGCTGTCGGACGAGCTCGGGGGGTGGATCGACACGACCGTCCGGGCGGAGTTCGAGCGTCTCGTTCCCCGCTTCGAGGCCGCCATCGCCGAGCAGCTGAGCGAACTCGAGGAGCGCTACGCGCAGCGCATCGAGCGGATCCTCGACCAGGTCCAGCAGGCGGCCGAGGACGTGTTCGGCGTCCGCGCCAGCGAGGTTCTCCCCGACACCGGGTTGCGCGCTGCGTCGCGCTTCTCATTCAAGCTCAAGGACGTCGAGCACGCCCTCGACATGCTCGTCGGCTTCGGGCGGACGATCACCCCGGGCCGACTCGGTCGCCGGCTGGTGATCCGAGACGCCGAGCAGCGCCTGATCGAGATGACCGACCGCCACGCCGGCCGCCTGCGCTCCGAGCTGGCTGGCCTCGTGGCCGAGTCGGTCCGCGACTACCGCCGCGACCTGGCCGCCGCAGTCGATGAGGCCATCGACGCGATCCGCGGCGCGATTGAGCGCGCCGCCGCCGACCGGCGCCGCGGCGAGCAGCACGCGCGCGGGCGGCTGGACCAGCTCGCACGGATCGAACAGCGATGCACGCAGCTCTCGACCGACCTCGACCGCTGGATCGCAGGCCCGCCACCGACCGGCAAGGACGGCCCGTGATCGTCCAGGCGCGAGCGGTGATCTTGATAGATGGCCGGCTGATGTACGCGTCCGAGGTCGTGCAATCAGTGCCTGCTCACGATCTGGAGTTGGTGTTCCTCGCCGAACCGAGGGGCTCGGGACCATCGACCACCTTCTCCGCTTCACCGACTCCGTCGGTTCGCGCTGACCGTGTCCGTCCAGATCCAATCGTCCCGCGGGCCGCTTCGCCAGCAGCGCGTCGTCGATGTGCTCGCGACACAAAGCGATCCCGCAGTGGCGGCAGATCGCCACCGCCTCGGTGGCTCGCTCGCCGCTGTCGCACATGTAACAGTTCATCGTGATTACCTCCCGAGTTACAGGCATGGTTAGCGCGTGCCTGCTGTCGTCGTAGCGCACGCATGTGACCGACATGTGAACGACACGGTCAGACCGTGTGTACGTGCGGAGGATCGTCTAGTCGAAGACGATTTACACCGGAACGTGAGCCAGACGGCGGGCCGGCTCGCCCCGCGCAGGCTCAAGCCCGGCCGCTACCTGCCTCACCGCCATCGCGACCGATGCAGCGGGCAACCGCGCAAACCCGGCGCGGGTCACCATCACCGTGCAGTGAAGCCTCACGGTCCTGCCGCAGAGGCGCGACCGCCCCGGGGGGAGGCACACGAAAGTCACGTCCGGGGTGCGTGGCCGGCGGTCCGCGGCGCCGGCTTCGCGGCGGGTCGTCGTGCGAGCTGCCATTCGGGCCAGCCTTCACGCAGCCGCTGGGCTCGGCGGCCTGAGGTGCCGAGAGTTCTGACGGCTTGGTGTGCGTACGCGCAGAACGGCCCGCGGCAGTAGGCCACGATCTGCTGGTCGGTGGGTAGCTCCGCGAGCCGCTGTTCGAGCTCGTCAAGCGGAATCGAGCGCGCACCGTCGATGTGCCCCGCATCAAATTCTTCGCGAGGCCGGACGTCGATCAGCACGACGTCCCCGGCCCGCATGCGAGCCATGAGCTCCTCACGACCGATTGTGTCGACCTCGTCTCCGAGGTAGTCGCGGGCGGCACGCTCGACTTCGGCCAGCCGGGCGACCGATGCGTCGCGAAGCGCCAGCCACAGCGACAGGGCCTCGCGACCGGCGAGCGCATAGCGCACGCTGGTTCCCTCGCGCGCGCGAGTGACCATCCCGGCCGCGTAGAGCGCCTGCAGGTGCTGGGATGTGTTCGCCGTCGACTGGCCGCTGGCGCGGGCAAGCTCGTCGACCGCGCGGGGGGCCTGGGCGAGCAGGTCGAGTAACTCGAGCCGGACGGGGCTCGCAAACGCTTTCCCCATCACGGCGATCGCCTCGAACAGCGCTGACTTTGCCTGGCCAGAGGTCATGTGCGCCTTGTTATTCAATAGATCGCTTGATACCTTGTCAAGCGCTCGAGTCGTTCCCGAGGGTCTGGAGATCGTGGTGTTCTTCCGGCAGTTGCTCCACGATGAGACGGCGTGCGCGTCGTACGTGTTCGGTTGCACCACGCAGCCGAACTTCGCCGTCGCCGAGCCGCACATCGATCTCGTCGACGAGTACATCGCGCGGGCGGAGGAAAAGGGGGCGCCGATCGTCGCGGTGTTCGACACGCACGTGCAGGCCGATCACGTTTCGGGGATGGCGGAGCTTGTCGCGCGGACCGGCGCGACCGCATATCTCCCGGACGGGGCGGGCGCGGAGTTCGCGCATCACGCGCTCAAGGACGGGGAGGTCGTCAGGCTCGGCAACACCGAGCTCCGGGCGATCGCCACCCCCGGCCACGCGGTCGCGCACCACGCCTACCTCGTCACCGATCACCGGCGGACGGACGACCCTTGGCTGGTGCTGACCGGTGACGCGCTGCTGGTCGGCGACGCTGGCCGCCCCGACCTCCACGCGCACGGCAAGCTCACGGTCGAAGAGATGGCCAGAACGCTGTATCGCTCGATCACCGAGCGGCTACTGACACTCCCGGACCACCTCGTGCTCTATCCCTCGCACTACTCCGGGTCGGTGTGCGGCCGCGGGCTGTCGGGCAACCCGACCTCGACGATCGGTTTCGAGCGCCGCCACAACCTCGCGGTGCAGTTCTCATGCGAGGAGGAGTTCGTGCAGGCGCTCATCCGCGACATTCCGCCCGCACCGCCGCGGCAGGCAGCGATCGTTGCCGCCAACCGCTCCGGCCGACCGCTCATCCAAAGCAGCCGGTAGACGGCGATGGCGAGCGCCGACCGCGTTCGGCTCGGACTGCGCGAGAACGCCTCGCAGTTCTCGCTGCTTGTGCTGATCAACGCGTTCGTCGGGCTCATGGTCGGGCTCGAGCGTGCGGTTCTGCCCCTCGTCGGCCGCGAGAGCTTCCATCTGACCTCGGATGCGGCGGTGCTGTCGTTCATCGTCGCCTTCGGGTTCTCGAAGGCGTTCACCAACCTCGGCGCCGGCGCGCTCGCTCAGCGGATTGGCCGCCGGCGCCTGCTGATTGCGGGCTGGGCTGCCGCGCTCCCAGTTCCGCTGCTGATCCAACTTGCGCCGAGCTGGACTTGGGTCGTCATCGCGAACGTCTTCCTCGGGATCAACCAGGGGCTCGCCTGGTCCATGACCGTCGTGATGAAGATCGACCTCGTCGGACCGAAGCGCCGTGGGCTGGCGCTCGGGCTCAACGAGGCCGCGGGGTATGGCGGGGTCGCCCTTGCCGCCGGGCTCAGCGGCCTGCTCGCCTCCCAATTCGCGCCACGAGACGTGGTGGTCGTCGCCGGGGCAGCCATCGCGATCACCGCCTCCCTGCTCTCCGCGCTGTTCGTCCGCGACACCGCCAGACACGTCGCCCTCGAGCAGGCGCAGCACGAGCGCGCGGCCGACGCAAAGCCGCCACGACTGCGCGACGCGTTCGCCCAAGCCAGCTTCCGGGTGCCCGCGCTGCGCTCCTGCTCGCAGGCCGGCCTGGTCAACAACCTCAACGACGGGCTCTCCTGGGGGCTCGTCCCGCTGTTCCTCGCCGCCCACGGCGCGAGCGTCGCGCAAGTCGGGCTCGTCGCCGCAATCTACCCCGCGGTCTGGGCCGCCGCGCAGATCGCCACCGGTGCCTGGTCCGACAGCGTCGGGCGCAAGCCGCTGATCGTCGCCGGCATGCTGCTGCAGGCTGCGGCTCTGACCGTGCTCGCGCTCTCCGGTGGGAGCGTCGCGATCGCCGCCGGCACCGGCGTCCTCCTCGGGCTCGGTACCGCGCTCGTTTACCCAACGCTGATCGCCGCCATGTCCGATGCCGTCTCCCCGGTCGCGCGGCCCCCCATCGTCGGCGTCTACCGCTTCTGGCGCGACAGCGGCTACGCCCTCGGCGCCCTGATCGCCGGCGCCGCCGCGGACGCGCTCGGCTACGGTGGCGCGATCGCGATCGTCGCCGCCCTCACCGCAGCCTCCGGCCTTTGGGTCCTCGTCGACATGCCCGCCGAACAACCACAGCGCAAGGCGCAAGGCGGCGAGCACCCGGACGGCCGGACTGTCAGTCGGCCGACCCCCGTGAGCGAGACAATCACCTCGCGCAGAGCGTGATGCGCCGCTAGCAGCCTAAGCGGCTCGTTACTGTTCCCTGTTACCGGCGAGTCCGCGGGAGCGCAGCAGTTCAAGCACCGCGCTGCTCGGCTGCTTGGGCTCGTCCGGGTTGAAGGTGACCCCGTCCAGTGATGCGCCCGCGTCGAGCAGGATCGCTACGGTCGCGACCCAGTCAGGGGCCGGGGCCGAGTCTGGCGTCTCGCCGCTACCGACGAGCGCCCATTCGAGCGCCTGACTCTCCCAGCGCGTGTCACGTGCACTGAGATCCGCGCCGTGGTCGAGCAGCAGCGCGACGGTATCACTGGCTCCCGCATAGGCGGCGGCGTGGAGCGCGGTCGCTCCGTCGTCGGTGGCGTCGCGGCGCACGTCGATCGGGAACCCGAGTTCCAGCATCAGGCCGACCGAGGCCACGTTGCCGTGCTCCGCCGCGGCAACCAGCGCCGCCCGGTCGGCGCCGTCAAGCCGGTTTACGAGCCGCGGATCGGCGGCCGCCAAGCTGCGGGCGCCGTCTCCGTCGCCGGTGACGATTGCCTCAAGCAGCCGGTCGACCGGATCATCTCCCCCGCCCCCGAGGAGCTCGACGGTTGCCGCGACACCAGCGGTAAGTGCGCGTCGACGGGCCGAGCGACCGTCGGGGCCGGGCGCGTCCGCGTCGGCACCGGCCGCCACGAGCATGGCCACCGCGTCTGAGTTTGCCCCGGCAACCGCTTCTGCCAGTGCCTCGGTGAAGAGCTCGGGCGTGCCCGCGGCGGCTTTCGTTAGCAACTCCAGACACCACGTACCGCCCGCCGCATACAGCGACGCGAGCACCGTCTCCGGCCGCACCGGCGCACCCCGGTCCAACAGCAGGCGGATAATCGGCTCGTTGTTGCGGCTCGAGTTGGCGCTCGTCACCGCACACTCCAACGGCCGCCAGCACCGCCTCCCCGCGCTCTTTCCATCGATGTCAGCGCCACGGTCAAGCAACAGCCGGGCGACCTTGGCAAGACCCGGCGCCCGCGCCGCATCGAGGTGGAAACGCGATGCGCACGCGAGGTGCAGAGCAGTCCAACCGCTCCCGAGGTCCACGCGGGTCGCCGCGCCTGGGTCGCGGCGAAGCTCGGCCTCGACCCGACCGACGTCGCCCAGGACCACGGCCGCCGGAAACCCGGACTCCGCGAGCGCCGGGTTCTCATGCAGCATGCGCGCCGCCGTGCCGATCTGCAGGTTGACGCTGCAGCTCAGAAAGCGCACGACGTTCTCCGGGACCGACGTGTTGCGCGCCTCGATCTCGCGCACCAACGCCGCCCAGCTCGGCTGACCGAGCTCGCGGGCAAGCGCAAGTTGCGCCCCGGCAAGCGACAGCGGGGCCGAGACAGCCGCCAGCCGCGCAACCGCTGCACCATCCCCGCCCCGCGCGGCCCGCAACAACTCCTTCGCCTGGCGCCGCGCCTGCTCAAGGTCCGGGTGCTCAGGAAGTACCGACATGACATCTCCTCTGCGGCCCGGTGGTCCGCGTGCCAAGCCCGGAGATGGTCACAACCGTCAACCCTCAAGCCGAGAGGTGAACTCAGTTCTGCCCGCGGACCCGGAGGCGCCCTCACACGCCCGGACACAACCTACCACGCAGCTCTAGCGATTCCGTTGAATGGCGACTGGACGGCGGTGCGCCTCTCCCCCGCCTCGCACTCACAGCAGCGGCCGAGACACCGCGACCGTCGACGTTCTCATGCGGCGTCCGAGCAGCGAGCGTCGCGAGAGCGAGCTGCGGCGACGCCGGGCGAGGCATGACCCTCGCGTGGCCGGGAGCCACGCTGTCACGCCGCGGGATCACGCCATCCCGTGATCACAACTGGTGCAGCAGGAAGATGGCCGCAGCCGCGGTCAGAACCGTCAGGAGGACGGCCGCGGTCGCCGCCGCAGCCAGCAGGGCGATCCCGGCACGGCGGGTCCACCGTGCCAGGCGTGTACGTGCGACCAGCACACCGGCCGAGAGGCGGGTCTCGAGCGGCGCGCGATGCTGCGAGAGGATGGCCGCGCCGACCCGCTGTTCCCAGCGAACGATCATCCGCATTGCCTCGCGCCGCGCTCGGATGCGGTACCACGGCAGCTGCTGGCGCCGCCGGCGCCAGTACTCGAGCGACTGGACTCCATCAGCAAGCTCCGGAGGCGTGAGCAGCCGCCCCAGGAGTTGCTCGTCTTCCGACGCCCCTCTGGTCATCGTCTCCGATGTTGTGCGTGCCGTAACCACTGCATCCAACATAGAGGGGGTCATCGGGGACGGCATCGGTAGACCAATGCGAATGGGTTACGTAGTAACCGGGTCTCGCCTTCCCGCCGTGCGATCCGCGTGTCAACACGCAGTGCTGCGCCGCACCGCGGTGACCACGAACGTCACATAGTTCATCGTGAAGCTCCCGCCTACCGTGTCGATCGCGTCCGCGACGCCTTCCAGCAGATCGGCCAACCGGCCCTCCGGAATCGCGCCGCCGCTCGTCTGAAGCGCATCTAGCCACTCCTCGCGCGTGTAGGACAGGACCCACTCGAACCGCCAGTGCTCGGGCGGATCGAACGCACCAATCGCCCGCATGCCGTCAGCCGCCTTGGCGCGCATCGCCGAATGAGCCTCTTCCCTCGACCTTCTTCCCAAACGGAAGACAAGCGATTCCGGCAAGACCCGGCGATAGACCTCGGCGAAGGCTTCGTCAAGGCCCGCTGCCGGCTGGCCCGTGTTCCAGAACACGGCCAACCGACCACCAGGCCGCAGCACCTCGGCCGCCTTCGCGGCCCCGGCAACCGGGTCCACCCAATGCCAACTCTCCCCCGAGACGACCATGTCGAACGCCCGGCCTGCCGCCTCCCAGGCTTCGAAGGTCGACACTTCGACCTGCACTCCGCTGTCCCGCGCGAACGCGGCCAGCCGTGCGTCAGGGTCGACCCCGAGTACCTGGCAACCCGCCGCTTGAAACTGCCGCGCAACGATGCCCGTCCCAACGCCCACGTCGAGAACGAGCCCTCGAGGGGCCGCAGCGACAATCCGCTCGATCAGGACGCCCGGATAGCGCGGCCGCGCCCGGTCATAGCGCTCAGGATCTGACCCGAAAGATTCCGCGGCCCGCCGTTGGTGATGCGGCTCGCGCTCAGGACCCGACGCAGCCTGGGGTGATCGCACCTCGTCATTCTGGCTACAGCAGCAGCGAAGGACCAGCAGAGGTCGTCGCTCACCTTGAGCCCCGACTCGCGCGTGCGACCATCGTCGTGATGGACGTTGCATTGTCCTTCCCGGCCCGATCAGAGCGTTCCTGGTCGACACGATTGGTCGCAAGATGAGCGCCGGGAAAGCGCGATCCTCAGCCGATTCTGAGCAGACCCGCGCTGAGCATCTGCGCCGGGATCCTCAGCCGCGCCTGAGGAGTCGCCCGATGGCGGCCATCATCTCTTCGGTTCGCTCGTCCTGCTCCTCCGGCTGGGCACCGATTACGCATGTGTGGGCGTGGCCGTCCAGCAGCCCGAGCGCGACCTTGTCAAGCGCCGCCTGAGCCGCGCTGATCTGGGTCAGGATGTCGATGCAATAGCGGTCGTCCTCGACCATGCCCTCGATCCCGCGTATCTGTCCTTCGATTCGCGCCAGACGCGCGAGCAGCTGGTCCTTCGTGGCGGTGTAGCCCCTGGTGGGTGCCTGAGTCTTTGGCATGAACGAAATCGTATCACTACCTCTACCCCCTAGGGGTATCTGATACGGTTTCAGGCATGGATGTCCTCGAGGTGGTCTGGCACGGGCTGAGGGACTCGTTCCTGATGGCCTGGGAGGTGTGGTGGGCACTGGTGCTCGGTTTCGCGATCTCGGCGATCGTCCAGGCGTGGGTGCCGCGCGAGCGAATCGAGGGGCTGATGAGCGGTTCCGGGCCGCGCCCCATCGCCTGGGCCACCGGGCTCGGGGCCGCCTCCTCATCCTGCTCCTACGCGGCGATCGCGATCGCCAAGTCCCTGTTCCAGAAGGGAGCCAGCGCGGCCTCCGCGCTGGCCTTCCAGTTCGCATCCACGAAC
>DATIEI010000360.1:0-14357 GCA_035455845.1 Solirubrobacteraceae bacterium
GCCATCAATCGAGGAGCTTTTCCATCGCGATGTGCTCGATCCCGGCCTCCCAGAACACCCGGCCGCGCGGGCGGTAGCCGGCCGTCTCGTACAGCGTGCGGGCGTAGGTCTGGGCATGGAGCACGATCCGCCGCGCCCCGCCCGCGAGCGACTCCTCGTCGGCGGCAGCCAGCATCGCGGTGGCGATCCCCTGCCGGCGCGCCGAGCGCCGCACCGCCAGCCGGCTGAACTGGGCGGTCGAGCCGACGAGCAGGATCCGGCAGGTGGCGAGTAGCTCGCCCTCCCGCACCGCGACCAGGTGGATGCCCTCGGGATCGCGGCCGTCGACCTCGTCGCGCTCGGGCACTCCCTGCTCGACGCAAAACACGTCGTGGCGCAGCGCGAGCGCGGCGGCCAGTTCCTCCCGGCTGCGTGCCCGGCGGATCTCGTACACCGCGGTGCCGGTCATCGACCCCGAAGATTAGGGGCTGCGCTTCGCGCAGCGTCCGTGGGACCGTGTACCCCGTCCGGACACCCCACGTAAACCAAACGACCTAACACCTGCTTTAATGACGGAGCAATTCCTCCTAGCCGTGGGCGGCGAGGGGGCATCCGCTTCTGAGGGTAGTTCCTCCCGCGCACGCTAACTAGCGAGCCCGCCTGAGTCGCCACGCAGTACCTCCGCGGCTCGCATTCACGAAACGCAACCTTCCGATCCGTATGGGTGATCCCACCCCTTTTCCTGAACCTGCCGCGATCGCGCGGGCGGAACTGTTCACGCGCGAACAGTTCGTCTACGAGGGCGAGACGCTCGAGGACGCGCTGTCGCCCGGATCGGCGCGCCGTGCCGCGGTCGACGCCGCCCTGGTCGAGATAGACGCCGGCGCGGACAAGCCTTCGATCGAGTGGCGGCGGAGGTTCTCCCTCCTGCTCGGGCTCGAGCGGCTGCTCTCCCAGGAGGAGCCGCACCTGGCCGACGGGACAGTCCTCTCGGCCCACCAGGTCGACGCGCTGTCAGGCACGCTGACCGCGCTGCTGGCCGAGGCTCAGCGCAACGGCAACGGGAGCGGCAACGGCGCCGTGCCGGCCTCGCCCGCCCAGCTCGCCTCCGCGGCGATTCCCGGCGAAGAGGATTCGGAGGACGAGCTCGAGGACGGCGAGGCCGAGGACGAGGAGCCCCAGGATTGGCAGGACGAGGGGGACGAGCTCGACGACGACGTCCAGATCGACGAAGCCCCCGACGATCCCAACGCCGACCGGCGCTTCTGGTTCGAGCACGCCACCGGCGCGGGCAAGACGGTGGCCGCCCTGGGGTTCGTGGAGGCCTCGCGCACCGGCGGCATCCTGATCCTGACCCACCGCCGCAACCTGGTCGACCAGTTCAACGGCGAGCTGCGCG
This sequence comes from Solirubrobacteraceae bacterium, assembly GCA_035455845.1. Lineage (GTDB taxonomy): Bacteria > Actinomycetota > Thermoleophilia > Solirubrobacterales > Solirubrobacteraceae > Palsa-465. The sequence goes on from DATIEI010000360.1 coordinate 1,379, forward strand.
ACCGCGGCTACCGCGACCGGATCCATGCCCCACTGCTGGCGGGCAGGGACGCGGCCAACGGGCCGGTCACGGTCGAGACCTACCAGTGGTTCGTGCGCAACGCCGGCAAGATCTCCGACGCCTACACGATCGTCATCTGCGACGAGGCCCACACGGCGCTGGGCGAGAAGACCTCGGGCGCGATCCGGGCCTGGTCGGGCCCGATCTTCATCGGCATGACCGCCACCGGCGCGCTGATCGCCCGGCACGTCACCGACCTGTTCCCGACCCAAACCTCGCGCTTCGACCTGGCCCAGGCGGCCCGGCGCGGTGTGATCGCGCCGCTGCGCTGCATCCGGATCCCGCCCGGCCCGGGGGTGCGCACGATCGCCAAGGTGCCGCTGCGCCGAGGCGAGGTGGACACCGAGTTCGACCAGGAGATGCTGGCCGAGCTGCTGGACCAGACGCCGTTCAACATGGCGATCGCCGACCTGTACAAGACCCGCTTCAACAACGTGCCCGGCGTGGTCTACGCCGCCGGCGTCCGCCACGCCTACAACGTGGCCAAGGCCTTCCAGGACATGGGGATGAAGGCCAAGGGCGTGTCAGGCGAGACGCCCAAGCGCCAGCTGGCCCGGATCCTGGCCGACTACGAGTCGGGCAAGATCGACGTGCTGGTCAATGCTCAGCTGCTCGCCGAGGGCTGGAACAGTCCGCGCGCCACGATCTGCATGCACCTGGCACCGACCGCCTCCAAGCGCATCTACCAGCAGCGCGTGGGACGCGTCACGCGCCGCCATCCGGGCAAGGAGGCCGGCATCGTCGTCGACTTCGTCCACCCCGCGACCAAGCACGACGATCCCGTGGTGACCTTGCACTCGCTGTTGGATCGCGATGTTTATCGGGGCGGCGCAATCGTGGTCGGTCCGGTGCGCCGCGGCCGCGGCCGGCGAGTCCGCGTCGAGCGCCGGGTGCTGCCGGTCACGCCCGATCCCGAGCGCCGCGCACAGGTGTTCGAGCGCGAGCTGTGGCGGATCGCGGTCGAGCACCTCGACTACGGCGAGCAGCACGTGTGGGCGGCGCTGGCCGGCGCCCGCGTCGCGCCGAACGGCTGGCGCCGGGCCAAGGCAATGCTCCACTTCGACCGCGGCGGCGAGCTGAAGCGCCGCTACCTGCTCACCGCCCTCCAGCGCAATCGCAACTCGCAGCTACGCCTCCGGGCCCTGCAGGAGATCGCCTCCTCGCGGGATGCCGAGGCGTTCGACACCGCGATCGACATCATGGCCGGCTGGCCGCGCGACGAACGCCGCGAGGGCGTGAAGATCATGCTCCAGGCCCTGGCCGAGCGACGAATCGGCCGCCGCGATCAGGCCAACGCGTGGATCTGGCGCATGGCCGAGTACACGCGTGAGGTGCACGAGGAGTACGCGGTGCAGCGCTGGCCTGAGACCAAGCGACTTTTGGGATTGCTGGTCAACTCCTCGGGGGCGGCGCATGCCCGCAACGCCCGCCGGTTGGTGCACGCCGCGCGCAAGGAGGACCGCCGGTTGTCGGCGGCGCTGCTGGCCGCCGCCCTGGCGCACACGCCCGAGGCCGAGGAGGCGCTGCGTGGCGCCCGCACCCGGATGGCCCGCAAGCCGGCCGCCCTGGCCCGCGAGCTCCTACGCAACTTCCCCAAGGGCCGGCGTGGCAAGAGCCGGCGCAAGCGAAAGGCGACCCCCGGGACCGACGGTGGCGCGGCTGTTACCGAGCAGGCGGTGGCGACCACGACGGCCGAGAGCGAGGAGCCCGACGAGGACGAGGTCCTGGCCGGCGACGAGGACGAGGTCCTGGCCGGCGACGAGGGCGACGAGTCCCGGGACGACGATGACCTCGAGGAAGCGGTCGACGACGGTGACGAGGACGAGGACGACGCCGACGAGGACGACGCCGACGACGACGACTCGGACGACGACACCGACCCGGACGACGACACCGACCCGGACGACGACGACTCGGACGACGACACCGACTCGGACGAGGAGGACGAGGACTTCGAGGACCCTCCTCCGGAGCCCCTCCGCTCCGAACCCCACGACGACGCCGAAGCCGCCGCCTAGCCCGGTTTCGGGCGTCATGCACTCCCGGCCAACTGCATTTCGCAGCAGACTCCCCGCCACCCCACCCGCCGAGGCAACATAAGCATGCTTTCAATGCTTATCTCGCCAAAGCGGCCGGCCGTGGGGGACCTTGGCGGGTTTTACGGGTCGCCCAGCAGATGCACCTCGCCGGCGTCGAGCGCCACCGGACCGGACTCCGTCTCGACTATCAGGCGGCCGCGCTCGTCGATGCCGGCGCCCACGCCCCGACCCCCGGCCCACCGCACCTGACGGCCAAGCAGCGCGTCGCGCTCCCGGACAACCGCGACCACGGCCGGCGTGTCCGCCACCAGCCAATTCCCCACTCGCGCCAGAACCGCGGCCAGCGTCGGCTCGATCGCGTCCGGCTCCAACCCCAACGTCCCGGCCCTTGAGCGCAGCTCGGGCGGGAGATCCTCGATCCGGACCGCGACGTTGAGCCCGATCCCGACCACCGCCCAGCCCTCCTGAGGCCGCCCCTCGACCAGGATGCCGGCCACCTTGAGCCCGCCGGCCAGCACATCGTTGGGCCACTTCAACATGGCATGCGGGCCCACCGCCTCCGCCACGGCCACGCCCGCAGCCAGCGGCAACAAAGCCGGCGGATCCCGCACCACCACCGAGCAGAGCAGCGCCCGCCCGGCCGCCGCCGACCACGTCCGGCCCTGGCGCCCCCGGCCGGCCGACTGCTCGGCCGCGGTCACCACTGTCCCATGCGGCACGCCCGCGGCGGCGAGCTCCCGGGCGCGGGCGTTCGTCGACCCGATCACCCGGTAGTGGACGCGCAGCTGCCCGAGCGCGCTCACCCGGGCGCGATCCGGAGCTCGTCGCCTACCGATATTCCAAGCCGTTCCACAGCGCTGCCCTGGTTGACGGCCACGGCCAGCCGACCGTCGGAGTCCTCGTAGACGATCAGGTCGCCCACCGGGGCATCCCCGAACGTCCGGCCATAGACACCCGGCCACGACTCGCCGCGCACCGAGATCGCCACTGACTTTCCCGGCTGCAGCGCAAGCGCCTCGGCATCGAGTTGGACGTTGCCGAACCGGTCCAGGTAAGTCGCGTGGGCCACCAGCACGCCGTCCTCGACGCTCGGGCGCGGCATCTCGAGCCGCACCAGCCCCTCCGGATCGCACGGCTCGCCAACCTCCCCGAGACTAACCCCGCCCGCCAGACGCCCGGCCACCGGGGCGAAGATGTCGCGTCCGTGGAACGTGGCCGAGACCGGCTCGAGCGCGAACGGCGAGCGCCCGATGTCGACCGCCTCGACCACCCCACCCACCGCATCGAAGCACAGCGACAGCAGTCCGTTGTCCGGGCCCACAAACCGGCGTCCGTCAAGAGTCCGCAGAGCCACCGCCCGCCGGTCGCTGCCCACACCCGGGTCGACCACGGCCAGATGCACCCCGACCGGCAGGTACGGCATCGCGCCGCTCAGGATCAGCGCGCCAGCCCGGACATCGCCCCGGGGCACCCCGTGGGTGACGTCGATCACCACCGCTTCGGGGCACGCCGACAAGATCACGCCGTGGCAGACGCCGACGAACCCATCGGTGAGGCCGTAATCGGACAGGAACGTGATGATCATCGCGCCGAGGCGTCAGCGACCAGAGCCTCGACCAACCCGTCGATGTCATGCCGGGCGGCCTCGACATCGGGTTCGAGCCCATGCGAGCGGAGCGTCTCGCTGGTCACCGGACCGATGCTGACCAACTTCGCGCGCAGATCGGCATCACCAGCGGACTCCAGGAAGAAGCGCACGGTCGAGGACGACGTGAACGTCACGTAGTCCGCCGCGCGCACCGCCGCCAACTGAGCCTCGTTCAACGGCGAAGGGACGGTCTCGTACAGCGCCACGACATCCACCTCGGCTCCCCGTGAGCGCAGCGCCTCGACCAGCACGTCGCGGGCCGAGGCCGCCCGGGCGAGGAGCGCCCGGGACACCGGGACCTCGGCCAGCGCCTCGACCAGGCCCTCGGCGACGAACCGCTCCGGGACGATGTCAGCGATCACGCCGTGCTCGGACAGCGCGCGCGCCGTGCCCGGCCCGATCGCCGCCACCCGCGCGCCGGCCAGAGCCCTCGCGTCGAGCCCACGACAACGCAGGCGATGAAAAAGCAGCCGCACCCCGTTAGGGCTGGTCAGGCACACCAGGTCGTAACGGGCGAGATCCGGCGCGGGCCCGTCCAGCGGCACGATCCGGATCGCCGGCGCCTCGACCACGTCGGCTCCCAGCGACCTGAGACGCGCCGCCAGCCCGCTGAGCTGCGCCCGCGCACGGGTCACCGCCACCGAAACTCCCGCCAGCGGCCGCACGGCCGAGAACCAAGCCAGCCGCTCGCGCAGCGACACGACCTCGCCGACCACGATGAGCGACGGCGCCCGCACCGACTCAGACGCAGCCACCGCCGCAATCGTCCCCAGCGTGCCCACCACGACCCGCTGGTCGGACAACGTCCCCCGTTCGACCACCGCCGCCGGCTCCGACGCGGCGCGCCCACCGGCCACCAGCCGCGAGGCGATCGATTCGAGCTGCCGCACGCCCATGTAGAACACGAGCGTCCCGGGAAACGCGGCGAGCGCGTCCCAATCGATCGCGGAATCCCCTTTGGCCGGGTCCTCGTGCCCGGTCACGAACGCCACCGCGCTGGCCGCACCGCGGTGGGTAACCGGGATGCCGGCGTAGGCCGGGGCGGCCACGCCGGCGGTCACCCCCGGGACCACCTCGAACGCCACGCCCGCCGCCCCTAGCGCCTCGGCCTCTTCGCCGCCGCGGCCGAACACGAACGGGTCGCCGCCCTTCAACCGGACCACGACGTCCCGAGCCGCCCCGTGCGAGACCAACAGCCGCGTGATCTCGGATTGCGGCATGGATTCGCCACCGCCCTCCTTGCCGGCGTAGATGAGCTCCGCGTCGGCCCGCGCCCCGTCGAGCGCGCCGGGCGGGATCAGCCGGTCGTAGACGACCACGTCGGCGGCGGCGATCAGCTCGAGTCCCCGGGCGCTCATCAGCCCCGGGTCGCCCGGGCCGGCTCCCACCAGGTAGACGGTCACGAGAGCAACTCCGCCGCCCCCGCCGCGAGCAGCCGGTCGGCCACGCGCAATCCGAGACCGGATCCGGCCGGCCCGCAGACCCGGTCGGCAATCCAGGCTGAACCATCGCTACGACCGACCCACGCGGAGAGCTCGAGCTCGCCGCCGTCGAGCACCCGCGCCGACGCGCCGACCGGCGTGTTGCACGACGCGCCCAGCGCACGGGTCAGCTCGCGCTCGGCCAGCACGCACGCGGTCGTATCGGGATCGGAAACACCGTCGACGTCCACCCGGCCGGGACGCGCCTCGAGCGCCAGGGCACCCTGGCCGGCTGCCGGGACGAGCTCGTCGAGCACGCCGTCGAAGCCACGGCCCAGCCGCCGCAGCCCGGCCACGGCCAGCACCAGCGCGTCGCACTCGCCCGCGGCCAGCTTGCGCAGCCGGGTGTCGACGTTGCCGCGAAGCTCGACCACCTCAAGGTCCTCGCGCACCGCGCGGACCTGGGCCGCCCGGCGCAGGCTGCTCGTCCCCACCCGGGCGCCCGGGGGAAGATCCTTCAACGCGGAAACTGGCCCGCAGATCGCATCGCGCGGATCCTCCCGCTCGGGGAACGCCACCAGCTCGAGTCCGTCGGGAAGCTCGGCGGGCACGTCCTTGGCCGAGTGCACCGCCACGTCGATGTCGCCGTCGAGCAGCGCCCGCTCGAGTTCCGAGACCCACCGCGACTTGTCCTCCACCGGCCCGGCCGCGTTGATCGTCACCAGCTCGTACTCGGCGCCGAGCCGCTCTCCCACCCATGTCGCCTGGGTCAGCGCCAGCGCGCTTCCCCGCGTTCCGACGCGAATCAATTCCGCGGGCGCAACTCGCGCACTTCGGCGAGCGGCTCGGCGGCGGGGCGCGCGCCTTCCGAGGTCTCGACCTCCAGCCCGAACAGGTCGCGGATCAGCGCCATCCGGGCGTGCACGCGGTCGTCGCGGAGCTCCCGCAGCCGCAGAGTGGGGTGGTGAAGCAGGCGGTTGACGATCGCCTCAGCGAGGGCCTCCACCCGCTCCAAGTCCGCAGCCGAGGCCGAATCCCACTTGCCCGAGTTCTCGCGCACGACCTGCTCGGCGATCTCGGTGGCGTGCAGGCGCAGCGCGGTAAGCGTGGGCAGCACCTCGAGCGACCCGAGCCACGCCGCGAAGTGCTGGATCTCCTGCTCGATGATCCCCTCGGCCTTGCGCGCCTCGGCCTGGCGCACCCGGCGGTTGCGCGCGATCACCGCCTGCAGGTCGTCGATGTCGTAAAGCGAGACGCCGTCGAGCTCGCCGCAGGCCGCGTCGATGTCGCGCGGGACGGCCAGGTCGATCAGCAGCAACGGGCGTCCCTGGCGCATCGACATCACCTCGGCGAGCTCGCCCGACTCGAGCAGCAGGTGCGGGGACGCCGTCGCGGTGACCAGGATGTCCGCCCTGGTCAGCGCCTGGGGCAGCTCGTCGAAGGGCACGCTCTCGCCGCCGTAGCGCCGGGCCAGCGAGATCGCTCGGTCGCGCCGGCGGCTGGCCACGAACATGGTCCGGGCGCCGCTGTCGGCCAGCGCCCGCGCGGTCAGCTCACCGGTCTCGCCGGTTCCGACAATCACCACGAGCCGTTCGGACAGATCCCCAAGCCGCTCGCGGGCCAGCGCCACCGCCACCGCCGGCAGGGTCAGCTGGCGCTCACCGATCCCGGTCTCGGTCCGGACCCGCTTGCCGGTGGCCAGCGCCGCCTTGAACAGGTGGTTGGTCAGCGGTCCCACCGTCTCACCGGCGATCGCCGCCTCGTAGGCGCGCTTGACCTGGCCCTGGATCTCGGCCTCGCCGACGATCATCGAGTCGAGGCCGGCGGTCACGCGGTACAGGTGCCTGGCCGCGTCGCAGTTGCGCGGCGAGTAGATCGAGGCGGCCAGTGCCGTGGGCTGGATCCCCGCCTGGCTGGCCAGCATGGCCAGCGCGCGGCTCTCGGCCTCGACCGGGCTGCCCACGACCATGTACAGCTCGGTCCGGTTGCAGGTCGAGATCGCCACCGCCTCCTGCACCTCGCCGGTGCCCCGTAGATCGCGCAAGAAGACCCCGCGCCGCGCCTCGGGCAGCGCCACGCGCTCTCGCACCTCGACCGGCGCGGTCTTGTGCGAGACGCCGATGGCCAGCAGCTCGCTCACGCCACCGGCTCTCGCTGACGGTCGGGATCCTGAGCCTCGGATTGCCGGCGCAACTCGACATCTCGGCGCAGCTCGGTCAGCTCCCGCTCGGTGCGTGCCAGCCGGCTCGCCATGATCGCCACGTAGATCAGCACCAGCGCGAGGAACACAATGTACGCGCCGGCCACGTACTTGCCCGCCGTGTGCAGCGGCAGGGCGGGTGCCACGGCAAAGATCATGATGGCGCCGCGCTCCGCTTCAGGGGCGCCACGGAGTCCTCGCCCAAAAGCGCCCGCCGCAACGCCCGCACCTGCATGCGCGTCGCCTTGGCCGCCATCTCGTACTTCCACAGGGTCACGTACAGCAGCCCCATACCCGCCAGCGCGATCACGAAAGTGAGCCGCATCGGGCCGGGGAGGTTGCCACCGGCGAGCGTGAGAACGCGCGGGTGGACGTATGCCTGGGCGGCGCGGACCGCGATGAAGTTGAGCGGCACGAACGCGCCGGCCACGACCGCGAACACGCTCGCGTAGCGGGACTGGCGCTCGGGATCCTCGATCGAGAAGCGCAGCGGCTGATACGTCGCGAACAGCAGCATCACGATCAGGAACGAGGTGAGGGTCGGGTCGCTCCAGATCCACCAATGACCCCAGGAGGCCTTGGCCCAGATCCCGCCGGTGATCAGCGTGCCCACACCGAAGATCAGCGCCATGTGGATCGCCACATATGAGCGGATGTCCCACTTGCGCTCGCCCGTACGCAGGTACATGGCGCCGAGCACGCCTCCGAACACGAAGCCGCACAGGGCGGTGATCGCCATCGGCACGTGCACGTAGAAGATCTTCTGGACGAACCCCTGGTCGGCGTCCAGCGGGGCATAGAAGAAGACCAGCGCAAACGCTGCAGTGATTGTCAGGACAGTCGCAATGGCCAGGCCGCGAAGACCCCGCCCGTAAACACTCAAAACCTTCAGTCCTCCAGGAGAAAGTCGAAGACAGCGTAGGAGAGGAGGGCGAAGACCACATCATAAAGAGCAAGGATCAGCACCCACTTCCCGGGCGGCCAGCTCGAGCCGTGGGCGACCAGCAGCGGTCCAACTCCCCGAGCCATGCCGATGAGGGCCGGCAGCAGCAACGGCAGTCCGATGATCGGCCCGATCAGGTCGCGGGCGCGGGTGTGCACGGCGATCGCTGAGACCAGCGTCCCGATCACCGCCAGGGCCACATCACCCAACACGAGCATTGCGACCAGGCCGGGCAAAACCCGCCCCAACGGCGGCCCCAGCAACAACAGACCGAACGCCGGCACCGCAATCACCTCGAGGACGACCAGGAACGCGAACAGAGCCAGCGCCTTGGCCACCAGCAGGGTCGAGCGGTCGACCGGGGCGAGCAGGAAGGCGTCGAAGCCGCCCTGCTCGCGCTCGGCCACGAACAGCCGGTTGATCCCGAGCATGGCCGCGAACAGCAGCGTCACGGTCAGCACTCCGGCAGCCAGCTGGCCGTCGATCGTGTCGCGGCCCAGCCCGAAGTGGAACACGACCAGCGTGGTCAGCGCGAGCAGCACCATTGCCGGCACTGTCTCGAGCCCGCGCAACTCCAGCAGCAGGTCCTTGCGCAGAACCGTGACCACGGTCTGCCAGGTGCCCGGCGCCCGGTTCTCACGCATATAGACGCGCCACCGAGTCGGAGTCGACCCGGCTCGGCTCGGTCAGGAACGCCGCGCGTCCGCCCTCCAGCCCGAGCACCAGGTCGGCCTCGGCGAGCGCGGCCCGCGGATCGTGGCTGGTCAGGATCCGCGTGGCGCCGCAACCACGGCCGATCAGGGGGGCCACGAGCTCGGTGGCGGCCGGATCGAGATTGGCCAGCGGCTCGTCGAGCAGCAGTAGACCGGGCCGGTGCAGGACCACGCGGCAGACCGCGAGCCGCTGCACCATCCCGCGCGAGAGCAGGCGCACCGGCTCGTCGGCCCGCTCGCGCATTCCGACCGCGTCGAGCACCTCCTCGACCCGTGTGGACGTCATACCGTGCAGTCGCGCTTGATAGCCCAGGTTCTCGCGCCCGCTCAGGTCGCGGTAGAGCAGCGGCTCGTGACCCAAGAACCCGACCCTCCCCCGCACCGCGAAGCCGCGCCGCGGTAGCTCCTCGCCCAGCACGCGGATATCGCCGGCGTGAGGTCGCAGGAGCGTGGCCAGGATCCTCAGCAGCGTCGACTTGCCGGCCCCGTTGCGCCCCAGCACCGCAAGCGTCGCCCCCGTGGGGACGGAAACCGAGACCTCACGCAAGACCGTCCGCTCGCCGAAACGTCGGACCAGGCCGCGCAGCTCAATGGCCTGGGGTTGGTCCACCCTCGTGCTGCAGCGTCGTCACCACGTGGCCGAGCGTCGGGCCGATGACCGGGAAAAGTTCGCCGATCGCCTTGGGGTTGCCCGGGAAGTTGACGATCAACGTCCGGCCGGCGATGCCCGACACACCCCGCGAGAGGATGCCCATTGGGGTGTGCTTGAGCGCCTCGGCCCGCATGGCCTCGGCAAACCCGGGTGCCTCGCGGTCGATCACCGCCCGCGTCGCCTCCGGGGTGACATCGTCGTGGGTGAAGCCGGTGCCGCCCGTGGTAAAGATCAGCGCCGCTCCGTCGCGGGCCAGCCGCCGCAACAGCTTCTCGATCGCCCTGCGGTCGTCGGCCACAACCTCGCGGGCGACGATCTCGGCGCCGGCTGCCTCGGCCAGGCTGGCCAGCGCCTCACCGGAACGGTCCTCGGACTTGCCGGCGGCAACGGACGTCGAGACGGTGATGATCGCTGTCCTCATGCCGTGAACAAGGGTAGGCGCTCGCTCATCGACGGTGGCGAAGGCGCTTGATCGCCTCGAGCTCCTCGATGTCGAGCAGGTCTTTCGCGCGGCCGGCCGCCTGCTTCATCGCGATCAGATCGTCGATCGAGGCGACTGACACGCTGAAGCCGCCAAGGTCGTAGCGATCCGCGTTTCGCCGGAGGTCTGGGTAGGCCGGCGCCCCAGGCGGCCGAGCGAGCACGTCGAGCTCGCCCAACGAGGTTGCGAGCGTGAGCAGCTCGACCTGTCGCAGCGTCCCGGCATCGGGCACGAACGGAACGTGGTCGTCGACTCCCTTCAACCGGGCCCCGAGCGCAGTCAGGACGTCGCCGAGCGCGGCCAGGTTGGCGTCGTCGGTCGCGAAGCAGATGTCCAGGTCGAACGTGTTGCGCGCCGACCCGTGGAGCACACCGGCGATGCCGCCGATGACCACGAAGTCGACGCCGCGCTCGACGAGCCGGCGGAGGATCTCGTCGGCGCTGAGCGGCGGCCGGTCAGTCACCGACGCGTCGCGCGCGCAGCGCCATCGTCCGCAGGTTGCGGCTCGAGGCGGTGAAGTTGGCCAGACGCTGTGCCGGGGTCATGGCCAGGCGCTCGCGCAGCTGCCCCTCGTCGAACGAAGGGCGATGCACTGCCGCGCTCAGCATCAATCGGTGTCCGGTGGCGGCGATCACGTTCGCCAGCGTGGCGATGGTGGGGTTCGAGCCGCCTCGCTCGAGCCGCGCGACGGCCGACTGCGAGAGCCCGGCGCGTGACGCGAGCTCGACCTGGGTCATTCCCGCCTCGACGCGTGCCTGGCGAATCAGAGCCGCTGCCGATGTCATATAAGTAATATAGCATTTATGTGATCCGTCAAAGCGACCGTTCGACGACAGGCCCGACCCCCCATTCGGCGGTTCTATCGTGACCGACGCGAGTGGCCGCCAGGGCCGCCGATATCCTGCCGCCGGTGCGCCTGCTGGTAGCCAAGGCCCAGGCCCCGCTCGTGGGCGAGTTGACCATCCCGCCGTCCAAGTACCACGCCCATCGGGCGCTGATGCTCGCGGCACTGGCCGACGGTGAGAGCACGATCACTCAGTGCACCGCGGCCCGCCACGTGACGTTCACGGTCCAGGCGCTGCGCGGGCTCGGGGTCAAGATCGGGCCTGCCGGCGACGGCTGGCGGGTGAGCGGCGGAGGCGGAGGCTTCTCCCCGCAAAGCGACGAGGTCTCTGTGGGGAGCTCTGGCACCACGCTCTACTTCCTGCTCGGCCTGGCCGCGCTCGGCGACCGCCCCGTCCGCTTCGTCGGACAGCGCTACTTCCGCCGGCGCCCGATCGGTCCGCTGCTCCGGGCGCTCAAGCGGATGGGCGTCCGGCTGGAATACGAGGGGCAGCACTTGCCGGTCACCGTGTACCCCGGCCGCCCCACCGGGGGCCGGATCCGCATCGACGGCACGCTCTCGCAGTGGATCTCGGGTCTGCTGATGCTGGCGCCCTATTCGACGCAACCGACCGTCATCGAGGTCCGCGGCGAGCTCAACGAGCGGCCTTACCTCGAGCTGACTCTCGAGATGATGCGTCAGTTCGGCCTCGAGGTGACCGCGCGCGAGGACTGGCGTGAGTTCTACGTCCCGCCGGACCAGCAACCCCGCGCCGGCAACATCACGCTGCCGGCCGACCTCGGCTCGGCGATGTTCGGGCTGGCTGCCTGCACGCTTCACCCATCCAAGGTCACGTTCCGCAGCCCCACGCCGATCGCCGGCCATCCCGAGGCGGCTGTGCTCGACAACCTGATGGCCGCGGGCGTCCCCTTCCGCATCGCCGCCGACCAGCACTCGATCTCGATGGATCACGACGGCACCCCGCCCGAGGGCGGTCCGCTCGACTGCCGCGACATCCCGGACATGGTCCCGATCCTGTCCGTGCTGGCCAGCCGGGCCCGCGGGCGCAGCGCCCTCGGGCACGTCGCCCATGTCCGCCTGAAGGAGTCCGACCGCGTCGCCTCGATGCTCCAGCTGCGCAAGATGGGCGCCAGGATCGAGTTCGACGGCAACGACATGACCTTCGAAGGCGTCCGGCAGCTTGAGGGCGCGAACCTGTCCTCGTTCAATGACCATCGCGTGCTGATGGCCCTCGCCGTGGCCGGCTCGACCGCGAACGGCGTGACCGAGCTCTCCTACCCTCACGCCTACCGGATCTCGTATCCCGAGTTCCTCGAGCACATGAACGTGCTGGGTATCCCCGCGGCGGTGTCGGGCGGCGTGGGCGATTTTGGGGGCCGCTTCGCGGCATCCCTGGGGCCGGGTGCCCCGTCCGGTCAGGGATCGGCATGATCATCGAAGACGTCGACCGGCACGCCCGCGAGCAGCCGGGCGCGCGAGCCGTCGTCGAGGTGGGCGCCGACGGCCGCATCCGCGAGCTCGCCTGGGCCGAGCTCGCGAAGCAGTCCACGCGCGTGGCGCAGGCGCTCGTGTCCCTCGGCGTCCAGCCTGGCGAAAACGTCGCCTTCCAGCTCCCGAACCGCCTGGAGTTCGTGGCGATCGCGCTCGGGACATTGCGCGCCGGCGCGGTGTGCGAGCCGCTGATGCCGATCTTTCGCGAGCGCGAGCTCGAGTTCATGCTGCGCGAGAGCGGCGCCCGCGTGCTGTTCGTTCCTGGGGTGTTCCGCGGCCGCGACTACACAGCGACGGCTGCCGGCGTACGCAGCACCCTGCCGGACCTTGAGCATGTCCTCGACACCTCGGATATTGGTACGTACCCGTACGATACTGGTACGTACCAGTCTCCAAAGCGGTCCCCGGCCGACATCGCCCAGCTGCTGTTCACCTCGGGGACCTCGGGCGAGCCGAAGGGCGCCCTGCACCGCCACGACGTGCTGGA
>DATIEI010000361.1:0-17332 GCA_035455845.1 Solirubrobacteraceae bacterium
AGCCGGCGCGCCGCGGACTTGACCGAGCGCGCCACCGCCGCGTTCTGCACCAAGTAGACGACTTCGTCGAAGCGGGGATCCGCGGCGTACCCGGCCAGGATCCGCTCGCGGCGCGCCCGGCCCTTGGAGGAAAGCTCGAGCTCGAGCGCGACCCGCCGGCCGTCGGCGGTACGGAGGAGCAGGTCCGGGTAATGCAGCCGCTCTCGCCCCCACGGCCCGACGCCACCCAGCTTGACCGCGAACGGCTCGTGGTCGCGATCGCGCGCGCCGTCGTGGGAGCGCATGCGGCGCTCGCCCACGACCTCACGCAACGGGCCGAACATCCCTCGGCGCGCCGCGATCCACAGCCAGGCCACGCCGACGTCGTGCTGGTAGGAATGCACATCGAGCTTCGGGGCCGGCAGAGTGCTCCCGAGCACCTTGAGGCCATCCCGCGCGATCAGGTGCATCACCGGCTGGTTGTGGAACAGACGCACGCTCTCGACGTAGCCCGCCTTGGCCAGCCGGCTCAGACGCGCCCCGGCCGCCTGCTCGGTGCTGCGAAGCAGGGCCGCCACGTGGTCGGGCAGGGCCATCCGGTGCTCCGCCAGGAACCAGAGCAACTCGATGTCCTGCTCGCCGAGCCGGATCCGGCGCGGTATCCGTGCGGTCGACTTCGAGGGGCGCACGCCCTATAGGAGCCTCGATCGCCCCGGGTCTCTCCCCCTCGGCTGCGGCTCAGAGCCCGGGGTGCGGGAGCGAGCTCGTGTTCACGACCTCGAAGTCTCGGCCGGTAAGCCGGTCGAGCAGATGCAGCGCGTCGTTGTTCCAGCCCCGGTTCGGGGCGCCCGAGATGAACCACGGCGACCCGTTGTCGGCCAGGATCATCCCGTAGCGCTTGAGCGCCTGCGCGACCACCCGAGCCTGGTAGGGCAGCCCCGATATGTTCACGCTTGCCTTCAGTCGCACCCGCAGGCCCATCGGGGGCAGCGACGCGCCGTGGCAGGTCGAGGCCTCGTGCCGCGCCGGGTACACGTAGCGAGCCGCGGTACACGGGGCGGTGAAGCGCAGGGCATGGTCGATCACGCCTCGGGCCACCTCGTCGTAGCGCGCCAGGCCGGGCAGGATCGGCAGACCGGCGGCGTCGGCCGAGGTGAAGCCGGCCGGCCGCAGATGGTCAGAGCGCAGGTTGAAGATCGCGCCCGAGCCGGCCGTCCAGCGCTTGCCGCCGTCGTGCGGATACGCGGCGAACAGCTCGTAGTCCTTGCAGGAGCTTCGATCGACCACGATTACGTGGCGATCCCCGCTCGACCCGTAGCCGCCCTCGATCGGCACGCCCCTGGGCAGCGGATAGGGCACGCGGTCGGACTCGGAGGCGTACTGGAAGTGGACCGGTACCCGTCGGGTGCGCGAGGAGACGACGGCAAACGGGATGCCGATCGGCTCGCCGCCGTACAGGCCCGATCCGAAGTCCGGGTGGACCGGATCGCCCAGCCCGATCCTGGCGATGATCCGGGCCGAGTTCTTGGCCACCGGAAGGCGATCGACCCGCTGGTTCCAGGGGTTGTCGGCCGGGAACACCGGGCAACTCCGAGCGCCCGGCAGCGAGTGCGCGGAAACCAGCGACGGCACGGCAATCGCCGCCGCGACCAGGGCCAGGATGATCACGAGGCGGCGCAGGGAGCTCAGGAGACGACCGCGATTCCGTTCGGTCGCACGGCGAACACGGCCTCGTCCGCCTCGCCGATGTAGTCGCCGTCCACCTGGAGCGGGAGCGGACGCTCGTCGCGCGAGCGGACCAGCAGTCGCTGGACCCCGGAGAACGAGTGCACGTGTCGGTGGCGGCTTACCCGGAAGTGGCGCGAGAGCGCCCGGGTGATGATCGTGGGCACGTCGAGCGGGCGGGCGCGGTCGAGCACGATGCCGGCCAGGTCGCCGCTGTTGAGGGCGGCGCCCTCAGCCATCTCCACCGGCCGAGCGCCGAAGAAGGTGTACGGCGTGGCGTTCTGGACGATGACGGTCACTCCGTCGATCGTGATGTCGTCAAGCTGCGCCGCGAGCCGGGGTGGGTTCAGCAGGTAGCGCCGGGTGAACGTCTGCACGCCCGTCCACGTGTAGTACCACTCGCCGTAGCGGGCCTTCAGCCGCGGGTGGGCGTCCACCCGCTCGACCACGCTTGCGTCCAGGCCGGCGCCGGCCGAGAACAGGAACACCCGCTCGTTGACCGAGCCGAGGTCGGCCCGGCGGGGGCGCCAGTCGTCGGCCATGAGCAGCAGATGCTCGGTGGCGTCGACTACGTCGCTGGGGATCCCCAGCATCCGGCAGTAAACGTTGGCGCGACCGCCGGGCAGGCAGCACAGCGGCGTGTCGGACCCGACCAGCCCATTGGCCGCCTCGTTGACCGTCCCGTCGCCCCCGAACGCGACCACCACGTCGTAGCCCTCCCGCGCGGCCTCGCGGGACAGCTCGGTGGCGTGGTCCCGGGCGTGGGTGTCGATCGCGTCGACCTCGTAGCGGCCGCGCAGCGCGTACACGACCAGGTTCTTGAGGCGGTCGGAGACCGTGGTGGCGTACGGGTTGACGATGATCAGCATGCGCCGGCTCGGCGCGCTGCGGCCCAGCGCCAGCGTCGCCTCGAGGCGCTCGAGCGGATCAGAGGACGTGGCCGGCATGGTGGTGGCGGGAGGCCGGGAGAACACGGCTACTTGTCGAGTCCGAGGGCGATCGGCTCAAGGCGGCGCGAAGTCTGGCGAACCTGTGGATATAATTCGCTGCACATAGCTGTACGCATCCAGAGGGGTGGAGGGACTGGCCCTATGAAACCCCGGCAACCTCCCGCAAGGGAAAGGTGCCAATTCCATCAGGCTCCAACGACAAGCCTGGGAGATGTGGATAGGGCGGTTTCCTTGACCTCCGACCACTGACCCCGGCGGAGGTTTTTTCATATGCCGCCAGAGTCCCTTCGTTGCAAAGAATGTAAGACAACTTATCCGCTCGAGGCACAGTACGTCTGCGAGCGCTGCTTCGGCCCGCTCGAGGTGGCCTACGAAGCGCGGACGGGCGGCGACCCGGCGGAGCTGCGCCGCAGGATCCAAGCCGGGCCGCACTCGCTGTGGCGCTACAGCGACTTCCTCCCCGTGCAGGCACCGCCTCGCGGGTTGCTCCCCGCCGGCTGGACGCCCCTGCTGAAGGCTGACCGCCTCGCCGAGCAGCTCGGCCTTCGCGAGGTGTGGATCAAGAACGACGCCGCGAATCCCACGCACTCGTTCAAGGACCGAGTCGTGTCGATCGCGCTGGCCCGGGCCCGCGAGCTGGGCTACCAGACGGTGGCCTGCGCCTCGACCGGCAACCTGGCCAACGCGGTGGCCGCGCATGCCTCGGCTGCAGGCCTGGAGTCCTACGTGTTCATCCCCTCCAACCTCGAGGAGCAGAAGGTGCTCGCCACCGGGGTCTACGGCGGCAACCTGGTCAAGGTGCGCGGCAACTACGACGACGTCAACCGCCTGTGCACCGAGCTCGCAGCCGAGCACGAGTGGGCGTTCGTGAACATCAACATGCGGCCGTACTACTCCGAGGGGTCCAAGACGCTCGCGTTCGAGACCGCCGAGCAACTCGGGTTCGAGCTGCCCGACCGGGTGGTCGCTCCGATCGCCTCCGGGTCGCTGTTCACGAAGATCGCGCGGGGGTTCGAGGAGTGGCTGGAGATCGGGCTGCTCGAGGGCGAGCTGCCGGCCTTCCACGGCGCCCAGGCGGCGGGCTGCTCTCCGGTGGCCACGGCGTACGAGGCCGGTCAGGACTTCTGTCGCCCGGTCAAGCCGGACACGATCGCCAAGTCGCTGGCCATCGGCAATCCGGCCGACGGTCCCTACGCGCTCGACCTGGCCCGGCGGACGCAGGGCTCGATCGAAGCGGTGACCGACGACGAAATCCGCGAGGGGATCAAGCTGCTGGCCCGAACCACGGGGATCTTCACCGAGACGGCGGGCGGCGTGACCGTGGCCGTGCTGGCCAAGCTGGCCGCCGCCGGCGCAATCGATCCGGCCGACCGAGTCGTCGCCTACATCACCGGCGAGGGGCTGAAGACGCTCGACGTCGCCCGCGGCACGTTCGAGGCCTGGGAGATCGAGCCCACGCTCGACTCCTTCGAGCAGGCCGCCGAGCACGTCGTCGCGGTGGCGTGATAAGACACCGGCGCATGTCAGTCACGGTCAAGATCCCCACGCAGCTCCGAGCTGCCACCGACGGTGACGCCACCGCGAGTGTCCACGGCTCCACGGTCGGCGAGGTGCTCGACGCCCTGTACGACCGCTACGGGGAGTTGCGCAGCCGGATTGCCGAGGACGGCGGGCTGCGCCGGTTCGTCAACGTGTACGTCGGCGGCGAGGACATCCGCTTCCTCGACGGCCTCGAGACCCCCGTGTCCGACGGCGACGAGGTGACGATCCTCCCCGCGGTCGCTGGCGGCTGAGCCGCGCCGCGCCGCGCGCGGCTCCGGCGAGACTTTGGCGCGGGACTCCCGTATCTGTCATGGGCAGCGCCAAGGTCCCGCCGCGGGGCTAGTCGCCAGGCGTGGCTGATGCAGCGGGTGCGCTGGCGCCTGCCGCGGCGCCGATCCCCACCGGGCAGCTCACGCCGGTGCCGCCGATCCCACAGTAGCCCCACGGGTTCTTCTCGAGGTACTGCTGGTGGTAGTCCTCGGCGTAGTAGAACGGCCCGGCCTGGGCGATCTCGGTAGTGATCTCCGGATAGCCGGCGGCGCGCAGGCGCTCGGCGAACGCGGCACGGGAGGCCTCGGCCACCGCGCGCTGCTCCTCGGTGGTCCAGTAGATCGCCGAGCGGTACTGGGTACCGACGTCGTTGCCCTGACGCATGCCCTGGGTCGGGTCGTGGTTCTCCCAGAACAGCCGCAGGATCTCCTCGTACGAGGTCTTGGCCGGGTCGAACAAGACGAGCACCGCCTCGGTCTGGCCGGTGCGTCCGGAGCAGACCTCCTCGTAGGTGGGGTTGGGAGTGAGCCCACCTGAATATCCGACCGCCGTCGTGTACACGCCGGGGGCCTGCCAGAACACGCGCTCGGCGCCCCAGAAACAGCCCATCCCGACGATCGCCTGCTCGTACCCCTCGGGGAACGGAGGCTTCAGCGGGGTCCCGAGCACGGCGTGGCGGGCCGGTACGGGCATCTCGTTCTCGCGGCCGGGGAGGGCTCGCTCCGGCTCGATCATCGTCGTCTTGTTGCGCATTCCGAACATGACAACAAGCGTAGCCCGAGCGGGCGGCCGAACTGTGAATTCCCGCGGAACGCTGCGCTACCGTTCGGTCCATGGGCGACGAAGAGCAAGTCGGCCGGGGAGCGCGGCCGCGGCGCTGGCTGCTGTTTGCGCCGATCGCCCTGATCCCGGCGATCCCGGTGATCATCGGGATCGTCCTCGGGATGGGCCAGCCAGATGCCGGCACCCCCGCGGCGAACACCGCGGTCAACCTCACGCCGGTCCCGTCGCGCCCGAGCGCGCCGGCCAAGCCCCGAATCTCGACCGCCCTGCCGGTGGCGCCCGGGCCGGGCGCGATCGTCGCAATCCTCCTGCACTCGACCGCGTTACGTGCGGCGCCGCATGGCCGCCGGGTCGCCCGGCTCACCACCAAGACGCAGTTCGGCTCTCGCGAGACCATGCTGGTCGTGCGTCACGTTCCGGGTTGGCTGGGCGTCGTGGCCACGCAGACCGGCAACGGAAAGGTGGGCTGGATCCCGCTGAGCGCCGCCTCGCTCGTCCGGGTCAACTGGGAGCTGAAGGTGTCGCTGAAGGCTCGGCGGCTAACTGTGCTCAGGGGCGGCAAGGTCCTGAAGCGCTACACGGTGGCGATCGGCCAGCCCGCCGCCCCGACGCCTACCGGACGCTTCGCGGTCACCGATCGACTCACCACCGGCAACCCATCCGGTCCCTACGGTTGCTGCATCCTCGCCCTCTCGGCGCACTCCCCGCACGCGATCCAGGGCTGGCAGGGCGGGGACCGAATTGCCATCCACTCCACGCCCGAGGTGTCGAGCATCGGCGAGGCGGTCAGCCACGGATGCCTGCGCTTGACACTCGCCGAGGGACGCTGGCTGCTCGGCCACGTCCCTCTCGGGACCCCCACGCTGATCAGCGCCTGAGCCCGTTTTTCTCGCCTGCGCTGGGGTACCCAGAGTAGAGGGGACCTGAACGAGAGAAGAAAGGAGCGGTTGCATGGCTGATGAGCTAAAGGGCAAGCGCGTGGCTTTCCTGTTCACCGAAGGCGCCGAGCAGGTCGAGGTGACCAAGCCTCTGGACGCCGTCAAGAAGGCCGGCGCCGACGTGGACATCGTCTCGCTTAAGAAGGGCGAGGTCGAGATGTGGAACCACTTCGACAAGGGCGACAAGATCGAGGCCGACAAGGCGGTCAAGGACGCCGAGGCCTCCGACTACGACGCACTGGTGCTGCCGGGTGGCGTGGCCAACCCCGATCAGCTGCGCGGAGACTCGGACGCGGTCAAGTTCGTCCGTGCCTTCTTCGAGCAGGACAAGCCGGTCGGCGTGATCTGCCACGGACCGTGGATGCTGGTCGAGACCGGCGTGGCCAAGGGCCGCAAGGTCACCTCGTGGCCGAGCCTCCAGACCGATCTCAAGAACGCCGGCGCCGAGTGGGTCGACGAGGAAGTCGTCGTCGACAACGGGCTGGTGACCAGCCGCAAGCCCGACGACCTCAAGGCGTTCTGCGCCAAGATCGTCGAAGAGTTCGCCGAAGGCAAGCACGAACAGAAGGTCGCTGCATAGGGGGCCGCCTTCGGCGGCGTCCGCCGGATGAGTCAAGGCCGGCCCGGTTAGGCGAGGCGGGATGCCGAGCGGGCCGAGCCGAGACCGCCGTTTCGCCGGGCATCCGTGCCCGGCGGGCGTCCCGTCAACCAAACAGCGGTAGGCGGCGCCGGCGGGCCAGCGCGTCCATCCCACTCTGAATGCTGTCGCACACCTCGCGGTACTTGGCCTGGACGTAGTCGTCGTCCTCGGCCCGCGAGGGATCGCAGTCCAGCGAGATCGGGTCCTGGAACGCGGTGCGGATCTTGGTGGGCAGCGGGATCTCGGGAAGCAGGGCCGGCGAGATGCCCCATGGTGCCTGCAGAGCGATCGGGAACATCTTCAGACGCGCGACCCGGTCGAGCTGAAGCCACTTCGCCAGACGACGACCCGTGGCCAGGACCGGCATCGAGTCCGGCCCGCCAACCGTGGAGATCGGCACGATCGGCACGCAGCTTCGGATGGCTAGCTTCACAAACCCCATTCGCCCGGCAAGCACTGCTTCATCGCGCTGAGTCCAGGGCCTCAGCGAGTCCCGCTCGCCCCCAGGCCAGAGCGCCACGTCGCGACCTGCCGCCAGCGCAGAGGCGATGCTGTCCGGGGCTGCGGGCAGCACACCCATGCGACGGAAGTACGCGCCCAGCACCGGCATCGCCATCAGTGCGTCGTGCGCGGTGCCATGCAAAGGCCGCTCCTGACCGAAGCGGCGCCACCACTGCACACCGATCGTCCACGCGTCCCACACGAACGGCGCTCCTGAGTGGATGCCGACCAGCAGCGCCGGCGGGTCGGGGAGCCTGTCCCAGCCCTCGAGCTCCATCCGGAACCAGTAGTCCATCAGCGGGTTCCACAGGTACTTCTGGCGTTCGACGAAACCCCAGTCCGGGCCGTCGAGGGACCACTGCCCGGCCCGGTCGGCTACCCAGCCAGCCGCGCCGGACTGCCGCTCCCGGCGTTCGGAGGCCTTACGCGACGCCGCCTCGGCGTGTCGCTTGGCCTGGCTCGCCCGCGTATGACCGTCGCGCCGGTCGGAGTGCGTACGGCTCTGTCGCTTCTGCTGAAGCTCATCCATGTGCGATCGACCTCTCTCCGGGGGCTCTCGCGATTTGGTCTACCCATGCCCCCTGATTACAACCGCTTCGCGCTGGGGAGAAGCGAGCGACGTGAAGATCGGCTACTTCCTTTCCAGCGAGGAATGGGGTCCGCGCGACCTGGTCGAGCTTGCCGCCAAGGCCCAGCGCGCCGGCTTCGAGGGCCTTTGGATCTCTGATCACTACCACCCATGGAGCGACGAGCAGGGCCACAGCCCGTTCGTTTGGGCGGTGATAGGCGCGCTGGCCCAGGTCACCGATCAGAAGGTCACCACCGCGGTGACCTGTCCCACGGTGCGGATCCACCCGGCGGTCATCGCCCAGGCGGCCGCCACCGCGAGCATGCTCCTGGATGGGCGGTTCTGCCTGGGCCTGGGGAGTGGTGAGGCCCTGAACGAGCACATCCTGGGCGACCGCTGGCCTGAGGCCGACGAGCGGCTGGAGATGCTCGAGGAGGCCGTGCACGTGATCCGCAGCCTGTGGAAGGGAGGCGTTCACAACCACCAGGGCAAGCACTACCGGGTCGAGCGCTGCCGCGTCTACGACCTCCCGGACGAACCGCCGCCGATCCTGATCTCTGGCTTCGGGCCCAAGTCGATCGACCTGGCCGCCCGGATCGGCGACGGCTACGTCACCGTGGGCCCCGACGCCGAATCCGTGAAGCAGTTTCGCAGCGCGGCAGCCAAAAACGGCGATGCGCTCGTCCAGGGCGGCCTGAAGGTGTGCTGGGGACGCGACGAGGCGGAGGCCCGCAAGACCGCTCACCGGTTATGGGCCAACGACGGGTTGCCCGGCGAGCTCGCGCAGATCCTGCCCACGCCGCAGCACTTCGAGCAGGCCAGCCAGCTCGTGACCGAGGAGATGATCGCCGAGGAGACGCCGTGCGGCCCGGACATCGAGCGCCACATCGAGGTCATCCAGCAATACGTGGACGCCGGGTTCGACGAGCTCTACGTGCAGCAGATCGGGCCTGAGCAGGACGCCTTCTTCGAGGCCTACCGGGAGCATGTGCTGACTCGGGTGGGCTGATGTCGGTACGAGGCGGGATCTCCTTCTTGGCCCGCTGGGCCGCCTTCTTCGCGATCTATCTACTGCTCGCCGATACGCCGCAGACGGCAGAGCTCTACACCGGAATCGTCGCGGCCCTCCTCGCCGCGACGCTCGCCACCGGGCTCGACCGGCATCGCAGCGTCGACGGCAGCCTGCGCGTCTCGATGTTGCGGTTTGCCTACCGCCCGTTTCTGGCCCTCGTCACCGACACGGTGAGGGCAACCTGGGCGCTCGCTCGAGTCGTGCTGCTCCGCCGTCCGGTCAGCGGCCGCTTCCGGACCGCGCGATACACCGCGACGAGCGACGAGGCGGAGGACGTGGGCCGGCGCATCCTCACCGAATGGGCGGGGTCGGTCGGCGCCAACCGCTATGTCATCGGGATCGATCCCGAACGCGAGCACCTGATCGTCCACGAGCTGGTCGCGGCGGACAGCCCGCTCGATCCGCTGGAGCTCGGATGAGCGTCTGGCTGGCGGCTTCGATCGTCCTGGCCTGCGGGTTCATCCCGTGCATGATCGGATGCCTGCGCTCGGACCCCGTCTCCGCGCTCGCCGCCTACAACGTTGCGGCGGTCGTCGCGGTGCTGATGCTCGTGACGATGACGGTCGCCTTCGACCGCCAGCCGTTCATCGACCTCGCGGTCGTGCTGGTGCCGCTGTCGGCGGGGGGATCGCTCGCGTTTGTCCGCTTCCTCGTGCGCCGCAGATGAGCGTCCGGCACATCGTCGTCGATGTGTTCCTGTGGCTCGGCGTAGCCCTCACTCTGATCGGCTGCCTGGGGGTGGTTCTGATGAGGAGCGTGTATGACCGCCTGCACTTCACCAGCCCGACGACGCTCGGCGCCGCGTGCATCGCAGTCGCCGTCGTGGTCCAGAAGTCGTTCTCGCTGGTGGGCGACAAGTCGATCCTGATCGCGGTGCTGCTGATCGCCCTCTCACCGCTCCTGACGCACGCTACCGGCCGTGCCGCTCGGGTTGTGGAGCGGGGCGACTGGCGCATCCATGACGATGAGGCCGATGCGTCGTGAACGGGCTGCTGGCTCTGTTGCTCACGCTGGTCGCCGTTGTCGGCACGCTTGCCGTTGCGGTCCGCGAGCCGGTTCGCCAGACGATCGCGGTGGGCATCCTCGGTCTGCTGCTCTCCATGCTGTTCTTCGCCCTTCAGGCGCCGGACGTTGCCCTGTCGGAGATCGTGGTAGGCAGCCTTGCGATTCCGCTCATGCTGCTGCTGGCGATCGCGAAGATCCGCGAGCAGCAGAAGCCGGCCGAGGGCGAGCCGGGAGACGCCCACCCGGGAGAAGCGGAGAAGTGACTCGGGGCAGGCGCGCGGTCGCGATCGTCGGTGTGGTGCTGCTCGCCGGCGGGCTGGCATGGGGGGCAAGCGGCCTCTACGACTTCGGTCACTATCACGCCCTCTACGGGAAGATCGTGGCGCGCGACGCGGTTCCCGACCGGAGCGCCACCAACTCGGTCGTCGTGACCGCGTTCGACTACCGCGCGTTCGACACGCTCGGCGAGGAGTTCATCCTGTTCGTGGCGGTCGTCGGCGTGGCTGTGCTGCTCCGACGGCTCCGGGGCGAGAGCGGTCGCGACGAGGACGAGGTCGCCGAGGAGGATCGTCGCGCGAGCGAGTCGACGCGGTGGATAGGGATGGCGCTCGTCGGCCCGCTCGTCGTGCTGACCGCATACATCGTGGTGCACGGACATCTCACCCCGGGCGGAGGATTCCAGGGTGGCGTGATCCTCATGGGCGCCGTGGCGTTCGTCGCCGTGGGCGGTGAATCGCTCGTGCTGCTCCATCTGAGGCGGACTTCGAGCTGGGTCGAGATGTCCGAATCGGCGGGCGCGGCCGGCTTCGCGATGCTCGGGTTCGGGGGCCTGATCGGGGCCGGGGCGTTCTTCCAGAACTTCATCGCCAACGGCACGTCCGGGCTGCTCACCGGAGGCTTCATCCCACTGGCCAACATCGCGGTCGGACTGGAGGTCGGCGGCGCCCTGATGATGGTGATCTCCGAGTTCTTCGACCAGCGACTGCACGGACAGGCGACGTGAGCATCTACCCGTACGTGGTCGCGGCGTGGCTGCTCGGGGCCGGCCTGTGGGGAGTGATGAGCAGCCGCAACTACGTGCACCTGATCATCTGCCTGACCGTGATGCAGGCGTCGACGTACGTCCTGCTGCTCTCGGTCGGGTACGTCTCGCACGGGAAGGCGCCGATCTTCGCGGACATCCCGACGAACTCGGTGGTCGTCGATCCCGTGGTGCAGGCGCTCAGCCTGACCGATGTCGTGGTCGAGGCGACGATCGTCGCGCTGCTGCTCGCGCTCGTCGTGCAGGCGAACAAGCGGTTCAACACCGTCGACCCCGACGCGATGACCCGGATGCGCGAGTGAGCCAGCTGGCCCCGCTGGCGGTCGCCGTCCCGCTTCTCGGCGCGGCGCTGCTCATCTTCTTCCACGCCCTGATGCCGCGCATCGCGGCCGAGCTCATCGCGCTCGCGGTGGCGACCGCGAGCCTGGTGATGACGCTCCTGCTGCTCATCCACGTCGGGCACGGGCTGACCGTCTACTGGTTCGGCGGATGGCACCCGCGCCACGGGGTGGCGATCGGCATCAACTTCGCGGTGACCGCGGTCGGCGCGGGCCTCGCGACGTTTGTGACCCTGCTGATGGTGCTCGCGCTCGTCTACAGCGTCCGCTATCTCGACGTCCGCCAGCCCTACTACCAGGTCCTGATGCTGACCTTCATGGCCGGGATGGTGGGTTTCTGCCTCTCGGGCGACCTGTTCAACATGTTCGTGATGTTCGAGCTGATGAGCGTCTCCGCGGTGGCGCTGGTCGGCTACAAGATCGGCGAGGGCGCGGCGCTCGAGGGTGGCCTGAACTTCGCGGTGATCAACACGATCGGCGCGTTCCTGTTCCTGCTCGGCATCGCGATCATCTACGCGCACACGGGCGCGCTGAACCTCGCCCAGATGGGCGCGGCGCTTCGTCACAGCGGCGACGACCGCGCGGTGGTCGTGGCGTTCACGCTGCTGATCGGCGCCCTCCTGATCAAGGCCGCCGTGGTGCCGTTTCACTTCTGGCTGGCCGACGCCTACGCCGTGGCCTTGACGCCGGTCTGCCTCCTGCTGGCCGGCGCGATGAGCGAACTGGGCATCTACGGGGTGGGCCAGGTGTGGTTCACCGCATTCGCCGGAGCGCTCGGCTCCCACGTGCATGTCGTCCGAGCGATCTTGGTGGGCGCCGGACTCCTCACGGCGCTGTGGGGCGCCGGTATGGCCATGACCGAGGATCACCTGAAGCGGCTGCTGGCGTTCGTCACGATCTCGTTCGTCGGGGTCTTCCTGGTCGGCGTCGGCTTGCTGACCGAGGATGGAGTGGCCGGCACCGCGGTCTACGTCCTCGCGGACGGCTTCGGGAAGGCTCTGCTGTTCGCCTGCGTGGGCATCGTTCAGCACCGGCTCGGCAAGGTCGGCCAGCATCGCCTCCACGGCCGCGGGCGGAGACTGGTGGCTACCGGATTGCTGGTCACGGCCGGCGGGCTGCTGGTTGCCTCTATTCCTCCGTTCGGCCCGTTCCTCGGCAAGTCGATGATCGACGACGCGGCGATCAAGGTCGGCTACGGCTTCGTGCCGCCGCTGGTCGCGCTCACCTCGGCGCTGTGCGGGGCGGCGGTCCTGCGGGCGGCCGCCCGCGTCTTCCGCGGATGGGGGGCCGTCCCCCGCGACCCGCCGGACGAGGCCGACGAAGACACCGAGCCCGAGACGATCGAGCCCCACGACCGCACGCCGGCGACGATGTTCGTCCCCGCCTTCGCACTGCTGGCCGGTGCCGTCGCCACCGGGGTCTGGTCCGGCCTGCCGGACCTGGCCGCGACCGCCGCGCACCGGTTTGCCGACTTCGCGGGTTACCACGCGGCGGTGTTCAGGACGCCACGCCATCTCGGCCCGGTCAGCTCGGGGTCGCCGGAATGGTTCGACTATCTGTACGGCTCCGGCGCGACCGTACTGGCCGTCGCGCTGGCCGGGCTCGGCCTGTGGGGGGAGCGACTTCTACCGGGATGGCGCCGTGTGAGCACGGCCGCCACCGCTCTGATCCGCCCGGTGCGCGATCTGCACACCGGGAAGATC
Organism: Solirubrobacteraceae bacterium; assembly: GCA_035455845.1. Taxonomy (GTDB): domain Bacteria; phylum Actinomycetota; class Thermoleophilia; order Solirubrobacterales; family Solirubrobacteraceae; genus Palsa-465. The sequence continues at coordinate 13,057 of DATIEI010000361.1, forward strand.
GGCGACTACACCGCGGCACTCACGCTCGGGGTGGGGATCCTCGGGGTGCTCCTGACGGTGAGCCTCGCGTAGCGGTGGGTCAGCGCAGGGGCGTCTGGTCGAGCTTCTCGCAGAGCTCCGTGACCGACTCGAATACCGCCATGGCGCCGGCCGCCTTAAGCTCGTCCGCGCCGAACCCGCCCGTCCGGACGGTGATCGTCGGTACCCCGGCCTTCGCAGCCGCCTCGACGTCCCACGTGGTGTCGCCCACCATCACCGCATCGTCGGCGGAGCCGCCTGCCTTCTCGAGCGCGGCGCTGACCAGGTCGGGGGCGGGTTTGGTCGACTCGACGTCGGCCGAGGTCGTCCAGTCGTCGGCCAGCCCGCGCGCGTCGAGCAGGTCCAGGTAGTGCTCGACCTCGTCCTGCTTGGCCGAGCTGGCCAGCACCACGGTGTGGCCGCGGGCTTTCAATTGCTCGATCAGGTCGCGGGATCCCTTCATCGGCTGGACCTCCTCGATCAGCTGGAAGTAGAGCGTCTTCTCGGCGGCGCGGATGTCGTCGCCCTGCTCCTGCTCGGTCTCCTCGTCGGTGAGCGCCGCCACCAGTTGATCGCCGCCCATCCCGATGTGGCGGTGGATCCGCCAGATCGGCAGCACGATGTCGTGCTGGCGGAACGCGCGGTACCAGGCGATCGCGTGGTGATAGTTGGTGTCGACGAGGGTTCCGTCGATGTCGAGGATGGCGACGCTCACGGGGCGGCTCTTACCCCTTCATCATGGAGCGCAACCGCTCCGGCGATGAGGCGCGCCATCGTCGACGGCCGCGTGAGACGCCCTGGGGAAGGGTCCGCGGCCGCCTCGGCGGCGATCCGGTCAAGGTCAAGCCAGCGGGCCGAGCCGACGACGAGCGTGTTGCCGGCGCGCGCGCCGAGCGCCCAAACGCGCGGATACACGCGGGCCAGCCCGGCGGCCACCGCATGGAGCACCCGGGCAGCGCGATCGTCGAGCACGTTGACCAGGGCCAACGGCGCCACCCGGGCCAGATCGGTCGTGGCCTCGACCGTGATCAGCTGTCGCGGCACGCTGGCGGCGACGAACGCGTCAATCGCGACCGCGTCCCATCCCGCATCGGGCTGGCGGGCGATGAACGCGCGTCCCTCCGCGTGACGCACCCGCAGTCCGGGCGTCCGGCGCAGGCCGAAATGCTCTCGCGCGAATGCGAGCACGTCCGCGTCGACCTCGCACACCTCCTGTCGCCCGTCCGGATCCTCCGCCGCCAGAGCTCGCGGTAACGCGCACGCGCCGCCGCCCACGTGCAATACCCGCCTGGCCCGGGCGGCGCGGAGCACCACCCGCATCCATCGCATGTAGTCGAACTCGAGGTGCGACGGGTCCGCCAGGTCGACGTAAGAGGCATCCATGTCGCCCTGGCGCAGTAGCCGCCCGGACGGCCGCAGCGGATCGCGCTCGGCAATGAGCTCGCCGTGCTGAGCGATCGTATGTGGTTTCGAACGCCCCCGCGGCACTAGTGGGCCCGTCCGCAAGTCCTACGGCATTCGAGCGGCCCCTGGCGGCGCTGCGCTTTGTCCTCGGATCCTCGCGTAGCGCTGCTACGCCACGGATCCTGCGTCCTCGCGCAGCATCCGCCAGTGACCACTCTCGGTGCCGCACGACTTACAGACGAGCCCACGACGCAGAGACTGTCAGGTGCTCACCGTACGCTGCACGACCCATGAGCCGGCACTCGATCAAGCTGAGCCTCGCCGCCGCCCGGCGCATCGCGCTGGCCGCGCAGGGCTTCGACCGTCCGCGCCCGAACCGGCCGCCGAGCCTCAACCGGATCGCCGAGCTCGTGGAGCGACTTGGCGTGCTCCAGCTCGACTCGGTCAACGTGTTCCTGCGCGCCCACTACATGCCGGTCTTCTCACGCCTCGGTCCCTACGATCGTGCGCGGCTGGACCGCATCGCCGGACACGGGGACGGGCGGATCGACCGCCGGCTGATCGAGTACTGGGCGCACGAGGCATCGCTGATCCCGCTCGAGCTTCATCCGCTGCTGCGCTGGCGGATGGCCGATGTCGACCGGGAGGCGTGGGGATCGATCTCGCGCCTGGGCCGCGAGCGCCCCGACGCGGTCGCCGACACGCACGCGCTGGTCGCCGAACACGGACCGATCCGGGCTCGGGACACCGGCGCTGTCCGGGGCCCGCCGCGGCCCGGTCACATGTGGAACTGGCATGAGGGCAAGGTCGCGCTCGAGCACCTGTTCTTCACCGGGCAGGTCGCCGCCGCCCGGCGGATCAACTTCGAGCGCCACTACGACACAGCCGAACGGGTGATCCCGGCCGGGATTCGGGAACGGCCGACCCCGACACGAGACGACGCCCAGCGTGAGCTCGTGCGCGTCGCCGCCCGCGCACTCGGCGTGGCCGCCGAGCCCGACCTCGGCGACTACTTCCGGCTGCCGCGGCGCGACTCCAAAGCCCGCGTGGCTGAGCTCGCCGACGCCGGCGAGCTCATCCCGGTAACCGTCGAGGGGTGGAGCACTCCGGCCTACCTGTGGCCCGAGGCGCGCCGGCCGCGCAAGCTCAACGCCCGCGCGCTGCTCTCCCCGTTCGACTCGCTTATCTGGTTTCGCCAGCGGACCGAACGGCTGTTCGGCTTTCACTACCGGATCGAGATCTACACGCCCGCGCCCAAGCGCGTGTACGGCTACTACGTATTGCCGTTCCTGCTCGGCGAGAACCTCGTGGCCCGGGTCGACCTCAAGTCAGACCGAGCGCGGGGCGCCCTGCTCGTCCAGGGGGCGTTCGCCGAGCCGGGCGTCGATCTCGAACGCGTGGCCGGCGAGCTCGCGGCGGAGCTCCGCGACGTAGCCGCCTGGCTGGGGCTGGACCACGTGATCATCGCCCGAAACGGCGATCTGGCCCCCGCCCTGGCAGCCGCCTGTCAATCCGGGTAGTAGGCGTGCAGGGCCCGAAAACCGGGCAGCCTTGCGTAGACATGTCCGAGTCCAAGATCACTCCCGGGGTCATCTACAAGGCGATTCTGCTCGCGTTCGGGCTCGTCATCGCCGCGATGATCTTCCAGGCGCTGAGCACCCTGATCCTCGGCGTGCTGATCGTGGCGGTCATCGCCGCGCCGCTGGCCGCGTTCGCCGACCTGCTCGAGCGCTGGCACGTCCCTCGGGCGATCGGCGCGACGCTGGGGCTCCTGATCGGGCTCGGGGCGATCGCCGGGCTGGTAACGCTGATCGTGCCGGTGTTCAGCCGCGAGGTCACCCATTTCGTCGACGAGCTGCCGCGTATCGGCGATTCGCTCGAGCGCCGGCTCGGGCGCCTGACCGGCTCCTCGCCGGCACACATCACCAGCCAGATCCAGCATTTCCTCAACAACTACACGCACAACCCCTCCAGGCTGCTTGGCCCGGTGGCTTCCGTCGGGGCAAGTGTCGCCGCCGGCGTGGCGGCGATCATCGTGGTCCTGCTGACCTCGCTGTACACGGCGATCCACCCCGAGCCGCTCGTCAACGGGATGATCCGCCTGTTCCCGATCCCGCGCCGGCCGCACGCCCAGCACGTCCTGATGCGTCTGCGCACGGCGTACCTGGCCTGGCTACGGGGGCTGTTCGTCGGGATGATCGTGCTCGGCACGCTCACCTACCTCGGGCTGCTGGCGGTCGGACTGGACTTCGCGGCTTTCTTTGCCGTGTTCACCGCCGTGGCCATGATCGTCCCCTACTTCGGGGCGCTGGCCAGCTCGATACCCCCGATCCTCTACGCGCTGACGATCTCCCCCCAGAAGGCGATCGTCGTGGCGCTCATCTACATCGGCGCCCACCAGCTCGAGAGCAACATCATCCAGCCCCTGGTGGTCGCCCGTACGGTCAAGCTGCATCCGGCCGTCGTGGCGATCGGCGTGGTCGCCGTCGATCAGCTCTTCGGGTTCATCGGGCTCCTGATCGCGGTCCCGATCATTGCCACGGTGACGATCCTGGCCGACGAGCTGTGGGTCAAGAACCTCGAGCAGGCCCGCGCGCCGGTCGAGCAGCTGCGGCGCGGGAGCGCCGAGGGAATCACGGTCCGAGCCCGCCGCTGATCAGGCGTCGGGGTGCTGGTCGGTGTCGCCCACCGGCGAGTCGTCGTCGGCCGGCAGGCCCGGGAGCCTGTCGGCCGCCGGGCTGTCGGCTCCGCCCTCGGCTCCGGGCTCCTCGGGACGGTTCTCGGGCGGCTCTTCGGTCTCTTCGCGTTCGCGTCGTTCGCTCATGCCCCGCGTGTACCCGTCGGCCGCGATGCG
>DATIEI010000362.1:0-8191 GCA_035455845.1 Solirubrobacteraceae bacterium
TGAACCGGGCCGTGAAACCTCCGGCGAGAGGCGGTGGTAGGTAGAGCGTGACTGACCAGGAACCGAACAAGCAAAGGCCGATGCGAGATCGCCTCCGGCCGTCCAGGCCGGACTTCCGGCTCGACCAGATGTTCGAGACCCACAGCGACGCGTGGGAACGGGTCGGGCTGGCGGTTGATGTGAACAAGAAGAGCGTGAAGAACGCTCGACGTCGCGCCGTTCTCGAGATCGCGTTGTTCATCGCGGTGATCGTGATCTTCGACAACTACGAGTCCTGGTTCCACCTCCTGAACAGCAAGCAGGTCGACACTCACACCGGGCTCGTGACCGCGGTTCGGATTGCCACCGTCCTTGCGCTGCTCGCGCTCGGCTGGGCCATCGCCCGCGACATCGGCCGCATCGCAGGGCCGACGTTCTTCCGCCGGATGGATCCGGGAACAGCTGGAACCGTCGGCTTCCTCGTACGGCTCGTAACGGTCGGGATCGTCGTCCTCGTCGTGCTTGGCGTCGCCGGGGTGAGCGCGGCCTCGATCGTGGCCGGAAGCGCCTTCACCGCTGTGATCGTCGGTCTCGCTGCCCAGCAGACGCTCGGCAACCTGTTCGCCGGGATGGTGCTGCTGAGCGCCCGCCCGTTCCGGGTGGGTGAGCGGGTAAGGCTCCAGGCCGGAGCCGTGGCGGGCCAACTCGAAGGGGTGGTCAGCTCACTTGGCCTCCTATACACGACGTTGGCGCGCGGCGCGGACCGCATCATGGTGCCGAACAACGTGGTGCTGTCGGCGGCCGTGCTCCCGATCAGGGAGCCGGACTCGGTCGACGTGCGCGTTCGGCTCGGCACCGGCATCAGCATCACCCAGGTGCAGGCGATCCTCGATGACCGAATCAGAACCCCGACGCGCCGGCCGCCCGTCGTCCTGCTCGAGGAGGTCGACGGCAACGACGTCGTGGTGCGCATTCAGACCACCCCCGACCGGGCCGACGATGGCGCGCAACTGGCCGACGAGGTCATCGACGCGCTGGCCACGGTGACCGGCGAGCACGCGATCGTCGACGAAGACCCTGGGCCCCCCCCGGAGGAAGCCGCTACGGCCGCGCGCCGGAACTGGTCGCAGGGCGGTCCGGAAGACGTGACGACGAGCTAGTACACACGCTCGGACGTACTAATCGCCGGCGCCGGCGGGCGAGCGGACCAGCTCCCGCGCCGCGGCGACGATTGCGTCGTCGTCGATACCACTCTCGTGGACCAGCTCGTCCGGCTTGCCGGAGGCCGGCATGTCCTTGACCGCCAGCTTGTGCACGCGGACGCCCTCGACCTCGGCCAGGGCCGCCAGCACGGCGTCTCCGAGGCCGCCCTCGGGCCAGTGGTCCTCCACCGTGACGATCGCGCCGGTGTCGGCAGCCGCCTGACGCAGGGTCTCCTCGTCCACGGGCTTGACCGAGTAGAGATCGATCACCCGGGCGGCGATGCCCTGATCGCCCAGACGGTCGGCCGCCTTCAGGGCCTCGTGCAGCGTGACGCCGGCGCCGACCAACGTGATCTGGTCATCGCCCGAGGAGCGCAGGACCCGGGAGCCGCCGATCTCGAATCGATCGTCCGGCCCGTAGATCGTGGGCGTCGCGCCCCGGTGGGTGCGCATGTACGCGATGCCCGGATGATCGGCCATCAGACGCACCAGCGAAGCTGCCTGGTTGGGATCCGAGGGGTAGAGGACGACGCTCGAGTGAACGGCGCGGAACGCGGCAAGATCCTCGAGCGCCATCTGCGATGGTCCGTCCTCGCCGATCGAGGAGCCGGCATGCGAACCGGCCAGGCAGATGTGCGCCCGGGAGACCGCGGCCATCCGCACGAAGTCGTAGGCGCGGGTGAGGAACGCCGCGAAGGTCGAGGCGAACGGGCGGAAGCCCCGCACCTGCATCCCGACCGCGGCGGCGATCATCTGCTGCTCGGCGATGAACATCTCGAAGTACCGGTCAGGGTGCGCCTCGGCGAAGATCTCGGAGTACGTCGAGTTCGAGACCTCTCCGTCGAGCGCGACCACGTCCCCGCGCTCAGCGCCCAAAGCGGCCAGCGCCTCGCCGTAGGCGCGGCGGGTGGCCACCTCGTCGTCGGGGCCCCAGCGCGGCCACTGCACCGAATGGTCTGGATCGATCCGCTGCGGTGAGGCGTCCCCCTCGGGCTTGGCCACCTCGACCCCGAGCTTCCGATCTCCACCGAGCTCCTCGATCGCCTTGCTCGCGTCCGATAGCGGCTTACCGTGCTTACCCGGCTGGTCCTCGACCTCGCTGGCACCCTTGCCCTTCTTGGTCCGGGCAACGATCACCGTGGGACGGCCTTCGGTGTGGGCTGCCTCGGAGTAGGCGCCGTCGATCGCCTCGACGTCGTGGCCGTCGATCTCGATCGCGTGCCAGCCGAACGCGCGTGCCCGGTCCGCGTAGGAGTCGAGATCCCAGCCGTGCATGGTCTCGCGGGTCTGCCCGAGCCGGTTGACGTCGATGATCGCGGTCAGGTTGTCGAGCCCGTTGAAAGCGGCGTGCTCGAACGCCTCCCACATCGAGCCCTCGGCCATCTCGCTGTCGCCGCACAGGACCCACACCCGGTAGGGCAGCTGATCGAGTCGTTTGCCGGCCAGCGCCACGCCGACGCCGATCGGCAGGCCCTGTCCCAGCGATCCGGTGGCGACGTCGACCCACGGCAGCACCGGCGTCGGATGGCCCTCGAGGCGGCTGCCCAGCTTGCGGAACGTGAGCAGCTCATCGTCGGTGATCGCGCCGGCCGCCTTGAGCGCGCTGTAGTACAGCGGCGAGGCGTGGCCCTTGGAGAAGATCAGGTGATCGTTGCGGGGATCGTCCGGCCGGCCGAAGTCGTAGTGCAGATGCTTGGCGAGCAGCACGGCGACCAGGTCGGCGGCGGACATCGATGAGGTGGGATGGCCCGAGCCCGCCGCGTCGCTCGACCGAATCGAGTCGACGCGCAGTTGCTGTCCGAGCTCGCGCCAGAAGGCGGCATCGTCCATGAATTCGAACCTACCCATGGATGCTCCCGTGGAACCGGCCGCCCGCGTGGAGCCCGGCCGCCCGCGTGGAGCCCGGATGCTCCCGTGGAACCGGCCGCCCATGTGGAGCCCGGCCGCCCATGTGGAGCCCGGCCGCCCGCGTGGAGCCCGGCCGCCCGCGTGGTCCCGGTTACTGGTTCTCCCGCTGACCCGCCACGATCTCCGCCGCGATGCGCTCACTGCCGAGCCGGCGACTCACGGCCGCACTCAGGCCCGGCGCCACCGCCGCGGCGGCCGTCCCGAGCCGCAGCCCGACCGGCGCGACCAAGATCTCCGCGCGGTCTTGCTCGATCGCCCGCACGACCGCCTCGGCGACGTCCGTGGGAGAGCGGGTGCCGACACCCATCGGCAGCTTGACCCCCGAGTCGGCGAACATCCCGGCGTCCCGAATGAACCCCGGGAGCACCACCGAGACCCCGACGCCGTGGCGCCGGAGGTCCTCCCGCAGCGCGAGCGCGAAGCCTCGAAGGCCGAACTTGGCCGCACAGTAGATCGAGGAGACCGGGGTGCTGGCCTTGCCCTGAAGCGAGGACATGAAGACCACATGGCCGCGCCCGCGCTCGACCATTCCCGGAGTCAGGGCGCGCGCGAGCGCGATCGGGGCTCTGAGGTTGACCTCGAGCATCTGATCGATCTGCTCCTGGCTGAACTCGCCCAGCAGGCCTCCGGAGCGGAGCGCCGCGTTGGCGATCAGGACATCCACCGGACCGGCCCACTCGGCCAGCCGCTCGACGTCCTCGCGCACGGACAGATCGCAGGCGATCACGCGTGCCCGCAGCTCACGGGCCAGGGCATCGAGCACGTCAGTCCGTCGGCCGCTCAGCACCAGTTCCTCGGCCATCGGGGCCACCGCGCGCGCGATCGCGCGCCCGATGCCGCCGCTGGCGCCGGTCAGCAGCACGGTGCCCGACAGCCGACTCATGAGCCCTGGGGGAACACCGCCAGCGTCGCCGTGAAGCCGTGCAGGAAGCTCCGCCCGCCGACCGGTCCGATCTCGCCGGCCGCGAAGAACCCGGCCGACGGTGCTCCGCCCAACTCGTAGTCGATCGCCTCCACGTCGTGGTCGGGAATGCCGAACATGGCGCTGCCGCGACCGTTGCACGTGAACACCAGCGCTCCGGCGGGCCGCTCGCCGGAGAGCGCCTGGATGCGGAGCTTGAGGGCCTGGTGAAGATCCTCGTCGGCTGAGCGGGCGTCGCGTGCATGGAGCCGGACCACCTGCCCGGCGGCCACCGGGGCGCCCACCACGAGCGACCCTGACTCGGACTCCGCTCCCAGCACGCCGCGCACGAGGAAGTCGCCCTGCTCGTAGTCGGGCTTGCCGCCGTCGATCACCACGCCGATCAGGAGTCCGCCGGCCACCAGGCCGCGCTCGCGCGCCGGCAGCTCGGAGACGATCAGCTGCAGCGTCTCGAGCGCGGGGCGCCCGGCCAGCTCGTGGATGACGTTCCCCTCGGCCGCGGTGATGGTGACCTCACGGCCGACCGGCGCGGCGCCCTGCGACACGCATGGCAGCATCTCCACGCCCTCCAGGCTGACCCCGACGGCGCCGCCGTCGCATACGACATCATCGAAGAACAGCGCGGCGTCTCCGGTAGCGGTTCGGGCGCTGGCGATTCCGCCGAGCACCGGGACGGCCGGCGACTGCACCGCAATCGCGTCGAGCACGGCATCGGTAGGGAACGAGTAGGGGTCGGACAGGAGTAGCACGCCGCTCGAGTTCTCCAGGCTCGGCAGCCCGACGACCTGGTACTCGGGCTCTTCGCCGACCACGGAGGCGTGGAACGGGGTGGCCTCACCCTCGTCGAAGACCGCCGCCCACACCGCCACCGCCGTACCCTGCTCGAGCTCGCGACCCTGCCCCAGGACGCCGCCTGCGCCGCAACCGATCAGCGCGCGGGGCGCCAGCGCGGCGTGTACGCCCTCGAGCGTGGCCTCCGGGGCGACCAGATGCGAGCCGCTAGCGAACACCAGGGCCAGATCGGCCGGCGTGCCTCCGAGGGCTTTGGCCGCCGAGCCGGCGGCCTCCATTCCAGCCCGGAGCGGATCGGGGTCGGTGGAGACTCCGGTGCCGATTCGTGTGCTCACGCGATCGCTCCAGGGCGCATGGCTCCACGATACTGCGGGCCATGCGCGCGGAGGTGATCGCCCTGTTCGGGCCGACCGGCGTGGGCAAGACCGACGTCGCGATCGAGCTGGCGGAGCGGCTCCGAGAGCTCGGCGAGCAGCCGGTCGCGGTCTCGGCCGACGCCCTGCAGGTCTACCAGGGCCTCGAGACGCTGACCGGGGCGGCTCGGCCGCACGAGCGAGCCCGGCTCGAGCATCGGCTGCTCTCGTTCCTCCCGGTCGACGCGAGCTTCAGCGCCGGGCAGTACGCCGAGCTCGCGCACGCCGAGATCGACGGGCTGCTCGACGCCGGGGCCAGGCCCATCGTGGTGGGGGGCACCGGGCTGTACCTCCGGGCCGCGCTCGCCGAGCTCAGCCTGCGGCCTCCGCCCCCGGAAGGAGCACGTGAGCGGTGGCTGGCCGAGCTCGAGCGGCGGGGGGCTCCGGCGCTGCACGCGGTGCTCCGCGACCGCGCCCCCTGGGCCGCCGAGGAGATCGAGCCCGGCGACCGCCAGCGCATCGTCCGGGCACTCGAGCTGCTCGATGCCGGCGAGCTCGAGCGCCACGCCGAGGACTCCGAGCTGTGGACGGACGATATGCGCCGCAGCACGCTGTTGGTCGGGCTGGTGATGGAGCGCCAGCGGCTCTACGAGCGGATCGATGCCCGCGTCGATGCCATGGTGGCCGCGGGCGCCCAGGAGGAGGTACGCCGTGCCTACGGCGCCGGAGCGTCGCTCACCGCGCGCAAGGCGCTGGGCTTCGAGGAGCTCCTGGCCGGAGACGTCGAGGCGATGAAGCGCCGGACGCGCAACTACGCGCGGCGCCAGCTGACCTGGATGCGCAAGCTGGCCGCCGTGCACACGATCGACACGACTTCTCGCTCGCCGGCGGACGTGGCCGGCGAGGTGATCGCGCTCTGGCTTCAGGGCAACGGAGTGAACGGATAGAGCACGACCGCCGCGGCCACCACGCCGGCCATCCACAGCAACACGAGCTTGCGCTCCGGCCCGATCCGGGCGATGAGGTCGGCCACCACCAGGTAGATCCCCGGCATCACGATCACCATGTAGTACAGGTAGCTGGTGCGGCTCGCGATCAGGCTGGCCACCACGAACGGCAGCCAGGTCCCCAGGAACCAGGCCAGCCCGACCAGACCGACCTCGTTCTCGCACCGGACGTGGCGCCGCACTACCGCGCGAGCTGCGAGCAGCAGCGCAGGCACCGCGAGGAGCAGGATCGGCGGGCTGATCGCCCCGAGGAAATGAACCGCGGGACTGACCTCGCTGAGCGCGGCGGTCGGGCGAGCCGGGTTGATCTGCAGGTAGGTGATCGTCTTGATGTCGATCAGCCAGGCCCACGGGTAGGAGGCGATCCCCTGGGGACCGTGCGGGCTGGTCTGATGCGCCGCATAGCTCAGCATGTGAGCGATGTGCCCGAACGGCCCGTTCGGCACGAGCTTGCCGGTCTGCGGGCTGTACGGCGCGGCGATCAGGCCCATAAACGTGAGCGCGGCGAGGAACGTGGCCGCCCAGACGGCCACGCACGCGGCCAGGCGTCCCAGGCGCGCCCGCGCGCCGTCGCGGCTTCGCCACCAGCGTAGGAGCTCGAGCAAGGCCAGCGCGAACAGCACGTACGGCGCCACCTCCTTGGCGCTCGTCCCCAGCCCGATCACCACCCCGGCCCACACCGGCCGCCGCCGCAGATAGAGCGCGGCGCCCCAGATCATCGCGGTGACGGCGTAGATGTCGAGCGTGGCGATCCGGCCGTGTACCAGCAGCAGGTTGTCGCATGCCATCAAGGCCGCGGCCCCCAGCCCGAGCCACGGTCCGCCTCCGGCGGCGCGCACGAGCGCGAACATCCCCAGGATCGCCACCGTGCCGAGCACCAAGCTGGGCAGCCGCCAGGCCAGCGGTCCGTCGCCGAACAGCTTGATTCCACCCGCGATCAGCAGCTTGGCCAGCTGGGGATGCTCGGAGTTCGCGTCCACGCCCAGCGGCGCGTTGGCATACGGCGCACCGGTCGGCGGCCGGATCCCGGCGATCACCCGCGCCGCGTTGACGTAGTAGTCCTCGTCGAAGACCAGCAGGTGGTCGTCGGGCGTGCGGCAGGGCCTGTGGCAGGGCTGCTCGATCCACGCCACGCGGCTGAGTACCGAGACCAGCAGCAGTCCGGCGAGCAGCCAGTGGACCAGTGGCCGGCCGCGCACGGTCCGTTCGTGCAGGCGCGTCACCATTGCGCGCGCGACGGTACACATACACTGGCGCCCCGTGGAGTTCGAGAAGTGGCAGGCCCTGGGCAACGACTACCTGATCGTCGAGGCGTCCGACCTTCCGTTCGAGCTGACCTCACCCCGAATCCAGGCGATTTGCGCCTCGCACACGGGCGTCTCGGCGGACGGCATCCTGCTCCTGTCAGAGCCCGAAGAGGACGGATACGTCGCCCGGCTCAGGATCTTCAACCCCGACGGATCCGAGGCCGAGCTGTCCGGGAACGGCGCTCGCGAGGCCGTGCTCTACCTGCGCCGGCGCGGCTGGACCGACGCCGACACGTTCGCGATCCAGACCGCGGCTGGGGACATCCACCCGCGGATCGTCTCCGAGACCGAGTGCGCGGTCGACATGGGCAGGGCGCGCCGGCAGAGTGCCGACTTCCCCTCGGGCGGGCCCGACGGGAGCGGGGAGCTGAGTGCGGCCGGGCGCACCTGGCGCTTTCAACACGTGCAGGTCGGCAATCCGCAGTGCGCGATCCGCGTCGAGAACGAGGCGGAGCTGAGCCGGCTCGACCTGCAGGCAATCGGCCCGGGGATCGAGCACCACGAGCTGTTTCCCAACCGGACCAACGTGTCGTGGTTCTGTGAACCGGATCCCGCCCACCCCGGGCGGATCCGCGCGCGGATCTTCGAGCGGGGCGTGGGGGAGACCTCGGCCAGCGGGACCGGCGCCAGCGGGGCCGCCGTGGCCTACGTGATCGAGGGGGGATCCTCGCCGGTCACGGTTGTGCTCGACGGCGGCGAGCTCGAGGTCGAGGTGGGGGAG
>DATIEI010000363.1:0-5227 GCA_035455845.1 Solirubrobacteraceae bacterium
GCCTCGATGTGGGCGGGGGTGGTCCCGCAGCAGCCGCCGACGATCGAGATCCCGTAGCGCTCGATGAACTCGTTGAGCACGTCGGCCAGCGGCTCGGGCTCCTCGGGGAAGATCGTCTCGCCGTTCGGCCCCTGCAGGGGCAGTCCGGCGTTCGGGATGCAGTGGACGGGCGTTGAAGCGGTCTCGCCGAGGAAGCGGATCGCGTCGCGCATGTCCTCGGGGCCGGTCGAGCAGTTCAGCCCGATCACGTCGACGTCGAGCGCCTCGAGCGTGGTCAGCACCGCGCTGATGTCGGTCCCGAGCAGCATCTTGCCGCCCTGGGGCAGGAGCGAAACGCTGCATTGAATCGGCACGCTGCGTCCCGTGGCCTTGAACGCCTCGCGGGTTCCCAAGATCGCCGCCTTGACCTCGAGGATGTCCTGCGCGGTCTCGATGATGATCAGGTCGGCGCCGCCGGTTATCAGCGCGCGAGCCTGCTCCTCGAAGACCGTTAGAAGCTCGGGGAACTTGATCTGCCCGAGCGTCGGGTCATCGCTCGCGGGGAGGAAGCCCGTGGGGCCGATCGAGCCGGCCACGAACCGGTGCTCGCCGGCCGCCTTGCGGGCGATCTCCGCGGCCTTCTGGTTGATCTCGAACGTGTGCTCCTCGAGCCCCCACTCCGACAGCTTCAGCCGCGAGGCCTGGAAGGTGTCGGTCTCGAGCACCTCGGCGCCGGCGTCGAGCATCGCGGTGTGGACGCCCTCGATCACATCGGGGCGGTTGAGCACCAGCACCTCGTGGCAGCGTCCGGGCAGGTTGTAGTCCTTCTCCAGGCTCAGGTCGAACTGCTCGAGCGTGGCGCCCATCCCACCGTCGTAGACGAGGACGCGCTCACGCGTGGCGGCGAGGAAGTCACGCATGGGCGGCGATGCTAGCAAACCTTGACACGCTCATGTCAAGGTTAACGTGGACGGGGGCCATGGACTTTTGGCCTCGCTTCGCTCGGCGTCCGTGGGGCCGGGCGCCCCCGTCCGGTCAGCACCTGAGGTGTCCGAGGGGGGCAAATTCCAGCATTGCAGCGTCCTCGCGGTTGGTTCGCGGCTCGAGTGCGCCCCCCCCACGGGCTCACGCGCCCCTCACGGGCTCACGCGGGCGCGCGGCATGGATGCCGTGCGCAACCGGCCCCACGGATGCCGCCGCAGGCGGCCCAAGATCAGCTACCTGCGCGCGAGACCAGGCGTGAGAGGACGACCTGCGAGCGGGTGCGCTGGACCAGGCCGTCGCGCTGCAGGTCCATGATCAGGCGCTCGAGGTCGGCGTTGTCCTGCGTGCGCACGCGGGCGATCGCGTCGGCCTCGCCGGTCACGCTCCACGCCTCGACGACCTCGGGGTGTCCGAGCAGGGTGTCGGCGACCTGGTCGAGCAGAGTACCCGGGGCGTAGAACAGCTCGACCAGCGCCTCGGTGTGGTCACCGAGGGCATTGTGGTCAACGACCGCGGTGAAGCCCTGGAGCGCGCCCCGGCCGCGCATCCGATCGACGCGGCGCTTAACTGCGGGTGCGCTCAGCGACACGCGACGGGCGATGTCGTCGTATGTGCGACGGCCATCTTCGACGAGCAGCGCAAGAATCTGACGATCTTGGGCGTCCATATGCCGATTCCTTGCAGAGGTTACATCGATTTCGGCATCGACATTCGCCGGAGGCGTGGGTAGCGTTCCGTACATGAATGCCTCCGGAACGCTTGCCCGGGTCGTCTTCGACGAGTCACACAACGAGGCGTGGACGATCCGCCCCGAGCTGGCGCGCACGATGCAGCCGGTCCACCCGGGCGATGCCTCGTATGCCCGCGCGGCGGCCGCGCTGGCCGCGCGCGATTTCGTTGTCCGCCCGAACGCCGATCAGCCCCTGACCGCCGAGACGCTGAGCGACTGCGACGTGCTGGTCATCGCCCATCCGTCGGATCCGAGGTGGGAGCGGACGACCGGCACGGGCTCCCCGCAGCTCTCGGGCGAGGAGCTCGAGGCGATCGAGGCATTCGTGGCCGCGGGGGGTGGGCTGGTCGTGATGGGGGAGACCGAGCAGGAGAAGTACGGAAACAACCTCAACGAGCTGCTGGTCCGGTTCCGTCTGCGCCTGGAGAACGACACCGTTCAGGACTACGAGCACTGTCGCGACGCGCCGAGCTGGATCCTGGCCGAGCTCGGAGAGGGCGAGCGGGGACGCGCCGGAGACCTGCTGGCGCGCGTGAAGGCCGCGTGTCTGTACCGAGCGACGACGATCTCCGCCTCCAACGGCGCGGCCGTTCTGGCCCGTACGCACGCCACCGCGTCGGCGCCCAACCGGCCGCTGATCGTGGCCGCCAGGCACGGCCAGGGCCGGGTTGTCGTGCTGGCCGACTCCGACCTGTTCGGCGATGACTGCATCGACGACCTCGATCACCGAGCGCTGTGGCTGAACATCTGTTACTGGGTTTCTCGGTCCGGCGGCGGCGTGTGGCCGGTCGCCGAGCGCCAGCCCGGGGTCGAGCATGAGCCGGCCTGGCTGGCGCTGCGCGACGAGGCCAATTCGCTGGCCGAGCTGCAGGCGCCGGACGGGGCATTGAAGGACGACGCCAGCCCCGAGGAGGCGCGCAGCCACGTGGAGCGGATGACCGCCTCGATAGAGGAGCTCCTGCCGCGCTTCCCGCACGACGTCGAGTACCTGGACGCCGTGGTCGCGGACCTGCGGCGATGGGTCGAGGAGGACTTCGGCAAGCCGGACTTCACGCGGGCGCTCGAGCTGTTCCGCCCCGAGCTCCAGCGCGCCGACGGGACGCTGCACCTTGTCGTGTTCCCGATGTACAAACAGAACGGGTCGCGGGACACCTGCTTCGAGGCGCTGATCGTGCGCGTGCCCTGGCCCGAGTGGATCGCGTCGCTGGAGCGGGCTCAGTTCGACAACCCGAAATTTGTCCCGGTCGAGCTGATTGACGGGACGCGCGGATACGACAGCGAGTGCGCGGTGCTGTTCCCGGAGACCGTGTCGGTGGCCGGACGTCCGGTGAGCAACTTCGGCGCGATCTTCTGCGACCGCGAGGCCGAGCGGCTGCGCCGGGTGGCTGGGGCCGCGGCCGATCTGCTGCGTTTGAATCTCCCGCCCGACGCCGCGTGCATGCTGGCCAGCCCGGCCATCTCCCAGCAGGCGTACATCCTGTGGGACCTGATCCACGACCGAAACCACAGCCACGGCGATCTGCCGTTCGACCCGTTCATGATCCGTCAGCGTGCGCCGTACTGGATGTACTCGCTCGAGGAGCTGCGCTGCGACCTGACCACGTTCGGCCAGGCGGTGAAGCTCGAGGCCGAGGGCGTGTCGTTCGCCCGCTACGTCCAGTACGCGATCCTGCTCGACCGGCTGCTGCGCTTCCCGATCACCGGCTCGCGCGTGCGTAACTACGACGGCCTCGGCGGCCAGCTCCTGTTCGCCTACCTGCACCGGCACGGCTATCTGCACTGGACCGACAACCGGCTGACGGTCGAATGGGACCGTGTGGCCGACGGCGTGGCCGGGCTCCGGAGCGAGGTCGAAGACCTGTACCGGCGCGGGATCGATCGGACCAAGCTCCAGCACTGGGCCGCCGCCCACGACCTGGTCGCGGACAGCGTCCCGCCGGCGGCGGGATCGAAGTGGACCGCCTCGGTCCGCGATTTCACCGACGTCGAGGATCCGCGGCCGTACGTCGACCTGGTGCGCGACGACGAGTTCCCGCTGTCGATCTTCTACTCGTCGTTGAAAGCTAAGCTCGCGGCGTGAGCTTGAACGCCGCCCGCGGGTTCGCCTCCGACAACTCGGCCACGATCCATCCCGACGTGCTCGCGGCGATCGCCCGGGTGAACGTCGGCCACACGTTCGGGTACGGGCACGACGACTACACGCTGTCGGTCGAGGCGCGGGTCGCGTCAGCGTTTGGCGAGCACGCGAGCGCGTTCTTCGTGTTCAACGGCACCGGCGCCAACGTGCTCTCTCTGCGGGCGGCGTGCCGGCGGTTCGAGGCCGTGATCTGCGCTGAGACCGCGCACCTGAACGTGGACGAGTGCGGCGCGCCCGAGGTGATCGCCGGCGTGAAGCTCCTGACCGTCCCGGGGATCGACGGCAAGCTGACCCCCGAGCTCGTGGAGAGCCGGATCGCGCGGGTCGGGGACGAGCACGCGGTGCAGCCGCACCTCGTGTCGATCTCGCAGTGCACCGAGCTCGGGACGCTTTACACGGTCTCCGAGGTGCGTGAACTGGCCGATGTCGCGCATTCGCACGACATGCTGCTGCATGTCGACGGAGCACGGCTCTCGAACGCCGCCGCCGCGCTGGGCGTGCCGCTGCGAGATGCCGCCGCCGGCGCGGATGTCGTGTCGTTCGGGGGCACCAAGAACGGGCTGCTCGGCGCCGAGGCCGTCGTCCTGACGGCACCCGAGCTCGCGCAGGACTTCCTATACGTCCGCAAGCAGTCGATGCAGCTCGCGTCCAAGATGCGCTTCCTGGCCGCCCAGTTCGACGCGCTGCTGTCGGAAGAGCTGTGGCTGCGCTGCGCTCGTCACGCCAACACGATGGCGGCAAGGCTGGCCGACGCCGTAAGCGACGTGCCGATGGTTCAGATCACCCGGCCGGTGCAGGCCAACGCGGTGTTCGCGATCCTGCCGCCCGCGGTGATCCCCTCACTGCAGCGCGAGTACCCGTTCTACGTGTGGGACGAGGCGGCCGGCGAGGTCCGGTGGATGTGCTCGTGGGACACCACCGAGGAGGACGTGGAGGGCTTCGCGACGGCCGTGCGGGACGCGGTCGCGACCTACGCCTGATCCGCCACGCAGCGGTTCTCGATCCGACCGACCTGGTCGACCTCGACGACGACGACGTCGCCTTCGCCGAGCAGCAGCTTGGGGTCCCGGCGATAGCCGACTCCGCCGGGGGTGCCGGTCAGGATCAGATCGCCCGGCTCGATCGTGGCGAACTCGGAGACCGCGCTGACCAGGGTGGGGATGTCGAAGATCATCAGGTCGGTCGACGTGTCCTGGGTCGTCTCGCCGTTGACGAAGGTCTTGAGCGTGAGCGGCTCGGTTACTTCCTCGAGCGTGACGAGGTCGGGCCCGACCGGGGTCGAGGCGTCCCACGCCTTGCCCTGGAGGAACTGGTGGGTCCGGTACTGGTAGTCGCGCATCGAGACGTCATTGGCCACCGCATAGCCGGCGACGTGCTGTGGCGCCTGCTCGCGCGGC
>DATIEI010000364.1:0-8010 GCA_035455845.1 Solirubrobacteraceae bacterium
TGGCCGGGCGTTCATCACGGTGGCCGACGGCGACAAGCCGGCCGCGACCGGCATCGCGACCCTGCTGCACGACCTCGGCTTCGAGATCATCGCCACGAGCGGCACCGCGCGGGCGATGCGGCGCATGGGCATCCCGGCCGAGACGATCAACAAGATCGGCGAGGGCTCCCCGCACGTGGTCGACTGGATCGAGCGTGGCGAGGTCGACCTGGTCATCAACACGCCGGTGGGCACGGGTGCCCGGACCGACGGATACGAGATTCGCTCGGCCGCGATCGCCCGCGGGATCCCCTGCATCACGACGATGGCCGGCGGCATGGCGGCCGCACGCGCGATCGCAGCGGCCCGGCGCGGTGAGGCCGAGGTCCTCTCGCTGCAGGAGATCCACGGGATGAGGCAGGCCCGGCCGACCGAGGTCGCATGACGGCACCGTTCGGCCGGCGGGCGGTGACCATCACTGCGCGTGAGACCCACGGCGCGTACATCGTCCTGAGCGCGCACGACCCGACCGGCCCGGCGCCGCGGGCCGGCCAGTTCTACATGCTCGCCGCCGCGCAGCGCTGGGGCGGGGGAGAGGGTGAGCGCCCGTTTCTGCCTCGCGCGTTCAGCGTCCTGCGGGCACCCGAGCGCGGACTGCACTTCATGATCGAGGACGTGGGGCCCGGCACCAACCGGCTGTGCGAGCTCGAGGCGGGCGAGAAGCTGCTGCTGGTCGGCCCGCTCGGCAACGGCTTCACCCGGCCACGGGGTGGCCGCGAGCCGTTGCTGGTCGGCGGCGGCGTGGGTGTCGCGCCCTTGGCGATCTGGCAGGACGAACTGGGGTCGGACACGAAAGCCCTCGTCGGGTTCCGCGACGCGGAGCACGCCGCGGGGGCGCTGCTCCTGGCCAACCCCAGCGTCGCGACCGATGACGGCAGCGTCGGGCACCACGGACTGATCACGGAGCTGTTGGAGGCGGAGCTCGACGGCCGCGCCGGCGCCCTCGAGGTCTACGCGTGCGGACCGCCCGCGATGCTCGAGGCGGTCAGGGCGATGTGCGTCGACCGTGGGGTGCCGGCCCAGCTCGCGCTCGAATCCGGCATGGCCTGCGGGTTCGGGGCGTGCTTCGGGTGCGTGGTGCCGACCGTCGACGGCTACATCCGCCTCTGCCTCGATGGTCCGATCCTCGAAGCCGGGAAACTCGCTGACGCGAGTTTCCTTGGGAGCTCCGCTGGCGCGGAACTCCCGGGGGCCGCACGTTGAGCGTCGAGTTCTGCGGGCTCGATCTCGCGCACCCGATCATCAACGCCTCGGGCACGTTCGACGCGATCGCCGCCCGGCGGGCGTTCGGCGAGGCGCTGGTCGAGCGCTTCCCGTTCGCCGCGTTCGTGTCCAAGACCGTCACGCTCGAGCCCCGCCAGGGCAACCCGCCCCCGCGCCTGTGGGAGGTGCCCGGCGGCCTGATCAATTCGATCGGTCTGCCCAACAAGGGTCTCGACGGCTACCTCGAGCACGACCTGCCCGAGCTCGCCACGCTGCCGGTGCCGCTGATCGTCAACGTGATGGGCTCGAGCCGCGATGAGGTCGCTGAGCTCGTCGCCGCGTTCGCCCGGCGCGGCGAGGTGGCAGCGCTCGAGCTGAACGTGTCGTGTCCGAACGTGGAGACCGGGCTGCTCATGGGCGCCGACCCGGCCGAGATCGAGGCGCTGCTGCACCGAGTCAGGCCGCTGACCGACAAGCCGCTGATCGTCAAGCTGACGCCCAACGCCACCGACGTTCCGGCCGTCGCTCGTTCGGCTGAGCACGCCGGGGCCGATGCCGTCTCGCTGATCAACACGCTTCGGGGCATGGCGCTTGACCCGAGGACCGGGCAGCCCTGGCTGGGCGGCGTGACCGGCGGGGTCTCGGGGCCGGCCGTCCGCGCGATCGCGCTGGCCCAGGTCCACGCGGTGGCCCAGGCGGTGGAGATCCCTATCGTCGGGATGGGGGGAGTCGCGAGTGGCACCGACGCACTCGATCTGATGCGCGCCGGCGCAAGTCTCGTAGCGGTCGGCACCGAGAGTTTCCGCGACCCGGCGGCCGGGTGGAGAATCAGCACCGAGCTGTCAGAACTCCTCGCAAATAGCGCCGTCTAGGAGCCCGCTCAGAGCCGTACACACGGCAACCTCGGGCGTGCAGTGTTCGCACTGTGAACATTTTGGGAGCGCCTCAAAAACCCCCTGCAAACTTAGGGTATTGTCGGAACCATCCTCGACAATGCTCTAGCTCAGCTTGAGGTCGAGTCGAATTGCGGCGTTTTATCTTGATCGCCTCCTCCCAAGATGTATAGTCGCCGCCCATGTCGCCGGTCAGCGAATCGCCCACCAAGCCCACGGCTGCACCGGAGCGCTCCCTCGTGCAACGGATGGAAGCGCTTCAGCGGGCCAACGATATCCGGACCCGCCGGGCGCAGCTCAAGCGCGACCTCAAGGCCGGCCGTCAGCCGATCGACAGGCTCCTGCTCGAGCCGCCGGACTACCTCGCCACTGCCAAGGTGTTCGATCTCCTGCTGGCCGTCCCCAAGTACGGCCGCGTGAAGGTGAACAAGATCCTGGGCCAGTGCAAGATCTCGCCGAGCAAGACAGTCGGCGGTCTGTCCGAGCGCCAGCGGCGCGAGCTGGTCGCGCTCATGCGGCGGCGCTAGCGCCAGCGTCGCCGCGGGCCCGCCCTCGGTGCCAGGCACCCCCAAAGTCTTTGTGATCACCGGCCCGTCCGGGGTTGGCAAGGGCACGCTGATCCGCGGCCTGCTCGAGCGCGTGCCCGAGCTGGAGCTGTCGGTCTCGGCGACGACGCGGGCACCGCGCCCCGGCGAGCAGGACGGCGTCGACTATCACTTCCTTACGCCCGAGCGGTTCGAGCACCAAGTGGCCGCGGGCGACTTCGTCGAGCACGCCACGTACTCGGGCAACCGGTACGGAACGCTGCGCTCCGAGCTCGAGCGGCGGTTGCGGACCGGTGCCGGGGTGGTGCTCGAGATCGAGGTCCAGGGCGCTCGCCAGGTGCGCGCCGCGATGCCCGAATCGGTCGCCGTGTTCATCGCGCCGCCCTCGCGGGACGCCCTGCGCGCGCGCCTGGTCGGCCGGGGTACCGACAGCGCGGAACAGGTCGACGCGCGACTGCAAACCGCGGAGCGCGAGCTCGAGGCCCAGCCCGAGTTCCGGCACGTGGTGGTCAACGACCGCCTCGAGGTGGCGACCGACGCGCTTGTGTCGATTGTCCGGGCCGAGATGGATGGTGGCGGCGTGAAGGCATCCGCTCGCTAACCTTTGGCCAACACTTCCCCTGAAGGACGGCATAGCTTTGATCTCACCCCGCATCGACAAGCTGCTTGACCACGTCGACTCCGACTACGCCAGCGTGATCGTCGCCGCCAAGCGCGCGCGCCAGATCAACTCCTACTACCACAACCTCGGCGAGGGCACGTTCGACGAGTTCCCACCGCCGATGGTGGAGACGCGCTCGAAGAACTACCTGACGATTGCCCTCGAAGAGGTCGCTCAGGGCAAGCTCAAGTACCACTATCGGTAGGCGGGCGCCGTGGCCCGATTGCTCCTCGGCGTGAGCGGCGGGATCGCGGCTTACAAAGCGCTCGAGGCGGCTCGGCTGGCCGTAAAGCGTGGCCACTCGGTCCGGGTCGTCCAGACGCCGACCGCCGAGCGCTTCGTCGGCCGGGCCTCGTTCGAAGCGATCACCGGCGCGCCGGTGCTGAGCAGCGAGTTCGAGCCCGATCCGGCCCGGGGCTCCTACCCGGGCGAGCCGCTGCCGGAGCGAGCGCCGATCAGTCACCTGGCGTTGGTCGAGCGGGCCGAGCTCTACCTGATCGCCCCGGCCACGGCCAACACGCTGGCCAAGCTCGCGCACGGCCAGGCCGACAACCTGCTCACGGCCGTGGCGCTGGCCGCCGCCTGCCCGGTGGCAGTGGCCCCCGCGATGAACAACCGGATGTACCTGCACCCAGCCACACGGGCCAACCTCGAGCTGCTCGAGCGGCGCGGCGTGACCGTGATCGGACCCACCGAGGGGCCGCTGGCCTCGCACGGCGAGCAGGGCATCGGACGCCTGGCCGAGCCCGCGGAGCTGCTTGAGGCATGCGAGGCGCTGCTCACACGCCCGACCTACGCCGGACTGAGGGTGCTGGTCACGGCCGGCGGGACACGCGAACCGATCGACAGCGTCCGCTTCGTGGGCAACCGCTCCTCGGGCCGGATGGGCTACGCGCTCGCGCGCGAGGCGTTGCGCCGCGGGGCTGAGGTCACTCTGATCGCCGCCAACGTGGGGCTCTCGCATCCGTCCGGCGCCCGTCTGGTGAACGTCGAGACGGCGGCCGAGCTGGCCGACGCGTGCGGGAACGAATTGGACGCCTGCGACGTATTGCTGATGAGCGCCGCCGTGGCCGACTTCCGGCCCGCCGGTCCGGTGAACCGCAAGCTCAAGAAGGACGAGGGAATTCCCAAGCTGACGCTCGAACCGACTGAGGACGTACTGAGTCTGCTCGCCGAGCGCCGGCGCCCGGATCAGGTGATCGTCGGGTTTGCCGCCGAGCACGGCGACGGGGCCGTCGAACTGGGGCGGGGCAAGCTCGAGCGCAAGCGACTCGACGCGATCGTGGTCAACGACATCTCGCGCGCGGGCATCGGATTCGAATCCGAGGACAACGAGGTGACGATCCTCACTGCCGACGGCGGGGAGCGGCACGTGCCGCGTGCCAGGAAGGAACTGATCGCGAGCGCGGTCCTCGATGAAGTAGAGCGACTTCGCACGAGGAAGGGTGGAACGGATGGAGCCAGAGCAGGCACCCGTAGCCCCGCACGAGTCTGACGCCCACGCCGCGCTGGCGCGGCGGATCGCCGCGAACATCGCGAGCGCCGTGCAGGTGCGCTCGGAGACCCTCACGCACCTGATGGTGGCCCTGCTCGCCGAGGGACACGTGCTGATCGAGGACTACCCGGGGGTCGGCAAGACCGCGTTGGCACGGGCGCTCGCCCGCTCGATCGACTGCCAGTTCGCGCGCGTGCAGTGCACCTCGGACCTGCTGCCCGCCGATGTGGTCGGGACCAACGTGTACCTCCAGCGCGAGCAGCGCTTCGAGTTCCGCCCCGGGCCGGTGTTCGCCAACGTGGTGCTGGTCGATGAGATCAACCGGGCCTCGCCGAAGACCCAGTCGGGGCTGCTCGAGTGCATGCAGGAGCGGCGGGTGACCGTCGACGTGCACACGCACGAACTGGCCCGTCCGTTCCTCGTGCTGGCCACCCAGAACCCGATCGAGTACGAGGGGACCTATCCGCTGCCGGAGGCGCAGGTCGACCGGTTCATGACCCGGATCTCGCTCGGGTACCCCTCGCGCGGCGCGGAGGCCGGGATGCTGGCCGACCACGAGGCCGGCGATCGCGTGCTGACGCTGTCCGCGGTGGCCACCGCCGCCGACGTGCTGACCGCCCAGGACGCCGCCAAGCGCATAAAGGCCTCGGAGCCGCTGCGCGACTACATCGTGCGGCTGCTCTGGCGCACTCGCGAGGATCCGCGGGTCGACCTCGGGGCGAGCCCGCGCGCCGGCCTGCTGCTGCTGCGCGCGGCCAAGGCCTACGCGATGATGCAGGGCCGCGACCACGCGCTCCCTGATGACGTCCAGGCGCTGGCCCAACCGGTGCTCGCGCACCGCCTGGTGCTGGCGCCCGAGTCCCCGCGCCGGGCCGCGGCCGACGTGGTGAGCGACGCCGTGTCCTCGGTGAGGGCGCTGTGAGCCGACGCCGGACCGACGGGGAGGAGCGCCGGCGGTGAGGCGGGCGGGGGCGGTCGGGGTCGCCGGACTCGCGCTGATCCTGGTCGCCCTGCTGTTCGACGCCGGGCCGCTGTTCGTCCCCGGGGTGGCGCTGGTCGCGCTCGCGGTGAGCGCGCCGGCGTGGGTCCTCCTGGCCGTCCGCGCCGCCCACATCGAGCGGCAGATGGAATCTGACCGGGTCGTCGAGGACGAGCCGATCGAGGCGACGATCGAGGTCAGCCGCGGTCACTGGGGACTGCCCGGCGCGGCCGTGATCGACTCCATGGCCGGCAAGCCGGTGCCGATTCACGCGCAGATGTCGCTGATCTCCGGCGGGCGCAACGCGAGCGTGCGCATCGTGGCCTCCTTCCCGCGACGCGGCATCCGGCGCATCGACCCGCCCTCGCTGGTCGTCTCCGACGCGCTCGAGCTCGCCCGGGTCGTCCAGGTGAGCCCGTCGCCGCCTCAGGAGATCCTGGTGCTGCCGCGCACCGAACGGGTCCGCTGGGTACCCGGAGCGGGGGAGAAGTGGCGCCGGGCGGCGGGCGTCGCCGCGGTCGAGCCGTTGGGCGCCACCGAGGTCGATGGGCTGCGCCCGTATCGGCCGGGCACCCCGGCCTCGCGGATCCACTGGCCGGCGCTGGCTCGGGGAGCGGGCCTGCTCGAGCGCCGCCTGCGAGCGGACACCGACAGCCGACCGCTCGTGGTGCTCGACGCCCGTCAACCCGCCGAAGACGCCGAACCCGAGCATCTCGACGCGGCGGTCAGGGCCGCCGCCTCGCTCGTACTCGAGCTGGGTGGGCGCACAGGCTCCGGCCTGCTCCTGCCCGGTGAGCATCGCCCGATCGAGGTCGAGCCCGATCTGGCCGCCTGGCCGGTGGCGCACGCCCGCCTCGCCATGGTCGAAGGGGGACCCGACACCCGAGCTCCCGGCCTGGCTCCGGGCGCCCGGTCCGCTCAGGTGCTGTATGTCTCGGCGACGCCGATGGCGCGCCTGCCGGCCGGGCTCCTCGGCGCCGGCGTGCGGGCCGCGGTCCTCGTGATCCCCACACCGCTCGTAAATCAGCAGCCTCAGGACGCCACGTTCGAGGTGGCCGGTTGCCTCGGGTTCGTGGTTGGCGTCGGGCGCCGCCCGAGAGAGCGAGCGATCGCGTGAGCTCGACCACGCAGGTGGCGGTCCTCGCCCCGCTCGGAACCGATGCCGGCCCGAGCCGCGTGTCGAGCCGGAGCGGAGACCGGCCGGTCGTGCGGCTGGCCGCGTTCACCGCGCTGGGCCTGTACGGCGTGCTGCGCTGGGGGACGCTGATGAAGCCGGCGCCCACCTGGCGGTTGCTCGGCCTGCTCGTGGTCGCGGTCGGGCTGGCCGGCATCGGCCCGGCGCTGCTCGAGCGCGAGCGCGCCGTGGCCGCCGCGGGCGGCCGGGGCGAGCCGGTCAGCGTGCTGGGCGCCCCGTTGGCGTTGCTCGGCGTGCTCCTCGTGTTCCCGATCGCGGGCATCCCGATGGCCTGGCTCATCCACCTGCGCGTGGCGGTGACGGTCGACGGGATCAGCCAGGGCCTCTCGGCCCTCCCCGGGATCCTCGTCCCGTACAGCGGGGTCAACGAGTGGGCGCGCGTCGTGATGCTCCTGGGCGCGGCCGTGTTGCTGCTCGACGCCGGGATGCTGCTGGCCTTCGCGCCGCCCGCGCTCGGCGACGTCCGCCGCGCCGGCGCCGCGTTGCCGCTGATCGCGCTCGTGGTCGTGCCGGCCACGCTCGTGCATCCGCACCTGGCCTATCTGCAGGGTCTGATCCTGTTCGCGCTGCTGGCCTTCTTCATGTGGGGCGAGCGGGTCGCACCGGACCGCTGGGGCAGCGTGGTGTTGGCCTGCGCGGCCACCGGGGCGATCGGGATGATCGTCGCCCCGGCGCTCGATCAGCGCTCGCCGTGGATCGACTACGAGGCGCTGACCCGCGGGTTCACCCCTGCCCACGTCGAGCGATTCGACTGGACGCAGCACTACGGGCCGCTGGTCTGGCCGCGGACCGGCAAGAACGTGCTCGAGGTGAAGGCCTCCCCCAAGGCGTTCCCCGGGGAGTACTGGAAGACCGAGAACCTCGACACCTTCGACGGACGGGGCTGGACGTCCGGCAGCAGTGGGGGATCTCCGCCCGAACAGGTCAGCGATGCGACGCTGCGCAGGTACTCGCAGACGCTCACGATGACGATCCGCGCCATGACCATCAACCAGGTGAT
>DATIEI010000365.1:0-16056 GCA_035455845.1 Solirubrobacteraceae bacterium
CGTGGCCGACCTGGCCAACACCGCCGCACGGCGGTGGCGTGAGACCGATGCCGGCATGTGGGAGATGCGCGGTGAGCCGCGGCATCACCTCTCCTCAAAGGTGCTCTGCTGGGTGGCGCTCGACCGCGCCGTGGCACTGGCACCCCAGCTCGGCGAGCACGCTGACGTCGAGCGTTGGACGTCGGAGCGCGACGAGATCCGCCGTGCGGTACTGACCCGCGGGTGGAGCGAGGCGCGCCAGGCTTACTCGCAGTCGTTCGACGCGGACGAGCTCGACGCGGCCCAGCTGCTCATGCCGATCCATGGGTTCCTGCCCGCCACCGACGAGCGAATGCGCTCCACGATCGAGGCCATCGCCGCGGACCTGACCGAGGACGGGCTGGTGCTCCGCTATCGAAACGAAGAGGGCCTGAATGCCGACGGGCTGACCGGCGAGGAGGGAACGTTCGTGATCTGCTCGTTCTGGCTGGTGTCCGCGCTGGCCAAGGCGGGGGAGGTCGACCGGGCCGAGCGGCTGTTCGACCAGCTCGCTTCCTATGCGAACGACCTGGGCCTTCTGGCTGAGGAGATCGACACGGCGAACGGCGAACTGCTGGGCAACTTCCCCCAGGCGTTCAGCCACATCGGCCTGATCACCGCCGCCTGGGAGATCGATAAGGCGAGAGGACTGGTGTCATGAGCAGCGCCCCTTGGCCTCTTGCTAGCAACAGCGCCGCGCCGGTAGGCTGCTCGCGTCAAATGACTGCGTCATATCCAGGGGACCCAGTTACCGGCCTCGTCGGCGAGGGCTTCGGCTCGCTTCTCGTGCACTGCACAGCCCGCCGTCTCGGCCTGGAGAATCGCGTGATCACGATCCTCGGAACCGGCGACGACCCCGTCGCCACTGATCAGCTAAGCCCGACGCCGGGCGCTGCACACATGGGATATTGTCGACCCCGGTCGTAAGCGAAGCGGGAGTCGCTTCCGGCGAGGGTCAGCCGCCACCACCGCCGCCGTCGCGCGTGGCGGTGTATTACGTGGTCCTCATCCTGGCGACCGCTGCGGTCGTCATCGGGGTGATCGCGGCCGGGAGCGGCAAGCACGCCCAGCCGACGATCGCGGGAAGCTACGACGTCTCCTCGGGCGCCGCGTGTCTGGGCGCCAAGGCTTTCGTGGTCCAGTCGGGCCAGTTCGTCTCGCTGTCGAACACCCAGGGCACGCTGAGCGGCGAGCTCACATTCAAGCACGGGCAGCTGACCGGCACCGCCGACTGCATCGGCCACGCGCAGGCCGCGATCGACGCCCACGTCGTCAATGGGCTCTTGCTCGGGACTATCGGCGGTCGGCCGCTTGCGGCTCAGCTCAAGGGCGATCCACCCACGCCGGGCGTGCCGCTGCCGCGTGCCCCCGGCTCGATCTCCGGCATTTACACGCTGAGCCCGACCTCGAACTGTCTGGGAACGAACGTGACCCTGACCGAGTCCGGCTCCCGAGTCGAGGTCGTGACCAAGAGCATCCGGCGGGGAACGATCGTCTACAGGAAGGGGAGCTTCGCCGGGACCGTGGCCTGCAACCTCCGAGGGTCGAGGCGGATGTTCGGCACCGCGGCCGGGCGCACGCTCAACGTGATGCTCACTCCCGTCGCGACGGGGGCCTCGCCCACGCCGAGCGAGCACGTGACCGGCACCAAGCAGCGGACCGCCGAGCAGACCGTGGTCGCGTTCTTCATCGCCACGCTGGTCGTGATGCTGTTCGCCCGCCTGTGCGGGAGCCTGATGCCCAAGATCAGGCAACCCCGGGTCATGGGCGAGGTGCTCGGCGGCATCATCCTCGGGCCGACCGTGTTCGGCGCGATCCTGCCCACGCTCCAGGGCGATGTCTTTCCCACGGACATCGTGCCTTACATCGGCGTCGCGGCGAACCTCGGACTGGTCTTCTACATGTTCCTGATCGGGCTCGAGGTCGACCTCAGCCAGCTTCGCGGCCGCGTCGGGATGACGCTCGCGATCTCGAACACGAGCCTGCTGTTCCCGCTGATGCTGGGCCTGCTCGCGGCGCTCCCGCTCTATGGCCTGCTCGCGCCTCCGACACGCTTCCTGGCGTTCGCCCTGTTCATCGCCGTCTCGATGTCAATCACGGCCTTTCCGGTCCTGGCCCGGATCATCTCCGAGCGCCGGATGGTCAAGCGCCCGCTGGGCACGCTCGCTTTGTCGGCGGCGGCCCTGAACGACGTCTCGGCCTGGTTCCTGATCGCACTGGCCACGGCACTCGCGGGCGCGGGCACGGGCCTCGACGTGCTCAAGACGATCGGCGAGGCCGCTCTGTTCGGCGTGATCATGTTCGCGGTTGTTCGGCGGATTTTGGCCCGCGCGGCGGTGGCCTACGACGAGCAGGGGCGGCTCCCGGGCACCTGGTTCACCGTCATCCTCTCCGGAGTGCTCCTGGCCGCCGTCATCACCGACGAGATCGGAGTGGCGGTGATCCTGGGAGCGTTCCTCATGGGGCTTGTCATGCCTCGCCACGCCGGGCTCAGCAACGAGGTCACCAAGCGAATAGAGGACTTCGTGCTGACGCTCCTGCTCCCGCTGTTCTTCGCTTACACGGGGTTGCGGACCAACATCGGCGCGCTCGGCCAGACGGAACTGATCCTGATCACACTCGGACTGATTGCGATCGCAATCATCGGCAAGTTCGGGGGCACGTTCATCGCGGCGCTCACGATGAACCTTCCCTTGCGACAGTCCTCCGCGCTCGGAGCCCTGATGAACACGCGCGGTCTGACCGAATTGATCGTGCTCAACATCGCCCTCGACGAGGGGGTTATCTCGCCTGCGCTATTCACCGCGCTGGTGGTGATGGCGCTCGTCACTACGCTGATGACAGGCCCGTTGCTGCGACTGATCGATCCAAAGAACCGGTTCGGGGAGCCTCCGGAAGAAGAACTCGCCACCGCCACCCGACTGACCATCGCGGACACCGCCGCTCCGTCGCACTCGATCCTGGTCGCGCCGCAGACCGCGGCGTCGCTGGAGCCGCTGCTCGCGATCGCCGCCCCGCTCGCCCGCTGGGAGCCGCCCCGTGAGCTGATCCTCCTGCGGCTGGTCCCGCCACCCCGCGGATCAGCCGTTCGCGGAGGACTCCAGACAGAGCAGTTCGAGGTCCGCGAAGCGTCAGACCACATCCAGCGGGCGCGGCTCGGGCTGCTCGACGAGGGGATCGCCACGCGCGCCGTGGCCCTTCCCTCCAGTCACCCGGGGAGCGACCTGGTGAGGCTTTCGCGTGGAGACGAGGTCGACCTGGTGCTGGTGGACGGTCGGCGCCCGCTGCTTGGAGACGGCATCCCCCGCGGCGACGTCGGCGAGGTCCTCCAGGAGGCGCCGTGCGACGTGGCCGTGCTGGTGGCCCGCGAGGGCCAGCTGGTGGCGCCGGCACCCGGGACCCGTGTGATGGTCCCGTTCGGCGGGGCCGAGCACGACTGGGCCGCGCTCGAGCTCGCATCGTGGCTGTGCGCGTCGACCGGCGCGTCGCTCGAGCTGCTCGGGGCCGGCGGCCAGACCGCGGAGGGCAAGCATGCCGGGCACCTACTGGCCGACGCGGCGTTGCTCGCTCAGCAATTCGCCGGCGTGGCCACCACCACAGTGGTGGCTGACCCCGGGCGGGCGGGGATCGTCGCGGCGGCCTCCCGAGCCCACCTGCTCCTGATCGGGCTGTCCGAGCGCTGGCGCAGCGAGGGCCTCGGGGAGACCCGGCGCGCGATCGCGAAAGCGGCCCCCGCCCCGATCGTGTTCGTCAGGCGCGGCGAGCGACCCGGCGCGCTCGCGCCGGCCTCGGACGCCACTCGATTTGCGTGGTCGACGGCGGGCCTCGGCAGCAGCGGCGCGCGCGGCTTCAGCCGGGCGTTCAGCACCTCCGGCCTGCACGCGCCATCGGGGGGGACCGTGTTGGATCCCCCGGAGTCGCCGGCCACCGACTGACGGCTGTCTATGTCAACGGTGTCTCGGCCTCAGGGACGTGGCGCCGGTTCCGGTCCAGAGCAGGACGAGCATGGCGACCAGCTCCGCCGGCGCAAGCGTGAGGCTGATGAGCTCTCCCTTCGCGATGCCGGAGACGACGATCGCGCCGATCATGTCACCGGCAAGAACAAGTGCGGCGGGCCTGGTCAACACCCCGATGATCAGAAGCAGGCCGCCCACCAGTTCGACCAGCCCGATCACGACCACGAATATCTCCGGCGCCGGCAGTCCATAGCTCTTGAACGAGGCGAGCTCGGACGCGTGGTTGACGAACTTGCCGATCCCGAAGACGACGAACACTCCGCCGGAGAGCAGTCGAAGAACGAGGAGTGCTCGATCCCGGTTCACTAGCGCGAGCTAAGCAGCTCGTACGCGATTCCGGTCGCCACCGCATACACAGTGTGGTGAAACGTGTCGATCGCGATCTCCTCCTTGGGCCAGAAGATCGCCGGAGGGGCAATGTCGAGGGCTGGGAGCGTGAGCTGGGCGCTTCCCCACACGGCCGCGCCGTGCGCGGCGGTCGCCTTCCGAGGCGGAAGCCCGACGGCGTCGAGCAGTCCGCGAATGACTCCCCACCCGGTGCCGTAGCCCCAGTGGGAGAGGTCGTTGAAGCGCGCCTGGGCGACACCGTCCTCGAAGGCGGAGATGCCAAGCACCTTGGCCGTCGCTCGGGCGGGCGCGCTGCTCGGCGCGCGGCCACGGAGCTTGGCCTCGAGCGTGCTCGAGATCGTCATGGCGGCCGTGCCGGCGAAGCCGGCGACCAGTCCCTTGCCGACGCTGCTCGCCACTTTCTCCGCGGTCTTCATGACAGAACCTCCACTGGCTTGGCGTTGCCCTCTGGTACTGCGGTCGCCTCGACGTGCGCGTCGAGGCGATCGAGCAGGTGGTCTCCGACCCGTAGCGCGTTGGCCATCGCGGTAAGCGCCGGGTTAACCGCTCCACTCGATGGGAAGAAGCTCGTGTCGACCACGTACAGGTTGTCCACGTCGTGGGCGCGGCAGTTGAGATCGAGCGCTGAGCTCGAGGGATCGACGCCGAAGCGGACCGTGCCGCATTGATGTGCGTTCCCGGCGAGCGGGATCCGCTGGTCGAGGATCGACCAGCTGGGAATCGCGGCTTCATGGCAGCCCAGCGGTCCCATCAACTGCTTGAGCTTGGCCAGGAGCCGCTTGTGAGGTTCGAGGTTGTGGTAGGTCTTGGCGACGTGAATGCGGCCTTGACGGTCGACCGTGACGCGATTGGCCGGGTGGGGCAGATCCTCGGTGGTCATCCAGAAGTCGATCGCATGCCTGGCGATGTAGTCGAGTGCGAGGCTCGGCGCAAACCAGGGCGCACCGGCTCGGAGGATGTCCTTGTCCGACTTGGCCAGCATCTGGATGTGGCCGAGCGGCAGCTCTGAGTCCTCGGCGCCCCAATAGAAGTCGTTGATGCCGAGGGTCTTCTGGAACTTCGTCGTGTTGGGCTCCCGCGAGATCGCGATGACGCCCGAGTTGATGTGAGCCATGTAGTGCCGGCCGACCACATCCGAGGAATTCGCCAGGCCTCGCGGGTGCTGGTCGCTCGCGGATTTCAACAGCAGCGCCGCGGAGTTGGTCGCCCCACAGGAGACAACGACGATGTCGGCGTTGTAGGCCCCGGGCGTGCCCCGGCGGTTGACGTGCACGGTGGTGACCGAGCGGCCGCTCGGGTCGGTCTCCAGGCGCTCGACCTTCGCATGAGTGATCAGCTTCAGGTTGTGGTGTGCGGCGAGTGCGGGACGCACACAGCGCACATGGGCGTCGGCCTTCCCGTCCGTCAGGCAGGGGAAGCCGTCGAAGCGATCACATCGCACGCACCGCCCCGCCTCGGGATCGGACTCGTTGAGATCGATCCCAACCGGAAGGTGGAACGGGTGGTGGCCGGTGCGTTCGAAGTCATCTGCGAGCTGCTGGATCCGCGGCTCGTGCGAGACCGCCGGATAAGGAAACGGTCCCGAGCGCCAAGGCTCGGTCGGATCCTCGCCGACCTGGCTGTGGACGAGATACAGGCGCTCGGCCTCGGCGTAGTACGGCTCGAGGTCGTCGTAGGAGATCGGCCACGCCGGAGAGACACCGCCGTAGTGCTCGACGGTCTGGAAGTCCCGCTCGCGCAGCCGGAACAGGATGGCGCCGTAGAACTTCGTGTTCCCGCCGACGAAATACTGCTGATGGGGCTTGTACGGATTGCCATCCTTGTCGTACCAGAGCTCGTCGTCGAGGTAGCGCTCCCGGCGGAAGATCTCCCGGCTTGACCAGTTCTCTGGCTCACGCGGGAGGTATCCACCGCGCTCGAGCAGCAGGATCCGCTTACCCGACGGCGCCAGCTTGTGGGCCAGCGTTCCGCCGCCGGCGCCGGTCCCGATGATGATCACGTCATAGTGCTCCATCGCTCCTCCTGTTCAAATCAGCGCGATCGGTGATGTCCACGCGCCGGTGGCGCCTCTCAGCTTCGGGTGGGTGAGGATCAGGGCGAAGCGGCGCACACCGTCGGCGGCGAGCTCCGCCAGGTCGAGGTTCTCGACCACGAACACGCCGTGGTCGATGTTCAGGATCTGGGGGACCCGGAACGGCCGATCCGGGTCCTCGGGGGGAACCGGGCCATAGCTCCACGTGTCGCAACCGGTGAGTGCCACGTCGTGGTCGGCCAGCCACTGCGCAAGCTCGCAACCAGGGCCGGGCTCACCCGACAGGTACATCTCGGGCTGATCCCAATGGCGGCTCCACCCCGTGTGGAAGAGCACGGCGTCACCGGGCGCAGGATCGATCTCGGCGCAGTGCTCAGTCCCGATGACCTCGCCCGCTCCCAATCCGGAGACGTCGACCAGCCAGCCCTGGGTGACGATCTGCGGCACCGTCTCGATCCCGAGGTGCCTGACGCCGCGCGTGTCGGCGAGCTCGTCGACCGTGAGGCCGCCGTAACCGCGGTTGCCCATCTGCAGGTGGGAGAGGGCGTCGAGATGGGTCCCCAGCTGCATCGTTCCGGACACCAGCTCGGTGATCCAGTTGACCTCGTTCTCGCCAACCCCGCCTCCGGGGTTGGCGTGGTGCGCCGTCGTCACCAGCGTCTGCCTGAAGTAGCGGCCCGGGAACACGGGCACGTGCTCGTCGAGCACGTGCCCCAGGTCATACATCCGGCCGCGCTTCACCAGCGCCATGGCGCCGGCGCGCTTGGCCTCGTCGATCAGCCGGAGCTTCCCCAGTGGGTTGACGGAGGTGGCGGTCATTCCGAGGACCAGGGCTCCCGGAAGCTCGGGAACAGCGTCAACCCGCCGTCGACGAAGATCGTCTGACCCGTGATGTACGCCGCGTCGTCGCTGGCGAGGAAGCAGGCCACCGCGCCCATCTCCTCGGCGGTTCCGGCGCGCCGCATGGGGATGTGGCTCTCGACTTGCTCGCGCTTGACGGGATCCTCGATCCAGGCGCGGTTGATCGGGGTCACCGTCGCGCCGGGACCGATGCCGTTGACCCGGATGCCGCGCTCCGCATACTCGAGCGCCAGCGTCCGGGTGAGGTTCTGCATCCCGCCCTTGCTCACCGAGTAGCCCAGGTAGTCCGGCTTCGGAATCAGCTGATGCACGCTCGAGACGTTGATGATCACGCCCGGCTTGCCCTCGGACAGGAAATGCCTGATCGCCTCGCGCGCGCAGAGGAACGCGCCCCGGATATTGACCGCGAGCACCTTGTCGAAGTCGGCGCTGGAGAGCTCGTTGCTGTGGCGTGAGATCTGGATGCCGGCGTTGTTGATGAGCACGTCGACGCCGCCCAGTTCACTGGCAGCATGGCCGACCATCGCGACGACCTGGTCCTCCTGCGAGACGTCGCCCCCGACCAGCACGTCGCGAACGCCCTCCTGCTGCACGCGGTTCACGCACGCGTGCACCTGCTGCTCGGTGTCGGCAGCCTCCTCAGCGGTCCGCAGGTAGTTGATGGCGACGTTGGCGCCGTACTCGGCGAACTTGACCGCGATCGCCTGGCCGATGCCCGACGTGCCGCCGGTGACCAGGACGCCCTTCCCCTTCAAACCCGGCATCGCCTCGCGTCGCGCCGGCGTGGTCGCAGTCGCTGACATCTGTCCCTCCTCGTCGTTGGTGTGGTCGGGCTTTGGTAGCCCGAGCCGCCGACGCGTTACACGGGACTAGACCACTTAGATCAGCTCGAGCTCACGGGCTCGAGCGACGGCCTGGTCACGGCTCGAAGCTCCGAGCTTGCGGAAGATGCTGCGCGTGTGGGACTTGATCGTGTTGAGCGAGAGGTACAGCTCCGCTCCGATCTCCCGCTGTGTCAGGTCACTCGCCAGCAGGCGCAGTACTCGGAACTCGCCCTCGCTCAGCTCCTCCACGCGTGGCGGCCGGGGCGTGCCGCGTGCGGCCGTGCGGGCCTGCCCTCGGGCTTGCGAGAGCATTCGCTGAATCCTTGGTCCCGGGTCCGGGCACGAGCGGACGAGCATCGCGGCTTCGCCCACCTCGTCGCTTGCCACGGCGGCGTGACCCTGTCTGACATGGAGGCGCGCGAGGTGCAGCAGTGCGTTGGCGATCTCGACCGGAGCCTGCCCGCGACGGTAGAGCACGAGGCTCCGAGCCATCGCCATCTCGGCTGCCGCGAGATCGCCGTGGTTCTCGAGCGCAAGTCCGCCCGCCAGCGTGGCTCCGGCGGTCATCCAGTATTCGTCGAGGCCGCCTGCCTCGATCATCTGACGGGCTTCGTTCAGACGGCGAGAAACCGCATTCCAGTCTTGCCGCTCGCAATCCAAGAGCGCCAGCAGCCCGGCTGCAAACAGCGCCACCAGCGGAACAAGCTCGCCCCCCACCTCGATCGTCGCCTCGAGCTGCTGTCGTGCCTGCGCCGGCTCGTCAAGCCAGTAGAAGGCGGTGCCGAGGCAATTCGCGGAAATCGCGCGCCACGGCCCTTGCTCCAGCGCCAATGCTTCGCGGGCGTACGACACCGTCCTGCCGAAATCCCCCATTCGCAGCCAATAGGAGGCTCGAAGCGTCGCCGCCCCGGAGGCGACCGAGGTCGTCCCGTCGAGCAGCGGGCCTGGAGCCGGGGCTGCCTCGGCGGTCTCCAGGCACGGCAGGACCTCCTCGAGCGCGCCCTTAGCGAAGGAGGTCCAGGCGCGAGCCAGGCAAAGGCGCGCGTCACCGGTGACTACGTGCTCGGGCAGCGCCATCAGCCACATCTCGACGGTTCGCAACCCTCCGGTCGAGACCGCGTCGTTCCAGTGGGCCGCCATGAGTTCCGACGCGGTGGGAAAGTCCTCTCCCGCGATCGCGTGGTTGATCGCCTCGGTCATCTCACCGGTTCTCTGGAACCAGCGCGAGGCGCGGCGATGGAGCTCAGGGATCAGCTCGGCCGACTCGATTCGCAGCTCGGCGTTCAGACACGCGCGGAACAGATGGTGGTAGCGATACCAGTCCCGCCGGTCATCGAGCGGCACGACGAACAGATTCGAGCGCGCCAGTGTCCCCAGCTTCCGCGCCGAGCCGCTGGTGTCCGCGATCGCATCGCACAGCGGGCCGTTCATCTGTTCCAGAATCGATGTGCGGAGCAGAAGCTCGCGCGTATCCGGGTCGAGGTCCGCAAGGACTTCCTCGCCGAGGTAGTCGACGATGTGCCGGTCGTCCCCCGCGAACCTCGCAATGAAATCGTGCCGGTCAGCGCGGTTGCGCAGCGATAATCCGGCGAGATAGACGGCGGCCGGCCAGCCTTCGGCACGCTGATGCAACGCGGCGACGTCCTCGTCCGCGAGCCCGAGGCCGAGGAACTCATTGAGCAGCACCGCGGTTTCGGCGAGCGAGAACCGCAGCTCGTCGGCATCGATCTCGACGAGCTGGCCGCGGGCGCGGAGGCGGGAGACCTGAAGCGGGGGCTCGGTCCTCGTCGCAATCGCGACGCAGACACGACCGGGGAGGTAATCCAGCAGCCGTCGCATCCCAGCGTGAATTGCATCTCCCTCGAGCTGGTGGTAGTCGTCGAGCGCGAGTACGAGCGGTCGCCCGAACGCCTCGAACTCGCCGATCAGAACTGGAATCATCTCGCCGACCAGGTCGACGCCCGGCGCCCGTAGCAGGGCGAGCGACCGCGTGCCGAGTTCTCGGCTCAGGGTCCGCAGCGCCTGCAGGGCGTACGTCCAGAAACGGATTGGATCGCTGTCCGAGGAATCGAGCGTCACCCAGGCGAACTCCCGCCGCTCGTGCTCCGCGCTCCGCCATTGCGAGAGCAGCGTCGACTTCCCCCACCCCGCCGGTGCCCGGATCAGCGCCAGCTTGGCATCCGGCGCATCCGATAGCCGGGCGACGAGTGCCTCACGCCCGATCCGCTCGCGCGGATCGGGGGCGTGAAGCTTGGTGGAAAGAAGTGGCGCCTGCGCCTGCGCCGACACGGCCTTAGTCTAATTGCGGCTGAGACTTCATCACGCGGCTGAGGCGACGCCTTCCACACGACAGAGCGCTCGATCCTCGGCCGTGACCACCGGCATCACCGGGCTCGGCGGAAGGTCGGGGACGACGGTCCCGGGCCTTTGGCGTCGCAGGAGCACCAAGCCGAGGGTCGGAGAGATCATCACCGACAGCAGCCCCGCGGCCACTAGGCCGGCGGCGCTCGCCCGGCTCACCACGCCGAGTTGGAGGCCGATTTGG
The DNA here is from genome assembly GCA_035455845.1 of Solirubrobacteraceae bacterium. GTDB lineage: Bacteria > Actinomycetota > Thermoleophilia > Solirubrobacterales > Solirubrobacteraceae > Palsa-465. Next base: position 10,645 of record DATIEI010000365.1, read on the forward strand.
GTCGCGGCGACGATGAACGGCAGCGAGGTCGACTGGAGAACGCCCGCGATGACCGAACCGGAGCCTCCGAGCAGCCGCGCATAGACGAGCGCGGGCAGGCCGCGTGCCAGATAAATGGCGAGGAGGAACATGGGCACCCGGGCCACCGTCGACGCACTGGCGAACAGCGCGTTGAGGTCGAATCGCAGGCCGCTGGTGACGAAGAAGATCGGGATGAACACGCCGAAGCCCACCGCCTCGAGCTTGAGGCGGAACTGCGGATGGGTCATCGCCTCGTCGCGGTCGATCAGCGAAAGCAGCGCTCCGGCGGCGAACGCACCAAGAATCGTCTCGAGGCCTACTTTCTCGGCCAGTGCCGTGAACCCGATCAGCAACAGGAACGCAGCCCTGACTCGGATCTGCGCCGTGGTGTCCTGAAGACGTTCGAGCACGCGCGCGAGACTCATCGAGTGCTCGACGCCGGCGATCGCCAGGCCGACAAGGAACACGACCAGACCGAACACTCCAAGCAGGATCAGCGTCCCGGTGGTGCTGGTCGAGCCGTTACCTGAGAAGAACAGCGAGAGCAGGATGATCGCGCCGAAGTCGGCGATCGAGGCCGCGGCGATCACGAGCTGACCGAAGCTGGTGCCGATGTTGCCGGAGTCTTTGAGCACGGGGACGATTACGCCGAGCGAGGTGGCGACGAGGACGATCGCGACGAACAGCGGCGACTTGACGAACCCGCCCGCGTTCAGGCCGAGGCCGAGTACGATCGCGATCGCAAACGACACGGCGAAGCCGAGCGCGGTGAGCTTTAGGATCCGTCCCCGCAGGCGCTGCACGTCGATCTCGAGCCCCGAGAGGAACAGCAGGAAAGCCAGCCCGACTAGTGCCAAGATCGACACCGGGAGATCGGGCTTGACCCAGCCGAGGCCGGAAGGGCCGATCACGATGCCGAGCACGATCTCCAGCACGATCGCGGGGAGCCGAAAGCGCGGGAAGAACCCGAGCGTGAGTGGCGCGAGCAGACCTACTGCGACGACGATGAGCAGATTGGTGAAGTGGACAGGGGGCATGGCCGGTAGTAGCGCTCAGCGGCCGAGCGTTACACGGCGCTCGAAGCAGCAGCTAGGTCTGGCGCCCCTCTGGGTCCGTGCGTCTGGAGTCGCCCCTCGCCTACCTGCTGCCTCACCGTGACGCCGGAGCCGCGTCAGCGCGCCTTTCGTCCCTCGCGAGGCGATGCGGTCTCGATGGTTCCGCCGAGCCCGTGCTCGATGATGTCGGTGGCCCGGTTCATGAGCGCGTGCGGATGACCTCGGAGACCACTCGCAGGCCGCCGCGAGGTCTGGCCAACGGAGCCGAATCCGCATTTAACCGCAGTCGTCCGTGCGGCGGGGCGGTGTAGTGTCGGCGCGGCGCCCCAGGAATCATCCGAACCGACCGGAGGAACATGAGCGCGATCGAGCACGTCCACGCCCGCCAGATCTTCGATAGCCGCGGCAACCCAACGGTCGAGGTGGACGTCCGGCTCTCCTCGGGTGCGTGGGGTCGCGCCGCGGTGCCCTCGGGCGCGTCGACCGGCACGCGCGAGGCACTCGAGCTTCGCGACGGCGGCACAGCGTTCGGGGGAAAGGGCGTGAGCCGCGCCGTGGAGAATGTCAACAGCGAGATCGCGCCGGTCGTGCGCGGGCTCGATGCCCGGGACCAGCGGCGGCTTGATGAGGCGATGATCGAGTTGGACGGCACCGAGGGCAAGTCTCGGCTCGGCGCCAATGCGATTCTCGGCGTCTCGATGGCCGCCGCGCGGGCCGCCTCGGCGGAGGCGGATGAGCCGCTGTGGCGCTACCTGGGTGGGGACGACGCAAGCCTGCTGCCGGTGCCGACGATGAACGTTCTCAACGGCGGAGTGCACGCCGACAATCCGGTCGACTTTCAGGAGTTCATGATCGCCGCGGTCGGCGCCGGCTCGTTCGCGGAGGCGATGCGGATGGGCACCGAGGTCTACCACGAGCTCCAGCGCACCCTGAAGAAGCGCGGCCTCGGGACGGCCGTCGGGGACGAGGGTGGGTTCGCCCCTGCGCTCGACTCCAACGAGGCTCCCCTCGAGCTGCTGGTGAGCGCGATCGGCAGCGCCGGTTACCGGCCCGGCGACGACGTGGCGATCTGCCTCGATCCGGCCGCGAGCGAGTTCTTCAAGAACGGCCGATACGAACTGGCCGGCGAGGGCCGCTCCCTGTCGTCCGACGAGATGGTCGAGTACTGGATGACGATTCCCGACCGCTACCCCGTGGTGTCGCTCGAGGACGGGATGGCCGAACAGGACTGGGAGGGCTGGCGCATGCTGACCGAGCGACTCGGAAGCCGCCTTCAGCTGGTAGCTGACGACATCTTCGTGACGAACCCGGTGATCCTGCGCGAGGGGATCGAGCGCGGCGTCGCGAACTCGATCCTGATCAAGCTCAACCAGATCGGCACGCTGACCGAGACCTTGGACACGATCGCACTTGCCCACGATGCCGGGTACCGGGCGGTCATCTCCCATCGTTCCGGCGAGACGGAGGACACGTTCATCGCCGACCTGGTCGTGGCAACCGGGGTGGGACAGATCAAGACCGGCGCGCCGGCCCGCTCGGAGCGGATGGCCAAGTACAACCAGCTGCTGCGGATCGAGGAGGAGCTCGCGGAGCGCGCCCGGTACGCCGGACGGCACGCCGTCGCGCTCGCCTGAGCTCACCCGAGCCGACCCCGGCGGTACGCCCGCTCGGCTTCACTATGCTTCGGTTCTCGGCGATGAAGCTCGCCCTGGACCGCGCCTCCTGGCGCTGATGGCTTCTACGGTCGGCCGACCACGAGTGGCCGACGCAGCAATCCCAGGAGGTGATCGTGACGGACGAGACGGCGGAAAGGCAGGACGGCGAGCCGCGCGGCAGCGTCACCCGAGCGCGTCGTAAGCGGGCGGGTAGGACCGCTTGAGTCGGCCGATGCCTCCCCCTCGAGTCGGTGATGATCCGCCAGCCAGGGGGCCGGCGGAGATCCCCTCGGCGCAGGCCACGGAGGTCCGCCTGATCTCCGATCTCGAGCGGCTGCTCCGGGAGCCGGGCTGCCCGGTCTGCCGATGCGTGGCGGAGAGCGAGCGGAGCTTCTTCTCCTGGTTTCAGATCGAGAGCTTCAGCGCGGCCGAGGTGCAGGCACGCCTGCGGGCCGGAATGGGGATGTGCCCCGGTCACTCGCGCCGGCTCGTCGACGACCTGGGTCAGGGCGAAGGCCACATCATGACCACGGTGATGCGCCACGCCCTGGCCGGCGCGCGTCAAGTGCTCGGAGACGGCGGGCCGCCCGGACCCTGTCCGGCCTGCGAGGCCGTCGCCTTCGGCGCGCAGCGAGGGCGCAGCGTGGTGCTCGGCGGGCTGTCGGACCCCGCTCATGCGCGCCTGTACTCCGCTCACGACGGCATCTGTCTTCGACACCTCCTGCACGCCGCTGAGGTTGCCGACACCTCAGCGCTCAGGGTGCTGGCCGAGCGCCTCGCCGGGAGCCTCGAGGAACGGGATGGCTCGGCCCTCGTGAGCGTGATTGCGGGGGCCGACCACGACGCCGGCCGGCGCGAGGCTTGGCGCGAGCGGCTCCCGGCACCCACGGGCGACGGATCGACCGTGGCGCGGCTGTGCGGGCAGCTCGAGTCGGCCGTGTGTCCGGTCTGTCTGGCTCGCGGGCTGGCCGACCGCCGGTACGTTGGCTGGTTCGTGGAGCGGGCGCGCGAGCGGGATCCGTCGTTGCAGACCGACCCCGGCCAGCTGTGCGCCCCGCACCTGCACGACATCGCGGTCGTGGACGAGGCGGGAGCGGCGTCGGCGGTCCAGCGCCAGCGGGTCACCCGGCTCGGCCAACTCCGACAGTTGCTCGACCGCCTCGACGAGTCGCCGCCACCGCCACGTCGCGGCCGGCGGCGCGGCGCCGAGGACGTGGCCCCCGGGGCGGACGAGCTCAAGCAGGGGGACCATTGTCCGGCCTGCCACGCGCGGGACGGCGTCGAGCGATCACAGATCGCGCTCGTCAACGCCGCACTGGCGCTCCGTCCGGTGCGCGACCACTACGAACAGAGCCACGGCGTGTGTGTTCGGCACGCGCTCCGGATCCCCGAAGGCCGGGGTGCCGACCTGGTGCAGCGCCACGCCGACGCCCGTGTGTCCGTGCTGGCCTGGGAGGTCGAGGAGACCGCCCGAAAATATGCCTGGGCCTATCGGCATGAGCCGAGCGGGCCCGAGACTGACGCATGGATCCGCGCGATGGCGCAGATCGACGGCCAGGTGTTCGAAGGCGCGCCGCCTGCCACGCACCTCGCGCTCCGCCACGCGTCCGCGACCGCCACTCGATCGTGACCGGAACGTCGGAAAAGCTCGGGCTTCAGGCCGTCGCGGACAGGGCGGCGCGCATCCTCGACGAGGTCGAGCGTGCGGTGGTGGGAAAGCGTCCGGCGCTGGAATTGGCGATGTGCGCGCTCCTGGCGGATGGGCATGTGTTGATCGAGGACTATCCGGGCCTGGCCAAGACGTTGATCGCGCGCTCGTTCGCCAGGGCGACCGGAACACGGTTCTCGCGCGTGCAGTTCACCCCCGACCTGATGCCCGCGGACGTCACCGGTGCATCGATCTTCAACCAGCGCACGACCGAGTTCGAGTTCCGGCCCGGCCCGGTGTTCACCAACGTGCTTCTGGCCGACGAGATCAACCGCGCGCCGCCGAAGACGCAGGCGGCGCTGCTCGAGGCGATGCAGGAGCGGCAGGTTACGACCGAGGATCGCACCAGGGCGCTCGAGCGACCCTTTCTCGTGCTGGCCACCCAGAACCCGATCGAGTACGAGGGGACCTACCCGCTGCCCGAGGCACAGCTCGACCGCTTCCTGATCCGGATGCGGGTTGGCTATCCGTCCGCCGAGGACGAGTGGGGCATCCTTCAGCAGCGATTGGAGCGTCGAGAAGATGAGGCCGAGCTGCACCCGGTGATCGATCGCGATGAGCTGATCGCGATGCAACGGGCGGTCGAGACCGTGCACGTGTCGGAGAGCATCGGCCGCTACATCGTCGACGTGGTCGCCGCCACGCGCGAGAGCCCGAGCGTCCAGGTCGGCGCCAGTCCGCGCGGCACGCTCGCGCTGATGAAGCTCGGCCGCGTCAAGGCGCTTCTCGACGGTAGGGACTTCGTGGTACCGGACGACATCAAGGCGGTCGCCGTTCCAGCCCTCGGGCACCGGCTCGCCCTCCGGCCGGAGTTGTGGGTGCAGCGCGTCCAAGCCGAAGATGTCGTGCGCGACTGTCTGAACGCGGTGCCGGTACCGACGACTCCACCGTCGAGTTGACTCAGCCGACACACACGCGACAGAAACCCCCGTGGACGCAGGCGCGGATCCGCCGCGAGCTTGAGGAGTCCGTG
>DATIEI010000366.1:0-15121 GCA_035455845.1 Solirubrobacteraceae bacterium
CAAGTCCCGGCGGCGATGTCCGGCGGCTCGATCTCGGTCAACTCGTCGCTGCTCACACCCGGCCAGGCGAAGTTCGCCGGCCGGCTGGCCGAACTGACGGGTCTCGATCCGCGCGTGGTCGCCGCCTGGGAGCTGGCCGAGGAGTCCGGAAGCGCGGCGCAGGGCCGCGAGGCAGCGTCGAACTTCAACTGGCTGAACATCGGCTACTTCGACAGCGGCGCGGGCAAGATCGCCTTCGATAAGGAGTTCGGCGATCCGATCAGCGCGGCCGAACAGAGCGCGAAGTTCCTCAAAGGCGATTGGGGCGGGGCGAGCTCGAGCATCCGGGCGATCCTGAACTCGGTCGGCCACAGCCCCGACGAGCAGATGGCCGCGATCGCCAACAGCGACTGGGCCAGCAGCCATTACGGCGGCGGCGCGAACCTGCACGGCACCTACAACGAGCTGGGAGACATCCAAATTGAGAACAGCGGCACCGCTTAGCGCAGCCGTCGCGGCGGTCCTGGGTTTCGCCGCGGCGTTCGGGGTGGGCATGGCCACCAAGTCGAGTTCCAGTCCCCAGACCGCGACTTCGCTCGCGTCGCCGGTCGCCGTGCCGGCGACCCGCGCGTCGTTGCCCGCGCTGGCGAAAGCCGTCCCGACGCCGGCGCTCAAGCCGCGACCCGCGCCGCCCCGCCGACCTAAGACCACGACCGCGGCGACCGCGCCGGCATCGACCCCCACCACCCCGACGGTTTCAACCACCCCTACCGTGGTCCGCACGCCGCCGCCACCTCCACCGCCGACCACGCCGACGACCGGCGTGGTGCACAACCCCGGCGGCGCGACGTCGAACGGCGGCGGCTCCGGCGTCGTGCACGGCGGGCAGTGAGATGCGCACAGTTGGTCGATACGAGATCTTGCGCGAGATCGGTCGTGGCGGCATGGCGATCGTGTACGCCGCTCGTCAGCCCGATCTCGATCGACAGGTCGCCCTTAAGGAGCTGAGCAGCTTCCATGCGAACTCGGCGGAGTTTGCCCATCGGTTCCTGCGCGAGTCGCGGCTCGCCGGATCACTGAACCACCCGAACATCGTCACCGTGCACGAGTACTTCGAGCACGCGGGCACTCCGTACATAGCGATGGAGCTGGTCCCGCGCGGTTCGCTTCGGCCGCACGTCAGGCAGCTCTCGCTCGCGCAGATCGCCGGCGTACTCGAAGGCATCCTGGCCGCGCTCGCCCACGCCGAGGCGGCCGGCATTGTCCACCGCGACCTCAAGCCCGAGAACGTGATGGTGACCGCCGACGGGCGGGTCAAGATCGCCGACTTCGGCATCGCGCGGGCCACGCAGCGCGCGGGCACGCACTACGTGACCGCCACCGGGATGACCGTCGGCACACCGACCTACATGGCCCCCGAGCAGGCGATGGCCGGTGAGGTCGGACCATGGACGGATCTGTACTCGGTCGGGGTGCTCACCTACGAGCTGATCGTCGGGCGGCCACCGTTCAGCGACTCGGACTCGCCGCTCGCGATACTCATGCGCCACGTCAACGAGCCGATCCCGTCGGCGGTGGAGCTCGAGCCCAGCGTCGACCTCAGGCTCTCCCAGTGGATCGACTCACTGCTGGTCAAGGACCCGGCGTTGCGCGTCCGGCACGCGCTCGACGCCTGGGAGTCGCTTGAGGAGATCATCGTGCGACTGCTCGGGCCGCTGTGGCGCCGCGATGCCCGCGTGCTCGCCGATCGCTCCGACGCCGTGGAGGCCGACCCTCTCACGCCGGCGCCGTTCGAGAGCCACGTCTCGATCGTCACGCCGACGCCGAAGCCCAGCGAGGTGCCGGCGGCGTTCGTCACGTTCGATCCCGGCCGACCAAAGCTCGAGGCGGTTCCTGAGCCCGAGCGGGTGGCGGTGGCGGAGCCCGAGGTTGTGGCACCCGAGCCGGAGGTTGTCGAGCCCGAGCCGATCGTGGTCGCGGAGCCCGAGCCGGAGTCCGAGGCCGAACCCGAACCTGAACCCGAGCTCGAAGCGGAACCTGAACCCGACGCCGAACCCGAACCGGAGCCCGAACCCGAACCCGAACCCGAGCCCGAACGGGAGCCGGACGTCCAGGACGAGCCGGCACATCGGGTCACTGCGTCGCCGTCACCGGCCCGCGTGCTGATCCCAGCGCTGATCGCGGCCATCGCCGCGGCGGTTGGGTTCATCGTGTCGCCCGAACCGCATCGCGCGCCGACCCAGGCGCTCGCGCTGACCCGGACCGCTTCCGCGGGCCACATCGCGATCTCCTACCCGAACGTGTGGCGGACCGCCGGCGCGACCGACCCGGCGCCCGCGTCGCTGCGACTGTCCGCCCCGGTCGCGCTCGTGCCGCGCGAGGGCGGGGGCATGCTGTTCGTCGGCACGACGACCGCGACCGATCCGACGCTCCTGCCGAAGGGGCTCGGGGCGACGCTGGCCGCACCACCTCAAGGCGCCGCGGTCAAGCTCGGGTCACACTTCTTCCGCCGGTATCTGAACCTGCTGCCGCAAGGCGCGGCCGCGCCCGAGACGGTGTATGCGCTCCCCACGACGGCGGGAACCGTTATCGCGTCGTGCATCGCGCCCACCGTGGACGCGACGGTGTTCGCCTCAACGTGCGAGCGCGCCGTCGGGTCGCTGCAGCTGAAGTCCGCGGCGGCGCTGACGCTGACCGCGAATCCCGCGTTCGCGACGTCGCTCGGCGGCGTGGTCGCAACGCTCGACGCCGCGCGCGGCGTCGATGGGCGCCGGCTTGCCGGAGCGCGGCGTCCGGCCGATCAGGCAGCGGCGGCACGCCGGCTCGCGCAGGCCCACGACGATGCGGCCAAGGCCGCCGCGCGACTGTCACCAGGTCCGGTCGGGGCGGACGCGAACGCGGCGATCGTCGCCGCTCTGCAACGGCTCGGTTCCGCCTACGCGTCGCTTGCGCAGGCCGCAGCCCATCACGACGGTCGCGAGTACGCAGCTGCGAGCACGGCAATCAGCCGGTCCGACGCCGCGCTCGGGGCGGCGTTCGCACGGCTGGGCCAGGATGGGTACTCGATCGACTGAGCTTCATGGTCGGTTCCGGACGGCCTGCTCGAGCCACGTCGTGTACACGTCGATGAAGGCATCCATCGCGTCGTCGACGCCCGCCACGTCGTGAGTGGCCAATAGGTCCAGGAGCAGTCCCCGGGTGACGGCCACTCCGAGCCTGGCGTGGGCTCGCGCGGCGCGCCGGGGAATCCCGAGCGACAGGTTGATCTCGGTGACCGGATCGAGCCAATCGTCCACGATGCCGTCGAGAAGCTCGACGGTGTGCCGGCGCCCCTGGAGGGCCTGACCGTAGATCTCGAAGAAGAGGCGCTCGTTCGGCCACAGCCCCGGATCGGAGATGTGCTTCCACCAGGCCCGCATCGCCTCGGCGATCGGCTGCTCCGGATCGGGGAGGATCTCGGCCAGAAGCTCGCGCTGCCGCGCTTCCACGGTGCGCACGATCTCCACCCAAAGCCGCTCTTTGGAGCCGAAGTGGTGGATGAGCATTCGGTGGCTGGTGCCCAACGCCGCCGCAAGGGTGCGCAGGCTGACGTCGGACAGGCCGTGCTGCGCGACGTAGTCGATCGCTCCGTCGAGCAGACGCTCGCGAGGGCCCTTGTCATCCATGAGCGGCTAGTGTACCATGTGGTACATGAAACCCGTTCGAGTCACCATCGACGTCCTTTCCCCGCGCGAGCACGTCTTCGACTTCCTCGACGTGATGAGCAACCACGAGCCTTTCACCAACCACATGCTCCGGGACTGGGAGTACTCCGGCTCCGACCGCGGCATCGGCTCGAAAGCCAGGGTCACGGTCAAGGCAGGCGGCCGCAGCGAGAAGGTCGACATCGAGGTGATCGCCGCCGAGCGCCCGAAAACGATCGTCGAGCAGAACGTGAGCGCCGGCGGTAAGCGCATAGGCACCGGGACCTACACACTCGATGAGCTGCCCGACGGCCACACCCGAATCGCGTTCGAGTACGCGTGGCGCCGTCCGCTGGTCAGCGACCGCATCGCTGCTCCGCTCATCCGCTCGATCCTGCGCCGGGGCAACCAGCAGGCGATGGAGCGCCTCGCCGAGCAGCTCGCGATACACGAGGCGACCGCGGTGTCCTAAGCGAGGACCGGGATGGCGGCGCGCTTCTCGGCGTCGCCCAGCTGCAGGTCGGGCACCGTGGTCGCGATCGTCGTGTCCCCACGAACCGACCCTAGGCGACGAGCTCGTCGAGCACGTCGGCGAGCCCGCGAAGGTCCGGCAGCTCGCGCGTCGGGGGCGGCTCCACGAGCTCGCCCAGCCGATTGATCCACACCGTGGCAATCCCGAGATCGTGCGCCGGCACGACATCGTGATAGTGGCTCTGGGCAACATGGACGTGCCGCGCGCGATCGGCACGGGTCGCCTCGTAGAACGCGCGCCAGTGTCCATGCGCGGGCTTGTAGGAGCCGACCTCCGAGGCCACGATCGCGCCCGCGAACGGCACTCCGATCGCCTCGATCGAGGCGTCGATCAGATCCCGGTCGCTGTTCGAGAGGATCACGAGCCGCCATCCCCGCCGGTGCGCCTCCGCCAGCTCCGCCGACACCTCTGCGAACACCGGCCAGCGAGGTAGAGAGCGGGCGAGCGCATCCTCGTCCCCGGCGGCGAGCTCACGGCCGTTCTCGCGCGCCAGCTCCGCGAGCACGGTCGCCATCACGACGCGGTAACGCGCGTCCGGGTGCTCGCGCTGAACCCGCGGCTCGATTTCGTGATAGCGGGCCAGAAGCGACTCGCCGTGCTCGGCCCCCAGCAGCCGCTCCAGTTCGGCCCGAATCCCGGCGCGCCAGTCAACCAGCGTTCCATAGCAGTCGAATGTCGCCCAGCGAGCGCCCTCCGCCGGCTTGGGGTTGGTGGACACAGGCGCAGCATATTGGCCGGGCCGCACACGGCAGCTCTTTAGGACCGGCGCCCGAGATCTTTAGGCGGCCCGCGCCGGATTAATGAGCATCTGACCAATAGGCAGGCCGCCGCGGGCCTGGGAGCATCGCCGGGCCGATGTCAATTCCCCAGCCCACGGAGCGAGTATGACCACCCCAATCACCACCGAGCCGACCGCCGAGTACGCCCTCGACCCCAACTGGCACGCCGAGCGCGACCGGCTGGATAGCCTCACCGCGCTGTACGACCCCGGCTCGCTCGCTGTCTGTGAGCGGCTCGGGCTCTCCCCGGGCTGGCGGTGCCTGGACGTCGGCGCGGGCACGGGCACTTTGGCGCTCGCCCTCGCCGAACGCGTGGCCCCCACGGGGTCCGTCCTCGCGCTCGACGTCGACACTCGCTTCCTGGAGCCGCTGGCCGCGGCGGGGCTCGAGACCGGCGCGATCGACGTCACCGAGCAGCCGCTGCCGCCACGAGAGTTCGACCTGGTGCACGCTCGCCTCCTGCTCGAGCACTTTCCGGCCCGGGGCGACGTGCTCAGCAACATGATCAGTGCCACCAAGCCGGGCGGCTGGGTGCTCGTCGAAGACCTCGACTGGGCTACCGCAATGGTCCTCGACCCTCCCTCGGACGTCCATCGCCGCGTGGCCAGCGCGATCCGGTCGGTGCTCTGCCGCCACGGCTACGACCCGCACTACGGGCGCTCGCTGCCCCGTCGGCTGCGAGCCGCCGGCCTCAGCGAGGTCGGCACGCGCGCGGAATCGATCCAGGTCGACGCCGACCCGGTGCTCGGCGTACCCCAGTGGGAGCTGCTCGCCGACCAGTTCGCTCCGCACTTGCTGTCCTCGGGGCTCGTCGACGAGGCCGACCTCATCGCGTTTCACGCGCTGTTGCGGGACGGCCACACGGTCTGCTTCGCCCCGCTCATGGTCAGCTGCTGGGGAAGGGCGCCGCGCTAGCGTGGGAGGGCGTGGCACCCTCATCCACGCGCTGCGTCATCGACGTGATCATGCGGTGGATCGAGCGCGAGATCCCGAACGCTCCGCAGTAGCGCCCGCCGGCGGGTTCACGCCTCGAGGAACGCTCGCGCCCGCGGACGCTCCTCGTGGATCGCCCAGTCGAGCGGCGTGCCGTCCCAGACGGTGTCCTTGATGTCCCGGCGGGCTCCGTGGGAGATGAGCAGGGCGATCAACTCGGGGTCGTCGGTCAGCACGGCCTGGTGGAGTGCGGTGCTGTGCTCGTGGATCGGGAGGAATGCGTTGACATCGGCGCCGGCCTCGAGCGCCACACGGGCCGACTCGACCTGGTCATTGATCACCGCGAGGGCCAGCATCAGCTGTGCCTCCTGGCGCGGAGGCGCACGCAGCTCGCCGAGCGCGGCGGCGATCGGTGCGGTCATTGGGTGCCCGCGGCGGATCAGCTCGCGCACCGCGTCGAGCTCCTGGTGGGCCAGCGCCATTGCCACCGCCTTGCTCGTCGCAGTCGCGCCGCCCTCCAGGAGCTCATGCATCAGCGGGATCTGGTGACCCTGCTCCCGGGCCAGCGCGCTCGTCATCACGAGCTCCAGCGTGTAGTCGCGATCGGCCTGCGCCGGGCCGATCGCCAGCAGGACGCGCGTCACGAGCGCGATGTTGTCCGGCAGCCGGCGCAGCCCGGGGTTGCCGGCCACGAACCACAACAGCATCGGATCGTGGAAGTACGAGTCGCCGTACTCCTCGGGCTCGACGATGCGGCGATGCAGCAACTCGGGTCGGAGACGCTCGATCGCCGCGAGGTCGCCCGCGTGGATGGCCGCCACCGCGTCGCGCAACTCGGGATCGCGGATCACCGGGCGGGCGAGCAGGGCGAGAATCGCGTCGCGATCGGGTCCCCGGCCCCGCTTGGCCGCCTCCAGCACGCCCGTTTCCCAGGCCAGTGCTCCGCGGCCGAGCAGGTCGTCGACGCGCTCCAGCGGGCCGCTCTCTGCGACCTCGATCAGCAATGCTGTCTGTGTCACGCTCACCGCAGGTGTGGAGGGAGCTTAATCGTGTCGAGGCTCGGGGGGGCCTCGGGCCAGACGAGCAGAACCTGACAGGGCGCGTGGTCGAGGACGAACCGGGTGCGCGGACCGACGCTCTTGGGTTCCAGGCGCGGCTCGCCGTCGCGCGCGAGCACGAGCAGGTCGGCGCCGACACAAGCCTCGAGCACCTCGCGTTCGATCTTCCCGCGGCGTGCGAGGGTCTCCGCCGGTCGCCCCAGTCGGTCTCGCGCCGCCGCAAGCAGCGACCGAGCCTCCTCCTCGGCGATGGCTCGCAGCGGCGGTCCGGGAGGCGGTGGCGGATGGCGGCCCAGCAATCGGGCTCCGCCGTGCGATGCGAGCGCTTCGACGTCGCTGGGTGCCACGTGCAGCAGCGTGATCTCGGCGTCCTCTGCAAGCAGGGCGCGGGCGCGGTCGACGCACCCCTCCCAGGTGTCCTCGGCTATCCAGACGACGACGCGCATCACACCACCTGCAGAGCCAACCATAAGGCGACGGTCGAGACCAACAAGATCGGCGGAACCGTCCGCAAGCCAAGGCGCGTGAACTCCCCCACGTCGGTCTCCTCGTCATGGGCGTGCACGATTCGCCGCCAGAGCAGCGTGGCCAGCGATCCCACGTAGGTGAGGTTCGGGCCGACGTTGACACCGACCAGCATGGCCAGCACGGCGCCCGGTCCGCTCAGCGTGACCACCGGCAGGATGATCAGCGTGGCCGGCAGGTTGTTCAGCAGATTGGCCACCACGGCGCTGATCACCGCCACCGCCAGGAGCGCCGGCAGGTCAACGCCGTGAGGCAGAAGCGAATCGACCGCGCTCGAGAGACCGTGCAGGCTCGCGCCTTGCACGACGATCCCCAGACCCAACACGAACACGAGGAACCCCGGCTCGGCAGCGCGCACGAGCTCGAGCGGGCGAGGCCGTTCGCGCAGGGACATCACGAGCGCGCCGGCGGCGGCGACCCACACCGGCGCGATCCCGATCGGCGAGCTGACCACGAATCCGACCAGCGTCAGTGCGACCACGCCCACCGCAAACCACGGCATCTCCGGGCGGTCAGCGGGCCGGCTCGCGCGCATCGCGGGACGCCGAAGCTCGCCCGCGAACGACGCGCGCAGAACCAGCCACTCGACCAGCAGGGCGGCCAGCCACGGAAGCGCCATCAGCGCGCTGAACCGGGTGAACGACACGCCGCTGGCCCGGAAGGCGAGCAGGTTGGTCAGGTTCGAGACCGGCAACAGAAGCGACGCGCTGTTGGCCAGGTGGGAGCAGGCATAGACATGCGGGCGGGGATTCGTGTGCAGCCTCGCCGCGGTGGCGAAGACGATCGGGGTGAGGAGCACGACCGTGGCGTCGAGGCTGAGCACCGCGGTCGTCCCCGCGGCGACCAGGAACACCATGGCCAGCAGGCGCCCGGGACGCCCCCGCGAGCCGCGGGCCATCAACGCGCCCAGCGCATCGAACATGCCGGCGCGCCGGCACCCGTCGGCCAGCACCAGCAGCGCGGCGAGGAACCCCACGGTCGGGCCCAGTTCGCGCAGCGTCGAGCGGGCATCCGATGTGCTGAGCACCCCGAGCGCCACGAGCAGCATGGCGCCTCCCGCGGCGATGGCCCAGTCCGGCGCCCACCGCCACCGCGCGATCGCCGCGAGCAGGCTCGCGCCCAGCACGACCACCGCGACGGCTTCGCTCATTGCCGCCTCCGCCCGGGTCTCACCCAACCATCATGACGGCGGCGGTCCTCACTCGCGGCGCCGCGCGCGGTGCTGGTTATTCGATGGTGAGTGGGGTGCCGATCGGGAGCAGCTTGGCGAGCTTGACGATTTCCCAGTTTGGTAGGCGGATGCAGCCGTGTGAGGGGTGGCCGGGGATCAGGGAGGGCTCGTTGGTGCCGTGGATGCCGATCACGCCGCCGCCCGGCCAGTCGGTCTCGACGTTCGAGAGCGCGGAGGTCCCGAACGCGAGCGGCCCGTAGATGCTGCCGTAGGAGAAGCCGTCGAGCCGGTCACGGATGTAGAACTGCCCGTGCGGGGTCGGAGTGCTCGGCTTGCCGGTCCCCACCCGCGTGGTGAAGATGACCCTGCCGTTGCGGTACAGGGCCAGCGTGGTCTTCTCGGTCGAGACGACCAGGTAGGTGTGGACGGTCTGCGGCGCGCCCAGGGCCCGCTCAGGCACCCAGCCGATCTGCCCGGCCGGGCGGAGCGGGAGGCGGACCTGCGCCCACCAGCTGCCGTGGATGAGCTCTCGCTGCTGCTCGAAGAGCAGCTGGCTGGTGGCGTCCTGAGTGGTGGTGGGGACGGGTCCCGTTGGACCGTCGCCGCCTTCGCGGCGTACACCTTCACCCTGACCATCTCCCGGCAACGCTGATCCTGACCGGCCACGACCACGTGTACTCGCGGTTCGCGCCGATGGACCCCGCAGGCAACTCGGATCCGCGCCACGGCATCCGCCAATTCATCGTGGGGACCGGGGGTGAAGGGCTGGACACGGTCATCCCGACCACGCCGAACCTCCAGGCCTGGGCCGATCAGTACTACGGGGTGATGGAGCTCGTGCTGGCGCCCGACGGCTACCGGTGGGACTACGAGTCCGCGATGGAGAGCCCGACCGCCCCGGCCGGGACGCCGGCTACCTACCGCGACAGCGGCTTCGGTCGCTGCAACTGACGCGGCGCTCCTGGATTGTGTGTGGGACCGGCGGTAGCCGGCCCCACACACACGCGTCTAATGGTGCGACTTGATCCACTTCAGCAGCACGTTGTAAGCCGGACGCTGCTTACCGTTGGCGTCGATCAGACCCGAGTCCCAACCCGCCAGCGGGTTGGCCTGCCACTGGTAGTGGTAGATCCGCGCGATCCGGTGGTAGCGCCTGGTTAGCGAGAGCAGATAGCTCTCGTCCTTGGCCGCGGCCGCGGCGCTCTGGTTCTTGTAGGTCCAGTGACCGCGCCGGAGCACGCCGCCGGTCTCATCCAGCCAGACCGGGCCTTTGGTCAGCGACAACAGGATCCGCAGCTGTGAGGTGTTCCGCCCCCGGATCTCGGTGTAGTCGTGCAGAGCCCATCCCGCCGGCTTGTGGTGCAGGCCCTTGACGTAGGCGCTCAACCACGGCTTCAGCGTCGCCGCAGCGTGGTCGATGAAGGCTGTCCCTTTGGCGGGCAGGTAGAGGTCTCCGGCGATAACGGTGCAGTGGCGCCGGCAAAGGCCCCACAGCGAGTTGAAGTAGTTGGCGGCGAGCGACGGCTCGCGGGCCAGCTTGCGGTAGGAGAAGTCGGGCTCGTTCCACGCCGTGTAGTACTTGATCTGCGGAAAGTCCTTGAGGAACGCCTTGACCGCTCTCGTGTACTGGCCCACGGACGGCACGTAGTTGGCCGCCGGGTTGGTGTAGTCGGCGCCGAACGAGATCAACGGACTTACGTGAGCGGCCTCGGCGGCGCGCAGCCAAGCGCGGAAGTAGGCCAGATCCCCCTTATCCGCCTTCCGCGTGACGATGTCCCACGGAATCACGTCGCGGGCCGTCGTGACGTTGAGCGCGGCGAAGCGGGGGTCGGAGAACATCGCCGGACTCCCGTCACCGATTCCGATGGCCACGGCGGCCGACGCCGCGGGCACCGCGGTGCCGAAGCCGATCGCGCAAACGATCGACACCAACACGCGCGACATTCGTCTGGACATTCGAGGGCTCACTTTCCCGCCCGTCAAGGCGCTCGAGTTCCACGGTGGCGCTGCAGCCGGCCACGACGTCACAGGACCCCTGCCGGCAACGCCGCCGGTGATCCCTTAACCGCATGACCCCGAATGGAGTTGCGGCCGTGTGCAGCTAACTCCGACGCTAGCACGACCGTCTGCCGGACAGGAACGCGGCGTTGCACGCTGGTAGCGTCCAGGCATGGCGAGTCGCGGGGTGTGCGTGCTGGCCGGCCGGATGGCCGACACGATCGAGATCGCCGCGGCCGCCGACGCCGCGGGGCTCGACGCGGCTTGGACCAGCGAGTTCAACGACCGCTCCGCGATCGTCGCGCTCGCGGCGATGGCCCAGCACACGAGGACGTGCCGCGTCGGTAGCGCGATCGCCTACGCGGTCGGCCGCTCGCCGCTGATCCTGGCCAACGAGGCGCGCGGCATCGACGAGTTGAGCGGCGGCCGGCTCGTGCTCGGTCTGGGCACCGGGACCAAGGGAATGCAGATCGGCTGGCACGGCATCAGCGACCCCGAGTCGCCCGCCGTGCGTCTCGAGGAGCTGATTCCGCTGCTCAGACGGATCTGGAAGCTCCACGAGGGTCCGGTCCGCCACGAGGGCCGGTTCTACTCGATGAACCTCACCGCGACGGCCGAAGTTCTCCCGCCGGTCCGCGACCAGATCCCGATCTACACCGCGGGGGTCAACCGGCGGATGATCGAGACGGCCGGCCGGGTGTCCAACGGGCTCGTCTGCCATCCGACGTTCAGCTCACGCTACGTCCACGAGGTGGTCCGGCCCGCGATCGCCAAGGGGGCGGAAAAGACCGGACGCGACCCGGGCGAGGTCGAGGTCGTCGGCATGCTCCTGTGCTCGGTTCACGACGACGAGGAGGTGGCTCGCCGTGAGCTCGCGGGCCAACTCGCGTTCTACGCCGCGCCTCGCGCCTACGCTCCGATGCTCGAGGCGAGCGGGTTCGCCACCGAGGCCGAGCGCATCCGCAAGGCGTTCGCCGACCGCGACAACCAGGCCATGATCGCCGCGGTCAGCGACGAGATGCTCGACGCCATCGGCGTCGCGGGCACGCCCGAGCAGGTGCGCGCCGGCATCGCCCGTCGCGAGGACGACTTCGACCACCTGTCGCTCTATTCGCCCAGCTTCACGATGACCCTCGAGCGCGTTCAGCAGAACACGCTCGAGCTCATCCGCGTCGGCGCGCCGGGCTGAGCCTCCCACGGCTCTCCTACGAGACCACGCGGAACCCGTCCGGATCGGCCAACGTGATCCCGTGATTCCCCTCACGTTGAGGAGTGACTAACCCCCGAGGCGCGACTCCTCGAGGTCGAGCTCGTGCTCGATCCGCCGCACCGACTCGGCCGAGATCTCCCCACGCCGGCGAAGGTCGCCGAGCCGGCGGCGCTCCACGGCGATCAACTCGCGTCTCAGCCCGCGGATCCGGCGGGCCGTCTCCGCCTCGTCGCCGTCGGTGGCGTCGTCGTCGATCTCGGGCTCGAGGCGATGGATCCTCTGCTCGAAGGTCATCCGCAGTGGGTCCGCGATCGATTCCGACAGGTCCTCGTGCTCGGCGAGCTCGTCGATATGCCGGAGCGCCGAGTGGGCGAGCGCCACGTGCGCCCGGGCCTCCTCCCTGGCCAGCGCCTCCTCCTCGCTGACTCCGAGGCGGCGAACCAGGGGCGACAGGGTCAGGCCGGGGATGACCAGCGTCACTGCAATCGCGACGTAGGCGATGAAGATGACCTCGGAGCGGTCGGGGAAGGCGTGGCCGGCCGCGGTCAGGGGGAGCGCCAGCGCCGCAGCGAGCGAGACGCCGCCGCGCATCCCGCTCCAGCCGAGGACTAGGAGCTCCGCGTGGGTGTCGGCCGGCTCACCGCCGCGCGGCCGCAGGACGCGGGACACGAGCGGAACCCCGAACATCCAGAACATCCTGACCCCGATCAACGTGGCCACGACGGCTGCCGCCCAGAGGAGTGGGGTTCCCACGGAGAGCCCGCGCGTTATGTGCGGGAGCTGCAAACCGATGAGCAGGAACAGAACCGCCTCGAGCACGAACGTCAGGGCCTCCCAGAACCCAAGCGTGCGCAGCCGCGAAGTCGGCGAGAGCATCAGCTCGCTCCGCGCTCCCGTGTACAGGCCCGCCGCGACGGCGGCCAGCACCGCCGACGCGCCGAGACGCTCGGCCGGGATGTAGGCCAGATAGGCGGTGAGCAGCGAGATGCTGATCTCGATCGGCGGATCGTCGATGCGCTTACGCACCGCCACCGACACCCATCCGGCGATCAGGCCGATGACCACTCCCCCGACCGACACCGCGACGAACTTGATGATCCCGGCGCCCACCGAGAAGTGCCCCGAGACCACCGCGGCGACCGCCAGCTTGTAGACGGTGAGGCCGGTGCCGTCGTTGACCAGCGACTCGCCCTCGAGGATCGTCGAGATCCGATCCGGCGCCCCCAGCCGTCGCAGAACCGACGTTGCCGCCACCGGATCGGTCGCGCCGAGAATCGCGCCGAGCACCAGGGCCGGCCCCCACGCGATATGCGACACCGTGTGGGCGACCACGGCTACAGCGCCCATCGTGACCAGCACCAGGCCGATCGCCAGCAAGCCGATCGGGCGGGCGTGGGCCCGCAGGTCCTGGGTGGAGGAGCCAAACGACGCGGCGTAGATCAGCGGCGGCAGGAACACGAACAGCACGACGTTTGGATCCACGCGCGGCGCCGAGCTCCCCGACAGGAGCCCCACGACCAGGCCACCCAGCACGAGCACGATCGCGTAGTGCACGTTGATCGCCCGCGCCAGCCCGGCCAGCGCCGTGGACGCGAGCAGCAACGCGACGATCAATTCGATTCCGTGCATCCCGCCTTCCTACCCGATGTCGGCGCGCACGCCGTGAGTCCCCCTCCAGAGCAACCGCTCCAGCGCCGCAGCGGACATGGGGTCTCCCCCATCACCGCCGTCCGGCTTGCGATTAGGCGCGACGGTAGGTAGCCTCCCTACCTACTCGATGACGCTTCCCGCGGCCATCTCGAAACGGCGCGTGGCCGGCGCATGCGCGGTGATCGCGTGCACTTCGGCACTCGCCGCGCCCGCAGTCGACGCTGCGTTTGCCCAGCCGCCGGCGGGCGCCGCGGCCGCGGCTGCGGCTGCGGCCAAGATCACGCCGGCCGGCGTCGATGGCGTCAAGCTCGGCGAGACCTATGCGCAGCTTCGCGGCCGGCATCTCGTCGGTCGCATCGGCAAAGGCTGCGAGCTGGCCGGACCAAACGCGCGCTCTGCGTCGCTGCGCGCTCCGCTCAAAGGGGGCGTCGACTTCACGATGAGCGCGCCGCGCAAGGTCGTCGACATCAGCATCCGCGGCGGAGCCACCGCACGCGGTGTCGGGATCGGCGCCACCATCCCGCAGATCAAGGCGGCTTATCCGAAGGCCAAGGTCGACCACTCGACCGAGCACACCTTCGCAATCACGCTGGTCCGGATCCCCAAGAACGGGGGCGGGCGGCTGCAGTTCGCGGTGGACACGATGACCCACCGGGTCACGATCATCGGAGTCCCGGCGATCCCCTTCTGCGAGTAGTCGACGGGCTCTCAGGCTTCCGCGATCATCAACGTCGCCCCGCCGCTGGCGAAGTTCGCGACATCGGCTCCGGCGGCCTGTCCCTCGGCGCTCCCCATCGCTGCCTCGAGGTCCTGCGCGCTGTCGAACCAGAGCTCGGCCATGAAGTAGAAGGGGGCCGGGGAGCCATCCGGAGTTCCCAGGACCTTGCCCGCCTCGAAGCGCCGGAGGTTCGGGATCTTGTGAACCAGCGGCACGTGCGTCTCGGCGTAGTGCTGGTCGAACGCCGACGGGTTTTCCGGCGTGCCATAGCTGACAACAAGCTTGACCATTAGTGCTCCTAATCGGTGTTTTTCCGAAGCCTATTACACATTGTTAACGGTCGTCACATAGCCTTGACGCCCGCGCACGTGTAGGAGTACCGTGTTCCGCCTCGGAGCCTGCTGCACGTGCATTGCACAGGCCGTCGAACGAAGCAGAGGGCGCCAGCTTCACGACCGGACCCGTCTACTGGCGCGGTGACGGTATCCCGTCCTTTCGAGCGCGCACTCGGCCGTTACCGCATATTCACAAGCAAGGTCATTTAACAATCGGGAGTACACCATGACACTGTCTGGTGCGATCAGCCCGAAGCGCTCAACGAGTCGATTTCGGATGTCTTCGGCTCGCTGGTGAAGCAGTACAGTCACTCGCCGCAACAGGCCGAGGTCGGCATCATCGTCACCGCAGCCACGCCGAAGGTGTACGTGGGCCCCGCGGCTCGCCTTCGACACCGGGCCGGCCCAGCACGCCGGCACGGTAGACGAGAGGCCGGAACCGTGGTCGCAGCACCGGCACCGATCGAGGCTCAGGACCGGGAGCCCGTCGGCGTCGGGAGCTAGTGTCACGAGCGTAGAGTCGGGGGCGGAGGCTCCCCCCCCACAGCGA
>DATIEI010000367.1:0-3473 GCA_035455845.1 Solirubrobacteraceae bacterium
ACTACCTGCTCGGCTAACTCGGTCCCTGGGGTTTCCCTCCCCCGGACGCCGCTCGCCGCGCAGGGAGTTAGCTAAGTGCCCTCTCCCAGGCCACGCAGCGCGGCGTCGACCTCTTCGCGCGCGCCTTTGCCGGAGCCCATGCGCTCCTGCTGGATCTCCAGATAAACCTCCTTGCGGAATACCGGGATGTCACGCGGTGCCTGAATCCCGATTCGCACCTTCTCGCCCATGATCGCCAGTACGGAGACCTCGATGTCGTCGCCGATCATGATGCTTTGGTTGGACTTGCGGGTTAGTACCAACATTGGGGATGTGCCTCCCTGCTTCGCCTGGTGTGTCAAACGAGCGTCCGGAAAAGCGCGTCTCCACGAGCCTCCGGTCCGCCGAGGCCAGCATACCGGTTGGCATCTGTCGCACACAAGGCTCAACGGAGCCCGATCGAGCATCCGTCCGTGCGCGAGTGGCCGGCCGTGCGTGACGCGTTCCAGCGGCCGGCTGTAATAACCTCCGCGCCGAAATGGCGCGACGATCACTACGCCCCGAGCTCAACCGGATACGTGCCTGGGTCCGGCAGGGCCGCACCGACGCATGGATCGCCCACCAGCTCGAGGTGACCGTCCAGCAGATCCAGGCCTTCAAGCGCGAGCAGGGCCTCGAGCCCAACGGCGAGCCGGAAGCCGGCATCGGCATCGACTTCGACGACGAGATCGACCTGCGCGCCGAGGACGATGCGCTGATCGCCGCCGAGCTCGAGGCGGCCGAGGCCCAGCGCGCCGAGCAGGAAGACGAGGAAGGCGATTCGGACGAGGACGAGGACGACGAGGGCGAGGAGAAGCGCGCCGCTGCCAAGCGCCGGCGCGGCCGGCGGGGCGGGCGGCGGGGTGGCACCCGGCGCAAGACCAGCGCACTCGAGGCCACCTTCGACCACGGCGAGGAGGGCTACGGCCTGTGGCTCGACGCGTCGGTCCAGGACGACCCGATCTACGCCGAGTACTGGGCCGGTCACCGTCCGGTCGAGGTCACGATCGAGGAGGACCAGATCGTGATCCGGCGCGTCGGTGACGACGACTCCGACAACGACGAGTAGTCGGCGCTAGTCGTCGCGGACGATGCGCCCGCCGCCGGCGTAGTCGCCGGCTTCGCGCACGTAGCGCGCGAACGCCGCGCCGGCCACCGTGGTCAGGTCCCAGGCCTCGGGATTGTTCGGCGCGGCGCGCACGGCGATGTCGAAGCACCAGTCGATCCCGTTCTCGCCGTAGAAGCGCGCCAGCTCGTCGGTGGTGAACAGACCACCGAGCCGCCGGCGCAGCTCGTCCACGATCGCGTCGGTCACCCGCTCGAGCGCCGGCCTGATCGCAGGGTCGGCGTCGGCCAGCCGTCGCTGGCCCTCGCGCCACAGGCCGATCGCTTCCTCGAACCGCAGTACCACCACAGCCCGGCTACCCGCTGGCCCCAGGACGGATCAGTGCTTCGGCAGCCCCACAATCTCGTACGGATGCTCGCCGACCCGCACCATGCCCAGCGCCCGCGCGTCGCGCAGGATCGTGGCCGGGCTGTTCAACGAGCGCTCCTGCGCGCGCAGGCTCGCGTTGGACCGCGTGAGCTGCTCCACGATCGCGCGCTGCCGACCCGCCTGGCTGCGCGCCGACAGGTAGGCCAGCCCCTGCTGTACGTAGAGCCCCGCCACCACGCACAGGACGACAAGCAGCCCGACCCGTCCCACCCGGTCCCAGCGCACCCGGCCTCGGAGTGCCTGCACCTGCACCCGTCGCGGACGGGCGGGCGTGGTGCGACGGGTTTGCCTGCGCGGCGGCGCGGTGGCGGTACGAGCTGACGGCATCCGCTGCGCCCTTCGTTCGACGCGCGCGGTCTCCTTCCTGCCGAACCGGATCCTGCAAGCGTTATGACCGGAACGCGCTGCGCCCCGGGTAGCGCGCGTCGGCCCCGAGCGCCTCCTCGATCCGCAGCAGCTGGTTGTACTTGGCCACGCGATCGCTGCGCGAGGGCGCGCCGGTCTTGATCTGACCGCACCCGGTGGCCACGGCAAGGTCGGCGATCGTGACGTCCTCGGTCTCGCCGGAGCGGTGCGACATGACCGCCGTATATCCGTTCTCGCGGGCCAGCCGGATCGCCGCGAGCGTCTCGGTCAAGGTGCCGATCTGGTTGACCTTGATCAGGATCGAGTTGCCCACGCCGGAGTCGATCCCGCGCTGGAGGCGGTCGGTGTTGGTCACGAATACGTCGTCGCCCACGAGCTGCAGCCGGCTTCCGAGGCGCTCGGTCAGCACGCGCCAGCCGTCCCAGTCCTCCTCGTCCATGCCGTCCTCGAGCGAGATGATCGGATAACGGTCGGCCAGGTCGGCCCAGTAGTCGGTGAGCTCGGCGGCCGACAGGGTCCGGCCCTCATGCTCGAGCACATAGGACCCGTCCTTGAAGAGCTCGGACACGGCCGGGTCAAGCGCGATCGCCACCTGGTCGCCGGGCGCGTAGCCGGCGGCGCCGATCGCCTCCACGAGCACTCCGAGCGCCTCCTCGTTGGATCCGAGATTGGGCGCGAACCCGCCCTCGTCCCCCACCGCGGTTGACATGCCGCGATCGTGAAGCGTCTTCTTCAGAGCGTGGAAGGTCTCGACTCCCATCCGGAGTGCGTCGCGGAAGCTCGGCGCGCCCACGGGCACGATCATGAACTCCTGGAAGTCGACCGCATTGTCGGCGTGCACCCCGCCGTTGACCACGTTCATCATCGGGACCGGCAGCACGTGCGCGCTCTCGCCGCCCAGGTAGCGCCACAGCGGTAGCCGCTCCTCGGCCGCGGCGGCGTGGGCGGCGGCCAGCGAGACGGCGAGGATCGCGTTGGCGCCCAGCCGAGACTTGTTCGGTGTCCCGTCAAGCGTGATCAGCATGCGGTCCAGAGCCGCCTGGCTCGAGGCGTCCTGGCCGCGCACCGCGGTGGCGATCTCGCCGTTGACGTTCTCGACCGCTCCCGTCACGCCCTTGCCCATCCACTCCGAGTCGCCGTCGCGCAACTCGGTGGCCTCGAACTCGCCCGTGGAGGCGCCCGAGGGCACCGCGGCCCGGCCCCACGCCCCCGAGCGGACGCTGAGCTCGACCTCGACGGTCGGGTTGCCTCGACTGTCGAGGATCTGGCGGGCGTGTACGTGCTCGATCTGGCTCATGGGCGGGACAGCTCTCCTTCCATCAGGCGCGCCCGCGCGTAGTACGCGAGCTGCTCATCAGGGGCGAGATCGTTCCAGCTACGGCCGTCGGATGCGGCGAGCTCGCTACCGGCGCTCACCCGGGACCGGAACCGATCGGCCGCCGCGCGCAGCGCGAGCTCGGGGTCGACGGCCAGTTTCCGTGCCACGTTGACCGCCGCGAACAGCACATCGCCGAGCTCGTGGAACTGCTCGTCGGGCGTCCGAGCGTTCTGCAACTCGTCCACTTCGTCGCGCAGCGACTGGAGTGGACCCTCG
>DATIEI010000368.1:0-8288 GCA_035455845.1 Solirubrobacteraceae bacterium
AGGGACCGCGGGCGGTGGTACCGCTGGGGGGACCGCCGGCGGCGGTGGCGGCGCGACCGGCGGCGGTGGCGGCGCGACCGGTGGAGGCGGCGGGACCGCGGGCGGCACAACTGGTGGCGGCGGTGGCGCCGGCGGCACGACCGGCGGTGGCGGCGGCTCGACCGGCGGGGGCGGCGGCGGCTCCGGTGGTGGCTCCGGCGGTGCCGGCATCGGCGGCGGGGGCTGACGGGCAGCAGGATTTCGGGGCCGCCTACGGCGGCGTCCATGGGGCCGGGCAGCCCCGTCCGGACGGGGTACGTGGCCCCACGGACGCCGAGCGTGCGGAATCCGGCTCAGGCACACTCGGCCCGCAACCAGCTTGGGCGCCGGATTCCGGCGAGGCCCCATTACAGCGACTAGACCCGCGACAGCGCCGGCCGAGACAGGCACCGGCTGCCCACCGCGCAGAAGCGCCACTCGAGCTCGGCGGCCTTGGTGATCCCGATCCGCTTGCTGGCGGCCACCTGAGCGTCGCGCCAGGCCTGGGCCTTGCGGGCGATCACGACCGGCCCCCGGGCCAGATCGCAGCCGTTGTCGGCGAGCTCGATCCCCAGCGCCTGGGTCAGCTTGCCCGGCCCCGAGCAGAGATCCTCGATCCGCTCGACCCCGCGCCGCTCGCGCATCATCTCGATCCCGTCGAGCGGCTCGAGCGCGCGGATCAGCACCGCGGCGCCAACCCCCGGACGCTCGCAGACCGCGTTCAGGAGGGCGTGGATGCCGTACGAGCGATACACGTAGGCGCGGCCCGGCGGACCGAACAGCGTCCGGGTACGTTCGGTCAGGCCGACGAACGCATGACAGGCCGGCTCGGAGTCGTGATAGGCCTCGGTCTCGACGATCACGCCGGAGCAGGCGTCATGGGTGACCACGCACCCGATCAGGTCGCGAGCCACCTCGAGCACCGGACGGTCGTAGAAGGCCGGCTTCATCTAAAGCGCCGCGCGGGCCTGCGCGAGCTGCTCGCGCACCCGGGCCAGGCTGGTGCCGCCCTGCGAGCGCTTGCTCTCGAGCCATGCGCCGTCGCGGAGCACGGCGTAGAACTCCTCGTCGAGCAGCGGAGAGACGGCAGCCAGCTCCTCGCGGGTGAGGTCGGAGAGGGCCTTGTCCTGGTCGATGGCGCGGCGCACGACCCCGGCGACGATGCCGTGCGCCTCGCGGAACGGCACTCCCCGGCGGACCAGCAGGTCGGCCACATCGGTGGCCGCGAGTATCTCGTCCGCGGCCGCGGCGGCGAGGTTCTCGCGACTGAAACGAATCGAGCCGAGCATCCCGGCGGCCGCCTCCAGGCACAGCTCGATCGTGTCCGCGGTGTCGAACAGGTGCTCCTTGTCCTCCTGCATGTCCTTGTTGTAGGTCAGCGGCAGGCCGTGCAGCACGCCGTGCAGGGCAAGCAGGTGACCGGCCACCCGTGGCGCCTTGGCGCGCAGCAGCTCGGCCGCGTCGGGGTTCTTCTTCTGGGGCATGATCGAGGATCCCGACGCCCACGCGTCGGACACCTCGCAGAAGCCGAACTCCTCGCTCGACCACAGCACGATCTCGGCGCCCAGACGCGAGAGGTGGGTGGCGCACGTGGCCGCGGCGGCCAGGTAGTCGAGCACGAAGTCGCGGTTCGACACCGCGTCGATCGAGTTCTCGATTACCGAGTGGAAGCCGAGCTCGCTCGCCACGAACGAACGATCCGTGTCGAAGTTGACTCCGGCCAGGGCGCCCGCGCCGAGCGGCAGTGCGTCCGCGGCGGCCACCGCGGCAGCGAACCGACCCCGGTCGCGGATCAGCATCCAGGCGTAGGCGAGCAGGTGGTGGCCCAGATACACGGGCTGGGCGCGCTGCAGGTGTGTGTAGCCGGGCATCGGCCAGTCGATGTGCGCCTCGGCGACGTCGATCAGCGTGGTGGCCAGCCGTTCGGTCTGCTCGATCGCCCGGTAGGCGTGGGCACGCACGAACATGGCTACGTCGGTGGCCACCTGGTCGTTGCGCGAGCGGGCGGTGTGGAGCTTCCCCCCCGCCCGCCCGGCCAGCTCGGTGACCCGGCGCTCGATGGCAAAGTGGATGTCCTCGTCGCCGTCGGCGTACGGGAACGAGCCTTCGGCCAGCTCCTGCCCGACCTGCTCGAGCGCGCGGTGAAGCTCGTCGCGCTCGGTGGTCGAGATGATGCCCCGTGCCGCCAGCATCGAGGCGTGGGCGCGCGACTGCTCGACGTCGTAGGGGCCCAGCCGCCAGTCGAACGACAGCGAGTCATTCAGCGCTCGGAACGTGGCGTCCTGCGGTTCAGAGAAACGAGACACGGCTTACCGCCCGAGTACGTCGCGCAGGGATTCGGCCACCCGCTCGACCTGCCCGTCGGTCATCTGGGGGAAGAACGGCAGCGCGATCGACCGCGCGGCCACGTCCTCGCACACCGGGAACTCGCCCTCGCGGTGGCCGAAGCGCTCGCGGTAGTAGCTCATCAGGTGAACCGCAGGGAAGTACGGCTTGCTGGGGATCGAACGCTCGGCCAGGGCACGGACGACCCCATCGCGGTCGTGACCGG
Organism: Solirubrobacteraceae bacterium; assembly: GCA_035455845.1. GTDB lineage: Bacteria > Actinomycetota > Thermoleophilia > Solirubrobacterales > Solirubrobacteraceae > Palsa-465. The sequence continues at coordinate 2,570 of DATIEI010000368.1, forward strand.
GCGGGAGCTGCACCACATAGACGAACCAGCCGCGACGGGCGCTGCCGGTGTCCGGGCACGGCAGCTGCAGACCTTCGATCTCCGCGAGCGCCTCGCCATAGGAGGCCGCAACTCGCGCGCGGCGCGCCAGCATGTCGTCCAGATGCTCGAGCTGGGCGAGGCCGAGCGCGCAGGCCAGGTCGCTGAGCCGGTAGTTGAAGCCGAGCCGGTCGTGGTCGAGCCAGTCCATGTTCGGCGCGCGGCCCTGGTTTCGCTCCGAATCGATGCGCTCTTTCATGGCCGCGTCGACCATCGTGACCATGCCCCCCTCGCCGGTGGTGAGCTGTTTGTTGGCATAGAAGGCGAACACCGCCGGATGGCCGCGCCCGCCGACCGGGATGCCGTCGGCGTCGATCGCTCCGAGCGCCTCACAGGCGTCCTCGACGATCGGGAGCCTGAGCTTCTCGAACGCGTTCAGCTCGGCCGGATAGCCGAAGACGTGGACCGGGAGGAGCGCCGCAGTGCGCTCGGTGACGGCCGCAGCGGCGGCGTCCGGATCCAGGTTCAGGGTGACCGGGTCGATGTCGGCGAACACCGGCCGGGCCCGCTCGTACACCGCGACGTTGGCGCTGGCCACGAACGAGAACGGGGTCGTGACCACCTCGTCGCCGTCCTTGACGCCAACCGCCCGCAGCGCCAGGTGCAGCCCGGCCGTCCCGCTCGAGACCGCGCTGGCGTGGGCGGCGCCGACCCGCGGAGCAAACTCGCGTTCGAACTCGCCGAGCAGCGGACCGAGCGACAGCCGGCCCGAGCGGAGTACGTCGAGCACGCGCTGTTCCTCCGCCGCGCCCAGCACCGGGCGTGCGAGCGGAATCTCCTCCTCGCTCACCTGGCGAAGCTTCACGAGCGCTGCGTGGATGCCGCTTCGTCGCGAGGCTGGCCTCCAACGACACGCATCCCGTACTCGAGCGAGTCGACGAGCGCCTCCCAAGAAGCCTCTATGACGTTCTCGGACACGCCGATCGAGCCCCAAACCTGATCGCCGTCGGAGGCGTCGAGCAACACCCGGGTGATCGCGCCGGTGCCCTTGCTCTCGTCGAGGATGCGCACCTTGAAGTTGACCAGGTCGATGTCGCGCAGGTGGGGATAGATCTCGACCAGGGCGTCGCGTAGCGCGCGGTCGAGCGCGTGGACCGGTCCGTTGCCCTCGGCCGTGCGCACGTAGCGCTCGCCGTCGACCCAGATCTTGATTGTCGCCTCGGTCTCGACGCGCCCGTCGGCGCGCTTCTCGACGATCGCCCGCCACGACTCCAGGCGGAACAGCGGCTCGTACTCGCCGGTCTCCTTGCGGATCAGGAGCTCGAACGACCCGTCGGCCGCCTCGAAGTGGTACCCGCGGTGCTCGAGGTCCTTGACCCGCTCGACCAGGTTTGCCGCCTGCTCGTCGCCCAGCGAAATCCCGGCGTCGCGTGCCCGCGCGTGCACGGTCCCGCGACCCGACAGCTCGGAGATCAGCAGCTCACGCCGGTTGCCGACCACATCGGGCTCGACGTGCTCGAACGTGGCCGGATCGACGTTCACGCCGGCGACGTGCATGCCGCCCTTGTGGGCGAACGCGTTGCGCCCGACGTAGGGCTGGTCGGGGTCGGGGGTGAAGTTGAGCAGCTCGTCGAGGAAGTGCGCGGCCGGGGTGAGCGACGCGAGCTGCTCGTCGGTCACGCACTCGTAGCCCAGCTTGAGCTGGAGGTTGGGGATGATCGTGACCAGGTTCGCGTTGCCGCACCGCTCGCCGTAGCCGTTGATCGTGCCCTGGACGTGGGTGACGCCCTGCTCGACCGCGGCGAGCGAGCACGCCACCCCGCAGCCGGCGTCGTCGTGGCAGTGGATGCCGATGCGGGCGCCGGTCGGCTCGAGCCCCACGATGACCGTGCCGACCGTCTGCGCGATGTCGTACGGCAGCGTCCCGCCGTTGGTGTCGCACAGCGTGACCGTGTCCGCCCCCGCCTCGGCGGCGGCCTTTACGCAGCTGATCGCGTATGCCGGGTCGTCGGCCCAGCCGTCGAAGAAGTGCTCGGCGTCGTAGATCACCCGCTTGCCCTGGGCCACCAGGAACGCGACCGACTCGGCGATCATGCGGAGGTTCTCTTCCCGGTCGACCTTGACCACCTTCTGTAGGTGCAGGCCCCAGGTCTTGCCGACGACTGTGCAGACCGGGGCAGCGGAGCCAGCGAGAACCTTGAGGCCGGGATCCGCGTCGGCTTTCGTGCCCCGCCGACGGGTCATGCCGAATGCGGCGATCTGGGCGTGGCCGAAGGACTCGCGACTGAGCAGGTCGAAGACCTCGATCTCCTTGGGGTTCGAGCTGGGGAAGCCCGCTTCGATCAGGTCGATGCCGAGCTCGTCGAGGCGGTGCGCCACGCGCAGCTTCTCCTGCGCGGACAGCGACATCCCCTCCCCCTGCATACCGTCGCGGAGGGTGGTGTCGTAGAGCTCGATGTGGGTCACGCCAGGCCTCCGCTCGGCATCCGGCCTCGCCTTGGGGAGGCCGCGTGACTCATCCGGCTGCCGCCTTGGTCGGGACTGCGACCAGGTCGAGCCACTCGGTGTAGCGCGCATCACGGCCGTGGAGCGCGTCGTCGAAGATCCGCTGGATCTCGCGCGTGATCGGGCCGGGCTCGCCGGTGCCGATCGCGTGGTCGTCGATCTCGCGGACCGCCACGAGCTCGGCTGCCGTTCCGGTCAGGAACACCTCGTCGGCCAGGTACAGCTCGGCACGGGCCATGTCGCGTTCGACGACCTCGTGCCCGAGGTCGCGGGCGATCTGGATGATCGACTTGCGGCTGATCCCGTCGAGGATGCCGGCGGTGTGGGGCGGGGTGAGGATCTGGCCGTCGCGGACCGCGTAGATGTTCTCGCCCGAGCCCTCGCACACGAATCCGTGGTGGTCGAGCAGGATCGCCTCCTGGTAGCCGGCCTTGGAAGCCTCGATCTTGGCCAGCACGCTGTTTAGGTACTGGCCCGAGGCCTTGGCGTGCGGGATCAGCGCGTCGTGCGGGATCCGCCGCCAGCTCGCCACCTTGGCCCGGATCCCGGTCAGCTTGCTCTCCTCGCCAAGGTAGGCGCCCCACGGCCAGACCGCGATCGACACCTCGACCGGCGCGTCCAGCGGGTAGAGGCCCATCTGGCCGTAGCCGCGGAAGACGATCGGGCGGATGTAGCACTCGCGCAGCTCGTTGGCCGCGATCAGCTCGTGGGTGGCCTGACGCAGCTCCTCGAGCGTGTAGGGGATCGGCATGTAGTACAGCTCGGCCGACTTGAACAGGCGGTCGAGGTGGTCATGGTGGCGGAAGATCGCCGTGCCCTTCGGGGTCTCGTAGGCGCGAATCCCCTCGAACACCCCCGTCCCGTAATGGAGCCCGTGCGTCAGTACGTGAACCTTCGCGTCCTCCCAGGCAACCATTTCGCCGTTGTGCCAGATGAGGTCCGCTTGTTCCACTTGGACTCCTTAAAGGTGTTGCAGGACTGCCTGGGTGGCCTCTTTCGTAGTTGCCGTGCCTCCCAGGTCGGGTGTGCGCAGCCCCTCGGCCAGCGCTTGCTCGACGGCCGATTCTACCGCCGCCGCCTGGGCCTCCTGGCCAAGCCCGTGGCGGAGCATCAACGCGGTCGACAGGATCATCGCGAGCGGGTTGGCCTGGCCCGTGCCGGCGATGTCCGGCGCGGACCCGTGGACGGGTTCGAACAGGCCGGGGGTGTTGGGATCGCCGAGCGATGCGCTGGGGAGCATCCCGATCGAGCCGGTGAGCATCGCGGCCTCGTCGCTCAGGATGTCCCCGAACATGTTCTCGGTCAGGATCACCTCGAAGTGGCGGGGCGCGGCGATCAGCTTCATCGCGGCGTTGTCGACCAGTATGTGCTCGAGCTCGATGTTGGGGAACTCGGCGCTGTGGAGGTCCCTGACCACCTCCCGCCAGAGGCGGCTTGTCTCCAGCACGTTGGCCTTGTCGACGCTGGTGACGCGTGATTGAGCGGTGGTGAAGGCGGTGCGCGCGATCCTCTCGATCTCGGCCCGGGTGTACACGCAGTCGTCGGACGCGCGGTCCTGGGTCCGGGTCTTCTCGCCGAAATAGATCCCGCCGGTCAGCTCGCGCACCACGATCATGTTCGTGCGCTCGATCAGCTCGCGCTTGAGCGGGCTCGCGTCGTACAGGGCGGGGATCGGCTTGACCGGGCGCAGGTTGGCGAACAGGCCCAGGCCTTTGCGCAGTCCGAGCAGGCCCTGCTCCGGGCGCGGCTTGTCAGGGTCGGTGGTGTCCCACTTGGGGCCGCCGACCGCGGCCAGGAGGACGGCGTCGGCCTGTCTGCAGGCGTTGAGGGTCTCGTCGGTGAGCGCGGTGCCGTGGGCATCGATCGAGCCGCCGCCGAACAGGTGCTCCTCGGTGTCGAGCTCGGCGCCGACGGCGTTCAGGACTTCGAGGGCGGGAGGCATGATCTCGGGACCGATGCCGTCGCCGGGCAGGAGGACGATTCTTGGGGCCATAGCGGCGGGGGACGCTACCAATCGAGCGTCGCCAGGAGTGGTGAGTGATCTGAGAGCCCTGCGTCTTGACGCCAGGCGTGCAGGTACTCGACCGCCTCGACGCCCACCTCGCTCGAGACGATCAGATGGTCGAGGCGGTAGCCGCCGCCCCACTGCTGCCACTGCCAGCTGAGCTCTCGGCGCTCGTAGCCGTGCAGGGTTCTGAAGGCGTCTTTGAACCCGTACGGCTCCAGTCCCTTGATCAGGGCCAGCTCGGCCTGGTCCCAGCGGGTCCCGCGCTCGGGACGGAGCTTGCCGCGGTTGGTCCGGGCGAAGGTCCACACGCGGCCGTCGGGGTGTTCCCGGCGGGGCGTGTTGAGGTCGCCGCACAGGGCGGTGGGGCCGCTGCGCTGCGCCAGGTAGGCGTGAAGGGCCTCATGGGTGCGCACCTTGACCAGGTTCGGCTTGGGGCTGATCGGCGAGTGGAGGTTGACGAGGTGCAGGCCCTCGGTCTCGGTGGCGAGCACCCGCTCCGGCCACGGCACGTCCCCGTCGATGTCGAGTTGCGTGAGTGGGGTTTTTGATGCGGTGAGCACACTCAGTCGGCGGTCGGTGTCGCCGGGGGGCGCGTCCGAGCGGGCGAGCGCGATGTGGGGCCACCCGGCTGCTTGAAGCGCGACCGTCCAGGCGTTGGCGGTCGTCGGCCTCACCTCCTGGAGGCAAACCAGGTCTGGCGCAAGTTCGGCAATCAGCTCGGCCTGCTCGGGCTGGCGCTTGACCCGTCCGGCGACGTTCCAGGACAGCAGTGTCCGGTCCATGGCACCAGCATCTCCAGTGCTTATCTCGCCAAACCCGATCACGAGCATCCGACCCCCCGCACATAAGCGCCTCCGAGGCGCTTATGTTGCAGACGCGGCGGGCTCAGGTGAGCTTTTGCGAGTTGTGCACCGGGCCGGCCGGGCGTCCCGAGAGCGCCACAAGCGCCGCCGTGGCCATCAGCACGGGGAGCATCACCACGTGGTACGCGAGGTCGATCGTGTCGCCCGAGCCGACCGTGAACGACAGGCCCACGAAGAAGCCGAAGATCGCGAAGCCGAGCGCGGCCAGGGCGACACGCCGGCCGGTCACCGGCCAGCGTGACAGGGCGACCGCCCCGGCGAGAAGCGCGAGGCAGATCAGCGCCTCCGCAATGCCCGCGCCGTACGAAGTCCCAGCGCCGATCCG
>DATIEI010000369.1:0-7606 GCA_035455845.1 Solirubrobacteraceae bacterium
TGTCGACCTCGATCGTCGCGTCGATGACCTTCAGCGAGGCCTGGACGTCCGAGTCGTTGGCGGGAAGCACGCCGAGCCGGACCAGCTCGAGGAAGCCCTGGTCGACGATCCGGCGCTGGTCGTCCGTGATGCTCCCGTTGCCGAGGTTGTAAGAGATGGCGGCGTTCGGGTCGCCGGTCTTGGACAGCCGGAGGAAGTAGGTGCCGGTTCCGTATGGCCCCTTGGTGGTCAGCGTCCACATCTTGATGTTGCGGGCGAAGTAATCCGCGGTGGCCTGGTAAATGTCTGCGTGGAGGGGATCGTGGTTGACCTTCGCGATGTGCGCGGCGGCGGTCAGGCCCCCGATCTCGGCTGCGATCGTGGAGGGGGAGAACCCGGACTGCTCCTCCCAGCGCTCCACTCCGTCCGACGGTCCGTGCGCCACGAGGAAGTCAGCGGCCGGGATGACGTGGTTCTTGTAGAGACTCGAGTCGTGTGCGAGGCCTGACTGCCAGTCCATCAGGATCGGGTACGAGGTCTCGTCGAGCTGGAGGCCGCCGGTATCGGGGGCGACCTTGCCGTTTTCGAGAGAGTTGCGCGGCATCGACCCGTCGGGCTGCTGCTGGCGCTCGAACAGGAACCGGGTGGTGTCCTGGGCGGTGTGGATGTCGCCGGCCACGAGCAGCCCGGCGAACGCTTCGTAGAGGTCGCGCGCGAACACCTCGCGGTAGGAACCGAAGTAGGTCGGCTCGCCGCCCGTGAAGTTGCCCGCGGGGATCGCCTGTCCCCAGGGGGAGGCGAGGCCGGCGGCGATCGCGCCGGGGAACGTCTTGTCCTCGCTGGCCTTGACCACGTTGACCGATTCGTAGTACTCGCGCACGGCAGCGGCACCGAGTCGCAGCGAGGGGCGGCGCAGCCCGTGGTCATAGCGCAGCCACCCGGCCTCATAGCGGGACCATGTGTCGTCGAAGCGCCGAGACACAGCGCCGGCGGCGGTCGAGAGCGCGTCAGACTGGGTCTCCCCGAAGCCGAGGGCGAGGTCCACGGTGCGGTCGCGCGGCAGCGAGAGGCCGGCGGTCAGGGTGACGTGCCCGTCCGGCGCCGAGTCGTAGGGCGTCAGCTTGTGGGCCGAGCCGAGCATGGTCAGACCGTCGCTGGCGCTGTCGGCGTAGCCGACGCTCGCGCTCGAGAAGCCGCCCGAGGACTCGAGCGCCATGTAGGTGGGCACCGCGTAGTCGCGGTTGCTGGCCTGTGTGGTCGTGTTCGTGTTGAACGCCACCGGCACGCCGTTGCCCGTCAGGACCGCGGAGTTCCCGCCGGCGTTCTGCGACCCGCCGCCACCGGTGCCGCCGGCCAGAGGATCGAGGCGGACGTACAGCTGGTCCCCGCGAGGCGCGTCGAATCGGGTGCGCATGAGGACGGCGTTGCGGCCAGGATCGGCGATGTAGGTCGTGGTGATGCTGTAGCCGCGGGCGGCCTGCTTCGGGGTGGCGACGACCGTGCAGCTCATGCCGGTGAAGTCCGGAAGGACCTTGTAGGTCATGTCCCGCGTCTGGAGGTCCGTGAACGTGTGTCCATCGGTGACCAGGTACTGGAGCGTGTGGACGTTGGTGGCGTCGACGGTCGGCCAGTAGGTGTCCGACAGGACGCCGTCGGCGACCGTGAACCACACCTTCGAGGTTGTGTTGGCAGCCGTGCCCACGCAGTCCTTGCGAGCCAGGTCGAAGTAGCTCTCGCTGCCCGGCGCGCCGGGCGCGGTGCTGGACGGAGCGGGCGCCGCGGAGGCGGGCGCGGCGGCGATGGCCAGCGCCCAGACGATCACGACGGCCAGTGCGCCGATGACTCGACCTTTCACCTCTCCACGCTCCTTTCAGCGCAACCTTCGGGCCGGCGGGCCTACCCTAAGCGGCGGTGGGGCCGGCGGTCAACCCGGGCGCCTGGGCGGGCAGGTAGCGCAAGCTAGCCGGCTTTCCCGGCGAAAGCCGAATCGAACATGGCCGCAACGTCCGGCGGTTGGCTGACGATCCCGAACCGTGCCTCCCACCTGGCCCACGCGCGCAGCGTCGCGAGGTTCAGCTCCCCGATGTGGCCGCCCACGGGATTGAAGGCCGGCAGCAGGCGCACCAGTTGCGCCTGCACCAGACTCGGGTCAAGCCCGGGAACCTGTCGCTCGAGGTCATGCGCGCTCTGCCGTGGGCGGAGAACCGTGTACAGATAGCCGCGCACCAGCGCGTCGACGACGCCGTGGGCCAGGTCGGGAGCACGTCTGAGGGTGCTCGGGGTAGCGCAGAGGACGAGCTCCGGATAGGCCGGCGCGCCGTAGTTCTCGACCCGGAAGATGTGGAAGCCGGGCCGCTTGCTCTGGATGGCCTGCCCTTCGTCGTTCCAGAAGGCGGTGGCACCGGCCACGCGGTCGGCCAGAAGGTCGGTCACCGCGTTGAAGCCGATCGTGATCGTCTTGACCTTGGCGGGATCACCACCCGAGCCCGCCACCACCGACCGCAGCACGGCTGTGTCGCTGGGGACTCCGGTGATCCCCACGGTCTTGCCCTGGAGCCCCCGCGGCGAGGTGATGCCCGGCGCGGCGATAACCGCCGACAGCGGCCGCTGCACGATAGGCAGGATTCCGACGATGCGCGGGTGGGCGGGGACCGATTGATCGGCGAGGGCCAGGTCGTGGATGTCCAGGATCGCGAAGTCGATCTTGCCGGTCTCGAGCAGCTTGATCGGCACGGTCGAGGCGGTGGGCGCGATGACGTGCAGGCGAACCCCGACGGACCGGTCGTAGCCTCGGGCGATCGCCGAGTAGATGCCGGCGTGCACCGCGTTGGGGGTGAAGTCGAGCATCAGCGTCGCCGAGCGCTCGCGCGCCCGGGTGGCGGTGGTGGAGGCACCCGAGCCGCACGCCGCGAGGAGGCAGGCGACCAGCGCCGTCGCGAGCGTCGCTGCGCGCATGGGCGGCTGCCAGGATATGCGCTTCGTAGAATGGGCCGCGCGAATGCGCCGCCGGGTCACGTTCAGCCGCAATCTCACCCTGTCGCTGTCGCGGACCTGCCGGTGCTACTGCAAGTACTGTGCGTTCGCGACACATCAGGCGCACCTGTACTCGCCCGATGAGGTACTGGAGATCCTCGACCGCGCCGTCGCGCGCCATCACGTCAAGGAGCTACTCGTACTGACCGGCGAGATGCCCGATGTCAATCCGGAGGTCAAGCGGCGACTCGCGCAGTACGGCCACGCGGACTTCACCGGCTACGTGGTTTGGGCTTGCGAGCAGGCGCTGGAACGGGGCCTGCTTCCGCACACGAACCTGGGCGTACTGAGCCGCGATGAGCTGGCCCGGCTGCGTGAGGTGACCGCCTCTCAAGGGATGATGCTCGAGTCGATCAACCCTGACCTGGTCGTCCACCAGGGCTCTCCGACCAAGCACCCGGCCCGGCGGCTCGAGACGATCGCGCTCGCCGGAGAGCTGAAGATTCCGTTCACGAGCGGGATCCTGGTCGGGATCGGCGAGACCGAGGAGGAGCGGGTCGCGGCTCTGGAGGAGCTCGCGCGCCTCCACGAGCGCTACGGCCACATTCAGGAGGTGATTCTCCAGAACTACGTCCCGCACGAGAAGTACTACGGTCGTGAGCCGGCGCAGATCGCCGACGCAGCCACCCGCGAGTACTGGCGAACGGGGGTGTGGGACGGGCCGCAGCGCGACGCACCGTCCTGGGCCTGCGAGGTCAGCGTGGAGGACATGAAGCGCCTGGTCGCGGAGGCCCGCCGGCTGATGCCGGGGATCGGGATCCAGGTCCCACCGAACCTGAGCGACTGGTGGCTCGACCTGGTCCGGGCCGGTGCCACCGACCTGGGCGGGCTGAGCGCCAACGGAGACCACATCTCGCCTGAGCATCCCTTCCCGTCGCCCAGCGACGTCCGCAAGCGCCTGCGGGCCGACGGGCTGGCGCTGACCGAGCGGCTGTGCGTATATCCGGAGTACATCGACCCGGAGTGGATCTCGCGGCCGGTGATGGACGTGATCAAGGCGCACTACTGGTCGTTCATCCCCCGCCAGGGCTCGGGGCGGCGGGCCGACCTGCACGTGGCCGACGACGCGGCGCCCCGAGCAGTGGAGCGGGCCCGGGACGGCGTCGCCCTCTCCGCCGACGAGCTGACCGCCCTGTTCGCCGAGCGCCGGCCCGAGGTGATCGAAGAGATGCGCCTTGCCGCCGACGAACTGAGACAGTTGCTCGCTGGCGACACCGTCACGTTCGTCGTCAACCGAAATATCAATATCTCCAACATCTGCACGGTCGGCTGCGCGTTCTGCGGCTTCGGGCAGTCCCGCCGCTCACCAGACGCCTACGAGCACTCCGAGGAGGACTTCGAGCGGCGGATCCACGACGCGATCGAGTTCGGTGCCACCGAGATCTGCATGCAGTCGGGGATTCACCCGGACTGGGGTCTCGAGGACTACGAGAAGTGGCTCAGGGTCGCGAAGCGCGTTGCGCCCGACATCCACCTGCATGCCTACTCGCCGATGGAGATCGCGCACATGTGCGATGTGTCCGGGCTCTCGCCTCGCGAGGTGTTCAAGCGCCTGCGTGACGCCGGGCTCGGCTCGACCCCCGGCACTGCTGCCGAGGTCCTGCACGACGGCGTTCGCCAGCGGATCTCGCCCAACAAGCTGCCGGTGGCGCGGTGGGTGGAGATCATCGAGGCCTCCCACGCCGAGGGCATCCGTTCGACCGTGACCGTCATGTTCGGCCACGTCGAGGAGCCCTGGGAGCTGGCCGAGCACATGCGCGTGGTGCGGTCGTTGCAGGAGCGGACGGGCGGGTTCACGGAGTTCGTTCCGCTCTCGTTCATTCCGTTCCACACGCTGCTCGGGCGCACCCACGGCGTGGAGGAGATCTCGCGCGAGGAGAACCTCAAGCACACCGCGGCGTTCCGGCTCGCCCTGGGGCGGACGGTGCCGAATCTGCAGGCGAGCTGGGTGAAGATGGGTCTGGACGCGGCGACCGAGGCGCTGCGCTGGGGGGTCAACGACCTCGGCGGCACGCTGATGGAGGAGTCGATCTCGCGGATGGCCGGTAGCTACCACGGGGTTCAATTGACCCCGGCCGAGTTGATCGCGGCCGCCCACCGGGCCGGGCGACCGGCGGCCGAGCGAACCACGCTGTACGAGATCCGCCGGCGCTACGAGGCGCGCCGGACGAGTCTGGCCGCCGGCGGCAGTGGCGAGCCCGGATGGCGAGCGCCGGAGGGCCAGACGGCGTGATGGTCGAGCAGCCCATCGCTGCCGCGCCACCGTCGCTGTTCGCCGGCGTGGAGCCGCTCGAGGTGTTCGTCGAGCTGCTGGCCGAGATCGACATGCACACCGCCCCGACCGAGTTCTACGACCGGATCTGCGAGGCGATCTGCCGGCTGACCACCATGCGCCGGGCGGCTGTGTTCATGGCCGACGCGGCGCGCCGCCGCGTGCGCGCGATCGGATCGCACGGGATCCCGTTCGAGCAGCTCTCGGGTGTACGCCCGACGCTCGTCAACACCCCGATCGCACAGCGGGCGCTGCTCGAAGACCAGGTGGTGGTGATCTCGGAGCGGATCGAAGACGCGGTCCCCCCCGAGTACGCCAAGCTGCTCGGCGTCACCACGCTGGTGTGCACGCCGATGAGCGCGGGCGGCTACGCCTACGGCGTGATCTGCGCCGACCGGGGCGGGGGCCGGTTCGAGCTGTCCGACGGCGAGCGCCACCTGCTCTGGACGCTCGGCAAGACCGCCGCGCTGGTCGCGGCGGCCCGCAACGTGACCCGCCAGCAGGAGCGCATGCGCCGGCTCGGCGAGCGCCTCGACCTGGCCCGCGAGATCCACGAGAGCGTGCTCCAGCGCCTGTTCGGAGTCTCGCTCGTGCTGGGCGCCGAGCAGCCGCTGGACCGCGACGAGCGCGAGCGCTGCCGGATCGAGATGCAGGAGGCGCTGGCCGATCTGCGCCGCGCTCTGGAGCGACCGCTGGCGCCGCTAGCGCCCGAGATCGGCACCTCCCTGGCCGCCGAGCTCGAGCGGGTACGCAAATCGCCGGGAATGGTCGTAGAGGTCGACTGGCACGGTGAATCGAGCGTCCCGGCCGACCTCGAGCCGCTGGCCCAGTCGGTGCTGGCTGAGGCGCTGCGCAACATCACCAAGCACGCCGACCCGACGCGGGTCGAGGTGGTGGTCTCTCGCGACGAGGACGAGTTCATGCTCGAGGTGCGCAACGACGGCGCTCGGGCGGCGGGCGGAGATTCCGGCATGGGGCTGCGGCTGGCCGCGTTCGAGGCGCTTCAGCAGGGCGGTACGGTCGAGTTCGGGCGGGTCGACGGTGACCGCTGGAAGGTGCGCCTGGTCGTGCCCCTGGCCCAGGGCGGCGAGTGATGGACGACCGGCGGCTGCGCGTGCTCGTCGTGGACGACCACGATGTCGTCCACTGGGGCTTTCGCGTGCTGCTCGGCGAGCAGCCGTGGGTCGAGCGCTTCTTTCAGGCTCGCACCGGCGCCGAGGCGCTCGCCCTGGCCCGCGCACACAAGCCACAGGTCGCCCTGGTCGACCTATTCCTGGCCGGCGAGTCCGGCGCCGAGTTGTGCACGGCACTGCGCGAGGCGTCGCCGGCCACGCGGGTGCTGCTGATCTCGGGCGCGGGCCGGATGTCGCCGGCGGCGGCCCGGGCGGCGGGGGCGTCGGGGTTCGTGTCCAAGGACTGGGACGCGGCCCGGGTGGCCGCGGCCGTCCGCCGCGTGGGCCTCGGCATGACCGCGTTCCCGCCCAAGGCCGAGCAGCCGGCGCCGCTCCTGAGCGAGCGCGAGCGCGAGGTCCTCGACCTGATCGCCACCGGTTCGACCAACCGAGAGATCGCCGAGACGCTCTACCTGTCTCCGCACACGGTCAAGGAGCACACCAGCGTGCTGTACCGCAAGCTGCGGGCACGCAACCGGGCCGAGGCGGTCCGCCAGGCCCAGAGGATCGGGCTGCTCGGCTAGTCATCGCCGCCCGGGCGCATGAACCGCTCGAGCGCCGGCAGCTTGAGCATGTGCGGGATGTAGCGGCTGGCCAGCATCGCGGCTCGGATCGGGAGGCCAGGGACGACGACCCGCTCGCCGCGCTCGAGACCCTCGATACCGGCGCGCGCCGCCTGCGCCGGCGAGATCAGAGTGCCGGGCACCGCCCGCTCGAATGACTTCCCGCTCGAGGTCTCCCAGCCGGCGATCTGCCAGAAGTCCGTCTCGACCGGGCCGGGAGCCAGCGCGGTGACTGTCACCCCGTTCCCGCGCACCTCCTGGTGAATGGCCTCGGAGAAGCTCAGCACGTACGCCTTGGCCGCCGCGTATCCCGCCGAGTAGGGCATCGGCTGCATGCCCGCGGTCGAGGCGACGTTCAGAATCGCGCCACGCCCACGGGCAACCATCGCCGGCAGGAAGGCCGAAGTCAGTGCCACGACCGCCTCGACGTCGACGCGCACCTGCTCGAGTTCCCTCTCCGGGTCGGCTTCGTGGAACGGCTCCCCGCCGGTGGCGAAGCCGGCGTTGTTGATCAGCACCTCGATTTGCAGGCCGAGTTCCTCGATCCGGCCGGGAATCTTGCCTCGCGGCGTCGGCTTGCCGAGATC
>DATIEI010000370.1:0-16488 GCA_035455845.1 Solirubrobacteraceae bacterium
CTCGGGGATCTTCGGGCTACCCCAGTCGCGGCTGTGCGAGAACGTCCAGTCGAGCGTCAGGATCAGGCCCTGCGCGCCCGCGGCGCGGGCGCGGTCGATGCGCGCGGCGATCTGATCGCGACCGCCCGCCCAATAGATCTGAAAGAACGTCTGCCGGTTGGCGGCGACCACGTCCTCGATTGGCTTGGAGGCGAACGAGCTGAGACCGATCGCGGTGCCGCGCGCCGCGGCCGCCCGCGCGACCGCCACCTCGCCGTCGGGGTGGACCGACTGCACGCCCGTCGGGGAGATGATCACCGGCAGTGAGACCTCCTGCCCCATCACGGTCGTGGCCATGTCTCGCTGGGGTGGCGCACCGCCGACGTGCGGGGCGAAGCCGAGCTCCTGGAATGCCGCCGTGTTGTCGGCGAGCGTGAGCCCCGCCTCTGAGCCCGCGATCAGCGCCGAGTACACCGACTTCGGCAGGTGCCACTTGGCCCGGCGCTGGGCGACCGCGACCGACTCGAACCACGGATTGCGGCTCAGCTTCATCGCGCCGGCACGATCTCCAGCGGACTCTCGTCGCACGCCCGGGCCCGCGGGCGGCGCTTGGACATGTCAACGCTTGGCCTCGGAACCGGCGCGCGCCCGCGCGCCGCGAGCAGCTTCTCGCCATGGCCAAGCACGCATTCAGGATCGGGGCCGGCCAGGGGCAGCCCGGTGAAGAACTTGGCCGCCATGCAGCCCCCCCGGCACTTGTCGAACAGGCCGCAGCTCGAGCAGGTGCCCGCACTCTGTGGCGCGCGCAGGTCGGCGAACAGCTCAGACTCTCGCCACACCCGCGCGAAGCCACCCGGATTGCGCACGTTGCCGGCCAGAAACTCGTCGTGGATCACGAACGGGCACGCGTACACGTCACCGATCGGGTCGATCAGGCACACCACGCGTCCCGCGCCGCACAGGTTCAGTCCGGGCAGCGGCGTGCCGTAGCCGCTCAGGTGAAAGAACGAGTCGCCGGTCAGGACGTCCTCGCCGTGGGCGAGCAGCCACTCGTACAGCTCCCGCTGTTGCGCCGCGGTGGGATGCAACTGGTCCCACACATCGGCGCCGCGCCCGCTCGGTCTCAGCCGGGTAAGGCGGAGTTGCGCGTTGTACCGGTCGGCCAGCGCGTTGAACGCGTCGAGTTGGGACACGTTCTCGCAGGTGACGACCACCGACAGCTTGAAGCCCTCAAAGCCGGCGTCCGCGAGTCGCTCCATCGCGGTGATCGCGGTGTCGTATGAGCCCGGGCCCCGGATCGCGTCGTTGACCTCCGCGGTGGCGCCGTCGAGCGACACCTGCACGTCGACGTAGTCGCTGGCCGCGAGTCGCTGCGCTCGTTCGGCCGTGATCCGCGAGCCGTTGGTCGAGAACTTCACCCCGACGTGATGCGCCACCGCGTAGTCGACTAAGTCCCAGAAGTCGCGCCGCACGGTCGGCTCGCCGCCGCCGATGTTCACGTAGAACACCTGCATCCGCTCGAGCTCGTCGATCACCGCCATGCACTCCGCGGTGGTCAGCTCGCGCGGGTCGCGCCGGCCCGAGCTCGACAGGCAGTGCACACACGCCAGGTTGCACGCGTAGGTCAGCTCCCAGGTCAGGCAGATCGGGGCGTCGAGCCCGGTCTCGAACTCGGCGGCCAGCGAGCGGGCGGCGTCGGCCCGGCGGCGCACGAACGACAGCCGCCGCGTCCCGAAGTCGTAGGCCAGGGCGCCGAAGCGCTCGGGCCTCAGCTCCACCTCCGGACCGAGCCGTGCGGCCCGCTTGACCTCCTCAGAGATCGCTTCAGTCCTAGTAGACGCCGCACATGCCATCGATCGAGACATCCTCGACCAGAAGGTCCTCGACCACGAGCTCCTCGTCGGACTTAGCCTCCTCCTCGGGCTGCGGTTCGACGGCCGTCTCCTCGAGCTGCTCAGGGACCGTGCTCATGGGGTTCTCCTCTCCTCGCGGCGGTCGGGCGCGATAATTTAGCACTCTGTGACAAATCTCCCGGACCTGTGCTGGACCGAGGTTGATCGCGCCGAGCGCCGGGTCGTACTCGTGCCGCTCGGGTCGCTCGAGCAGCACGGGCCTCACCTCCCGCTCGACACCGACACCCGCATCGCGGTGGCCGTGGCGAGCAGCGCCGCCCGCCTCAGAGACGCGGTCGCGGTCGCGCCGCCGATCACGCTCGGCGCGAGCGGCGAGCACGCCGGTTTCCCCGGCACGCTGTCGATCGGCACGCCCGCGCTGACCGAGCTGCTGGTCGAGCTCGGCCGGGACGCCGCGCGCGACTGGGAGGCCATGCTGCTGGTCAACGGGCACGGCGGCAACCGGGACGCGGTCGAGGCGGCGCTCGCGCAGCTGCACACCGAGGGTCGCCGGGCCGCGGTGTTCCACGTGAGCCCGCGCGGCGGCGATGCCCATGCCGGACGGACCGAGACGTCGCTGATTCTGCACCTCGACCCCGGCGCCGTGCGCACCGATCGCCTGCAACCGGGGGAGGTCGCGCCCGCGCACGAGCTCATGGATCGGCTGCGCAGCGAGGGCGTGCGGGCGGTGAGCCCGACCGGCGTGCTCGGCGATCCGGTCGACGCCACCGCGGAGGAGGGCGAACGGCTCCTCGCGGAGCTCATCGCGGCGTGCACCAGAGCGCTCGACGGGCTGCTCGTCGCTGAGGCGGCCCGTGCCTGACGGCGCCCGCCTGGCGGTCATCACCGGCGCGGCGCGTGGGATCGGCGCCGCCGTCGCGGAGCAGCTGACCGAGCAGGGCTGGTCACTCGTGCTGGCCGATGCCTGCTCGGGGCAGCCCGGCGTCGACTACGCGATGCCCTCGCCCGCGGACCTCGACGCGCTCGCCGAGCGGTGCGGCGCGGACGTCCTGTGCGCCGATGTCGCCGCGCCCGACTTCGGGCCGCAGCTCTCCGACGTCCTCGCCGGCCGCCGAGTCGACGCCGCGGTGGCGGCCGCTGGAGTCATCGCCGGCGGGCTCGCCTGGGCCACCGACGAGACCGTGTGGAGCACGCTGGTCGATGTGAGCCTTCACGGCACCCGCCGGCTGGCCGAGGCGACGATCCCCGGCATGGTGAGCGCCGGGCAGGGTCGCTTCGTGGCGATTGCCTCGGCCGCCGCCCTGCGCGCGATGCCCCAGCTCGCCGCGTACTCGGCCGCCAAGGCGGCAGTCGTCGGCTATGTCCGCGGCCTGGCCGCCGACCTGGCCGGGACCGGCGTCCTCGCCAACGTGGTCTGCCCGGGCTCGACCCGCGGAGCGATGCTTGCCGCGAGCGCCGACGTGTACGACCTCGCCGATCAGGATGAGTTCGCCGGCCACCAGTTGCTGCGCCGAGTGCTCGAGCCCCGCGAGGTTGCCGCGGCCGTTGTGTGGCTCTGCGGGCCAGATGCCTCGGCCTTGACTGGGAGTGTACTGCCGGTGGACGGCGGGCTCACCGCGTAGCTCCTGCCGATGGCGCCTCCCCTCCCCGCCGGCTGGCGCCTCCGTCCCGCCGCCGGTCTCCAGCTGGTCCGTGATGGCGAGGTGCTGCTGGGCGGCTCCCCGCTGCGCGTCCTCAGGCTGTCCGCGCGCGCCACCACCCTGGTTTCTGGCTGGCTGGCTGGCCAGCCAGTGGGAGACAGCGTTGCGGAGCGCTCGCTCGCTCGGCGTTTGCTTGACGCCGGACTGGCCGACCCCGATCCGCCGCCACGTGCGCCCGAGGCCATCCACGACGTCACGGTCGTCGTGCCGGTCTACGCCGATCCCGAGCGACTGCGCACATGCCTGGCGCCGCTCGCCGGCGGCCCGAGCGTGATCGTGGTCGACGACGGCTCGCCCGAGCCGGACCCGATCGCGGCGGTTGCGCACGAAGCCGGCGCTCGGTACGTGCGCCACTCCCAGAACCTCGGCCCATCGGCGGCGCGCAACACCGGGCTCCAGGCCGCCACCACTCCGCTGGTCGCGTTCCTCGACGCCGACTGCGTGCCGCCGGCCGGCTTCCCCGGGCGGCTGCTCGATCACCTCGCCGACCCTGCGGTCGGCCTGGTCGCGCCGCGGATCACCTCGTCGGATCGCGGACGGGGTCCGATCGCCGCCTACGAGCGCTCACGTTCGGCCCTCGACATGGGACGGCGTCCCGCGCGCGTGCGCCCGTACAGCACCGTGTGGTACGTGCCGAGCGCCGCGATGCTGGCCCGGCGCACCGCGCTCGGCCGCGGCTTCGACGAGGGACTCGTGCTCGGCGAGGACGTCGACCTGGTGTGGCGCCTGCACGACGCCGGCTGGCAGGTCCGCTACGACCCCGCGGTCATCGTCGCCCACGAGGATCGCGTCCGCCCCGCGGCCTGGCTCCGGCGGCGCGTGGCCTACAACGAGTCGGTCGCGCCGCTGCTCACCCGCCACCCCGAGCGGGTCCCGGTGCTGTTCCTCTCCCCGCCGGCCGCACTCACGTGGGCGACAAGCCTGGGAGGCGGATCACTCCTACCGCTGCTCGCCCTGACCGGCGTCCGGGCGGTCCGGCTGCGTCGCGCCCTGGCCGGCTACGTCCCGCGCGCCACGTCGCGAGCGGGCCGGATCAGCCTCGAGATCACGGTCCGGGAGGGACGCGATCTGGCCCGGGCGGTGGCCGGCCCGTGGGCCCCGTTCGCGCTGGCTGCGCTACTCGCCGCCCCCTCGCGCCGGCGCCGTCTGGCCGGGCGCGTCGGCGCGCTGCTCGGAGCGATGGCAATCGGCGACTGGCTAGCCGACCGCCCGGCGCTGGACCCTTTCAGCTACGGCGCTCTCCGCCTGGCCGATGAGTCGACCCGCGGTCTCGGCATCTGGCTCGGCTGCCTGCGTGCCCAGGACTTCAGGGGCCTACTGCCGCGCCGCCCCCCGCCGCCGAGCCGGCGCTGACGTGGACATCCCGTAGTCACTTCGTCCGTTTCCGGCATCGTCCGATGTCACACGAGGTCAACCCGTCCGATGTGGACGCTCATGGACACCAATGAGGATGTCGAAGTCGTCCGCGTCGTGACAGCAACGCTGATCCGGCGGATGACCGACGATCAGATCAACCGCGTCATCGGCGAGCTCGAGTACATCGCCGAGGAGCGCGGCGACCGCGCGGGCGAGTCCGCCCACGCGCAGGCCGCGCTTCACCTGATCGCCGCCCTCGAGAGCCGACGGGAGCGTCGCAACGGACACAGCGTCCCCCCGCCGTCGCTCGAGGCCGTGGTCAACGGTCACGAGGCGTAGCCCCGCGAGCGACGCTACCGCCCGGGAGGGCGGTAGCGTCCGGACCATGCTTGCTCTGCGTCCGAACTGCGAACTGTGCGACGTCGATCTCCCCCCGGCCGCACCGAACGCGCGAATCTGCAGTTATGAGTGCACGTTCTGCGCCGACTGCGTCGAGAACACCCTGCACAACGTGTGCCCGAACTGCGGCGGCGGCTTCACCCCACGCCCGATCCGGCCTCAGCGGGCATGGCGCGACGGCGCCGGCCTGACCAGCGATCCGCCCGACGCACGCCGGCGCAGCCTGCGCTACACGATGGAGCAGGTGCTCGAGCTGGCCGAACGGCTCCGGGACGTGCCCCCGCAGGAACGCTAGGCCAGGCTCAGATCGAGCTGGCGCCCGAGCCGGTCGAGCGAGCTGCGCAGGGCGCCGGCGGCGAGCAGCGCCTCGGTGGCGCTGGCCAGCACGCGGCCGAACAGCCCTCGGCCCTCGACCGACACCGACGCACAGACATCGCTGCCACCGGGTACGGGGCGCACCACGTACTGCACGTCGATCGAGATCGGACCGTCGGCGGCCAGCGCGACCCGGTCGCTCGACACCTCGAACACCGTGACCTCGAACTCGACCGCTCGGCCCGCGAGCCGGCCGGCGACCCGTGCCCGGCTGCCGGTGTCCAGCCGGCGGCCGGCGAGCGAGACGATCTCGAACGGGACCGGCGCCCACTCGGCGATCGCCTCGGGCTCGGTCAGCAGCTCGAGCACCGCCGACGGGGATCCGGGAACCGTGGTCTGGGTCTCCCACTTGCGCATTTGCCGTTCAGACGCCATCGGGCACTGATTCTCATCGCAACCGGATCGCACTCGCAACCCCACCTTGGGTCAAAGCCCCACACTCACTCAGCGGTTGAGCAGGAAGCGATGGACGTCCCGCCCGTCGGCTTCGAGGGCCTCGGCGTCCGCACGTCGCAGGCGGACGAACGGCTCGAGCTCGACGCGCTCACGCGCCAGGCGCCAGGTCGCCACACCTCGGCCGCGAACTAGCGCGAAGGCCCGGAATACGCCGCCGGTGACCACCTTCGCCTCATGGCGGCCGAGGATCGGTTCCCGCGAGGTCCAGCCCAAGAGCAACGGGTCGAACGGACCGAGAAGCCGAGGCGGCGGCGGTTGGTCAGCGGAGCGCGCCGCAGCCAGCCTGGCCACACCATCGGACCGGACGTCGAGCTCGCTGGCAATCGATCGAAGCCCGGCGCGGGCATCGCGCAGCGGGATACCCGCCCATTTCGCGAGATCGCGCTCACCGGCCGGGCCGTGACCCGCCAGGTAGCGCCGGGCGAGCTCCGTCAAGGCCTGATCGCGCGCAACGTGTCTCGTGTCGCCGATCCAATCGCGCACCAGCACGTAGGCCTGCTGCTCGCCGACCATCGGTCCACGCACGATGAGGCCCCGGAAGGACGCGAGCCCGAGCAGGTGCACGAGAGCCTGGCCTTCGGTCCGTACGCCGGCCCGCTCGACGCGCGCTCGGAGCTCATCGCGCGTGAGCGGTCCATCATCGGCCAGCGAGCGTGCGATGACCGCGACGCCTCGCTCGGCCGCATCTTGGGTCACGCCTTCCTGGGCAAGGCGCCGGCTGTTGCCGGTCAGCAGAGACGGTGTCGTCAGCGCCTGAACCCACGGGTAGTCGTCTCTGCTCACGAGGTGAAGCGTCCCGCGGTTCAGCCAGGTGATGAGCAGCGAACGATCTTCGGTCAGGGCCCTGTCGACGTCGGCGACGCTCAAGCCGGTGCTGCGGGCCCGGATGGCGAGCCTCGCGCCATGCGCGTCCTGGGCCTGCACCGCCAGCAGGCGCTCGACCACAGCCATCGGGTCGCGCGCTCGCGGGCCGGCCAGCAGCTGTGCGACCAGCCGCTCGGTGATCACTTGCCGCGCGCACCCGCGCCGGGCGCGTCGAGCGAGCGCAGCCCGTACCCGAGCAGGCGGTAGGCCTTCTCCAGGTTGGCGACGAGGTCGCTGGCGGGGTCATCGACCCAGACCAGGAACGCGGCCATCGAGGTGCCGAGGGCCGCGTGCGCCACCGTCTGCGGAATCAGGTCGCCGGATGCACATCCCGAGCGGGAGGCCACCCATATGGCGATCACCTCGCGCCATTCGGCGTAGCGCAGCGCGGAATGGGCCTGGAGGGCGGGCACGCCGGTGATCAGTCGCATCCGGATGCGCAGCTCGGGAAGCTGCTCGTCCTCGTAGCGGTTGGACTCGACCACCGCGCGAGCGAGCCCCTCGTGCAGCGGCTCCTCGGATCCAACCGCATCGAGACACCGGCCCAGGCGCGCGAGCACCCAGTCGAAGTCGCCCCACACCATGTCGTTCTTGGAGGCGAAGTAGCGAAACAGCGTGCGGCGGCTCACGCCGAGCGCGTCGGCGATGTCGTCGACCGTGGTCTCCTCGAAGCCCCGTTCGGCGAACAGCTCGAGCGCGGTGCGGGTGACCGCCCGCCGCGAAGTGCCGGGCGGGCGTCCGGGGCGCTGAGACACGACCTCCGCCACGAGCGTCAATCCTGTGCTGCGCGGGCCGCCGCGGCGGGCTCCCCAGCGTCGGCCTGATGGGAGCGCAGCGCATCGGCCACCCCGAGCAGGTGTCGCTGCATGGCCGCCTCGGCCGCGTCGGGATCGCGGGCGGCGATCGCCTCGACGATCGCGGTGTGCTCGGCGAAGCTGTGGTCGGGGCGCCCGGGCAGAAGCACGGTCCGGTACTGGAAACGCACGATCTGCGAGCTCAGCGTGCGCGACAGCCGCTTGGCCGTCTCGTGTCCGGATGCCTCGAGGATGCCGGCGTGCAGGCGAGCGTTCATGTTCGACAGCCCGATCAGATCGCTGGCTTCCCGCCGGCGGCGCATCTCGGCGATGATCTCGCGCAGGCCTTCGATCGCGGCGTCGTCGGCCGCCATCGTGGCGTGCCGCGCGGCCAGTCCCTCGAGGGCGGCCCGGGCCTCGAGGATCTCGACCGCCTCGTTCTCGGACACGCGCCTGACCCGGGCGCCGCGGTGGCGCTCGCGCTCGACCAGGCCGTCATGCTCGAGACGCACCAGCGCCATCCGCACGGCCGCGCGGCCGAGCCCGAGCCGTGCGCTCAGGTCCTCCTCGAGCAGGCGTTCCCCGGGCAGCAGTTCGCCATTAACGATTGCCCGGCGCAAATCCTCGTAACCGTCGGCCCTGATCGACAAGAGTCCCTCTCGTTCAGTGGTCGTCGCCGTAAGTACGGTCGCACCGGGAGGTGCCACTGGTGGATGCTGCGCGAGGACCCAGGATCCGTGGCGTAGCAGCGCTACGCGAGGATCCGAGGACAAAGCGCAGCGCCGCCAGGGGCATCTCGAATGCGAGCGTATTTACGGGGGCGGCCACGGGTAAGACACTAACGCAGCCGCTCACTCAGGCCCGAAGCCCGGGCCACCGGCCGCGCCACCGCATGCCGCACCGCCTCCTCGGTCCCGACCAGGATCAGCTCGCGCCGGGCCCGCGTCACCGCGGTGTAGAGAAGCTCGCGGGTTAGCAGGCGCGACCCTGCGGCGGGCAGCAATACGGCTGCGGTGTCGAACTGGGAGCCCTGGCTCTTGTGGATCGTCATCGCGTACACGGTGTCGACGGCGCCGAGCCGCAGCGGGCTGAAGTGCAGCAGCTCGCGGCCCCGCTCGAACGCCGCGGTCGCATGGCCATCCGGATCCTGCACGATCACCCCGGTGTCGCCGTTGTAGAGCCCGAGCTCGTAGTCGTTCTCGGTGACCAGCAGCGGGCGCCCCACGTAGTCGCGCTGTTCGATGTCGAGATCGGGAATCTGCGCGCCGAGCCAGGCCTGCACTCGCGATGTCCAGTCGCTCACCCCGTACGGGCCGCGGCGGTGCGCGCACAACAGCCGGAACCGGGCGAGCGCTTCGAGCGCTTCCTGCGCTGCGCCCCGGCGCGCGGCGGTCGCCACCGCGGTGCCCGCGGCCACCGCGCGCTCGCGCACGAGGCGAAGCTCGGCCTCACCGCCGCCGGCTGACAGGTCTGCCGGCAGCCACGTCACTTCGTCCGGAGCGCCCCCGAGCGCGTCGATAGTCGCGTCGCCGTCGCCCGCGCGAATCGCCGCGGCCAGCCGCGCGATCCCTCCCCCAAACCGGTGCCCGTGCTCGAGCACGACGACGCCGCGTCCGACCGCCACGATGTCGGCCAGCACCACCCCGGCCTCGATCGAGGTGAGCTGCCCCGGATCGCCGACCAGCACGAGTCGCGCGTCCCGGCGCACGGCCTCCACCAGGCGGGCCATCATCGACAAGGAGACCATCGAGGTCTCGTCGACGATCACCACGTCATGGGGCAGGCGGTTGCCGCGGTGATGAGCGAACCGGCTGTGGCTCCCCGGGCGCCATCCGAGCAGCCGGTGGAGGGTCGATGCCGTGAGGCTGCTGAGCTCCGCGCTCTCCTCGTGCACTGCCTCCTGGAGCCGTACCGCCGCCTTGCCCGTGGGCGCCGCGAGTGCCACCAGTGGCGGGCGCGATCCGTTCGCCGCGGCCGCCTCCATCAACTCGGACACCATGCGCGCAACTCTCGTGGTCTTCCCAGTGCCGGGGCCGCCGGCGATCACCTCGACCCGGTGCTTCGCGGTCAGTGCGTTCAGATCCGCGGCCACGGACCGCTCGTCGCGCCAGTAGCGATCGAGGTAGAGCCGCGTGCCGAGCAGCCGCAGCGGCGCGGGCTCCGCGGAACCGAGGTCCTCGTCGGCCTCGCCGAGGGCGACCAGCGCGCTGGCGCGCACCGCGCTGAGCCAATTACCGGGGTCGGGCCACGGCAGCTCCGACAGGTCCACCGGCTCGTCGGACTCGACGATCGCGCTGTCGCGGATCGTGGCCAGATCCACGAATACGTGCCCGAGCCGCGGGCCACGCACGGCGAGTGCGACCGCGAGCTTGACCGACTCGTCCTCCTCACCGGCCAGCGCCCCCAACCTCGTGGCAACGTGGACATCGGCCGCCGAAAGCAGCCCCGCGTCGTTGAAGACGCGCAGCAACCCCACAGCGCCCACCGCCCGCCGGGCGTCGAACGGATCCGCAACCGCGCTCATCCCGCTCCCCTGCCGAGCACGTCGCTCAGTGCAACGACGAGCTTCCCGGACGGCCGCCAGGCGAACACGCCGGTTTGAGTCCCACCCAACCAGCCCCCACCGCCTTCGCCCGCCATGCCTCGGACGAACAGGTAGAGCACGCCGGCCAGATGTCGGTCGGGGTCGTAATCCGGCAGCCGCCAGCGCAGGTACCGGTGAAGCGCCACGGTGTAGAGCAGTGCCTGCAGCGAGTAGTGGGCGCGGCTCATCTCGGCCGCCACGGCATCGGGGCCGTAGTGCGCGAGGGTCAGCGGCTCGTCGGCAGGCCCCAGCCAGTTCGTCTTGTAGTCGGCGATCGCAAACCGAGACCCGTCAACCCGCATGACGAGATCGATGCTTCCGGTGAGGAACCCGCGCACCTGGGAGCGCAGCGATGGATCCTCGAGCCGCGCGGCATAGGCGGCCATCGGATCGCCGGGCGGCAGATGCTCCGCGAGCGTCCGGGCGATAGCGCGGAGCGTGAGCTGGCCGGTCGGGGTGTCGCCTCCGGCCAGGGGCAGCTCGAACTCCAGCTCGTCGAGTCTGTCGCGGCGCGGGATGTCACGAAGCCGCCTCCCGCCGAGGAGCGGGCCCAGTGGCGTCTCGATCGCTGCCCGCAGCCCGGCGATGATCGCGGGCGGCTCACCCAGGTCGAGCGGGCCGCGCGACTGGCTTGCCGCCACGCTTGCTGCGAGCTCGGCGTCGAGGTCGTCGGCCGCGAAGTCAGTCGCCTCGAACACCCGATGCACGAACGTCCCGAACGCGACCCCGACCGGCATCGTCCCCAGTGGCGACTCCGGAGCAAGCTCGTGCGCCCCGCCGGCCTCGAGCGCGACCGGAGACGGCGCCGACGGCTCGTCGGCCAGGACCCGCTGCTCGGGCTCGCTCGCCACCATCGCCTCGTGCGCCTCGGAGGTGATGTCGCTGTAGGAGGTCCGGCGCCACCAGAGGTCCAGACGACGATCGAACCGCGCCGCGGCCAGATCGATCGGCGGCTCGAGCGGCGGGCTCCAGGTGGTCGGTGCGCCGAGCGAGGATCGTTCGATGCCGATGGCCCCCGAAGCCTGCCCGGCGAGTTCGGCAAAGCGCTCGTCGACGGCTTCGTCACCGGGAGTGGACCGGCCTTCGGGCGCGATGTTCCCGTCCGGCCCCTTGGCGAACAGCAGCCGACCGAGCGGCGAGTGGCGACTCTCATACGAAGGCGCCCACCAGATCACCGCCTGGTGCTTGGCGCGGGTCAGCGCGACGTACGCGAGCCTCAGGTCCTCGCCGCGCTGCTCGTCGCGGTGGCGGCGCATGTGGGCGTCCCAAGCCCGACCGTCCAGCCCGACGTCGATCGTGCGCCGGAACCCGGCGTGGGGATCGTGGAAGAACACCGGCTCCGGATCGCGTGGGATGTAGCTGGGCTCCCACAGAAACGGGCAGTACACGACCGGGAACTCGAGGCCCTTGCTGCGGTGGATCGTCAGCACCTGGACCGCTTCGGCGTCGGACTCGAGGCGGCGGGTTCGCTCGTCCTCGGGATCCTCGCGCGCGGCATCCGCGGTGCGCTCGGCCAGCCAGACGCGCAGCGCGGTCACGCCGAGCCGCTCGGCGCTGGCCGCGCGGTGCAGTAGCTGGGCGATGTGGTTGAGGTCGGTCAGCCGCCGTTCGCCCGCTGTCTCGGCGAGCATGCGCGCGGCCAGGTTCTCGCTGACCATGATCGCTTCGGTCAGGGCGGCCACTCCGCTGTCGCGCAGGATGCGGCTCCAGCGGTGAAGGCGCCGGTGAACGTCCTCCCATTCGGGCTCGCCGGCTGTCGCGATCTCCTCGCCGCTCCAGCCGAGGAACGGCGTGGCCGCGGCGGTCCGGGCGCGGACCGTCGACGCGGGCCGCTCGAGCGCCTCGAGCAGCCGCAGCCAAGCGCGCGCCGTGGTCGTGGCGAACACGTTGCCGCCGCCGTTGATGACCGCAGGGACCCGCGCCGCCTCGAGCTGGCCGCAGATCAGCTCGGCGTTCGCGTGGGTGCGTACCAGCACCGCGATGTGCCGCGGGCAGATCGGCTCCTCACCGGTCGGTGCGCCGTCCGCGTTGCGTTGCTCGAGCATCGCGTCCGATGCGAGCAGGCGGACGACGTCGGCCGCGAGATCGCGGGCGACATGCTCGCGGGCCACGGGCGCCCGGGCATATCCGTAGTTGGTCAGCTCGATCGAGGACTCGCTACGGTGCACGACCCGGACGCGCAGGGCGGCGTCCTCCGGAGCGGCCCGCAGGCGCGTCGTCTGGTGCGCCGGCGTGGCCCTGAGCTGCCGGTAGACGATCTCCGGGTGGCCGAGCCGCGCGTCGGCGAACAGCGCATCGAAGGCGTCGAGCAGCGGCTGGTCGCTGCGCCGGTTGACCGGCAGCGTGTCGCGTGCGCCGGCGATCTTGGCCGCCTCGAGGTACGCGTATACCTCCGCACCCCGGAACGCGTAGATCGCCTGCTTGGGGTCGGCGACCAGGACCAGCGTCACGCCTTCGGTCGCGAACGCGCGCGAGAGGATCTGCCATTGGATCGGGTCGGTGTCCTGGAACTCGTCGACCAGGACCACGTCGTAGCGGGTGCGCAGACGTTCCCTTGCCGCGGCGCCGTTCGGGCCGACGAGGATGTCCTTCAGCCGGGTGAGCAGATCGTCGTAGGTCATGATCGCGAGCCGCCGCTTTCGCTGCTCGAGCTCACGCCGCACCCGTTTGGCCAGCCGGTAGCGCATCGCGGGGGTGCTGTCCTCGGGCTCGTCGCGCGGTTCGAGATCCGCCGTGGGGTTGTCCACCGCCGCCCGGGCGATCTGCAGCGCCTGCGCTCGGGTGAACTTCGCGCCGCCGCCGCTCCGAGGCCCGAAGCGGCGCACGTACAGGTCATCGAGCGTCTGCTCGAGCAGATCGGAGACATCCTCGACGAACTCGGTCTCCCGATCGAGGTCTCCGATCGTGCCGAGCTCGGCGAGCACCTCCTGGCAGAAGCCGTGCGTGGTGGCGATCGTGGCGGCGTCGAAGTCAGCCACCGCACGCGCGAGCCGGTCGCGCCGCACGCTCACCTCGGCAGCCGTCCCCGTCGCGAGCAGGGTGACGACCGGGTCGGGGTGGGCGGGATTGATAATCGCGCCGGCCAGGATCGCGGTGAGCTCTTGCTCGCAACCGACCAGCCGCTCCCGCACGCGGTCGCGCAGCTCGCCGGTGGCGATACGCGTGAACGTGATCAGGAGCAGCCGATCGAGCGGCGTCCCCTCGGCGACGTAGCGCGCGGCCAACGCGGCGATCGCGTACGTCTTGCCGGTGCCGGCGCTCGCCTCGAGCACTGTGACCCCGGACGGCAGCGGCCCGCACAGGTCGAACTCGGTGTAGTCCTGGACGACCGTCATCGGTCATTCAGCTCCTCGACGCCCAGCAGCCCTCTCCACATGCGCATCGCGTAGCGCCCGAACCGTGTCGCCTCCGCCTCCTCCCAGCCCTCGTCGTCCCGGGGCGCCTCGACCAGCAGCCGAGCGAGCGGGATCGCGTCGCCGTGGACCAGCATGTGCTCGGGCTGGCGATCCTCCTTGTCGTAGCGAAAGACGGTCTCCCACGCATCGCGGGCTGCGGGCTCCCCGTCCTCGCCGGCCGCCACCGCCTGGGCGTAGGCGGCGGAGGTGTCGCAGGCCAGCGGCAGCGGCTCGCGCATGCCGCGCTCGTAGAGGTCGAGCACCACGGCGAGCTGTTCGAGCGCGACCTGGCGCCGGGCGTCCGGGCTGTCGGCGAGAGGCGGTATCCGCGCCGCGGTGACGTTGGCCCCGCGAACGCCCGCGCGAGCCCGCCCGATCACGACCGACTCGAACGGCCTCCCCGGGCGCGCCGCGCTCAGGGCCAGCAGCTGCACCCAGGCGCGCAGCCGGTCGCGCGGCCTGACTCGCGAATAGGACACCGCCCGGATCGTGTCCCCGCACACTCCGGTCACGGTGCCGGCTAGCGTCCGGCCGTCCGGGAGAGGCACGCTGACGTCGAGCGAACCCGGCGTTCCATCCGCGAGCGTCCGCGCCGCCTCGACCACCTGATCGACGATCGCGCCGATCTTCGCGAGCGGCGGACGGGCCAGCTCGCCGGGCGGAAGCGCGCCACGCGCGATCTCGGCCTGCATACACGCGCGGCGCTCGCCGCCGCCCAGGACGCCCTCGAGCAGCCGCTGCCCGACGCCCCACTCCTCGAGCGCGTCCAGCTCTACCGGCATCGCGTCCTGCACCTCGTCGAAGTACTCGCTGACGCTGATCCCGAGCCGGTCGCGCAGGAGCGCCCGGGTCGGATGCTCGACGAACCGGATCACCAGGCTGAGCTCGACTACCGCCTCGGCCCGCGGCGGAAGGGGCGCCGGCAGAAACGGCCCGCGCGGCAAGCGAGGTCCGCTGAGGGCGCGGGCGCCGGCCAGCGCCTGAGGGTCGAATCCCCAGCGTGCGCCGGCCACGAGCTTTCCTGCGATGAAGTTGCGCGGGTCGAACGGCTGCAGCGGGTGGCGGATCTCGACCGCGTCCCGGGCGGACCCGGAGTCGCAGCGGACCGTGCGCTCGACGATGTCGAGCAGCTCGCCGACCGGCACGGCCGGCGGCCGGCGTACGTTGGTCCGCTCGTCGTTGCCGGTGTAGGTGATGATCAGACGCTCATTGGCGGCCAGCAGCGCGTCGAGAAGCATCTGGCGATCCTCGGCGCGCGGGTCGCGGTCTCCGACGTGCGGCTCGGCGAGCATCAGGTCATCGCCGTCGCGCCGGGCTCGCCGCGGGTACTCGCCATCGTCGAGGCCGAGGATGCAGACGACGCGGTGAGGCACCGAGCGCATCGGAACCAGCGTGCAGACCGTCAGGTGGCCGGTGCGGAAGTTGGCGCGCGTCGGACGTCCTCGCAGGCGATCGGCCAACAGGGCTCGCACGTCGGCGAGCTCGAGCGTCGCCTCGCGTTCCTCGGCACCGTTTGCGGATTCGCTCACCACGTCGTCGAGCAGACGCTGGAGCTCGCGCAGCTGCCACGACTGCCGATCGCCCGTGGCGGTGAGCGCGTCGGCGACGCCGGCGATCGCCTCGGTCCAGTCGCGAACCGACTGCGGGTGGGTCAGCGAGCGCACCGCGCCATGGACGCGGTCGACGAACTCAGCGAACCGGCCCGCCAGCTCGATCGCGCCGCTCTCCACGTCGTCGAGGGCGAGCACGCCGCCGACGAGCGGGCGCTCCTCCTCGGTCATCGCCACGCCGACCAGCATCCGATCGACGCCCCGGCGCCACGTGTTCGCGCTGACATTCCCGAGCTGGAACGGCTCGCGGTGCGGAGCATCGAAGCCCCACCGGATCCCGCTCGCCGCCACCCAGTCCTGCATGCGTGACAGGTCGTCGTCGTCGAAGCCGAACCGCCGGCGCACCGGCTCGCGCGCCGCGAGGTCGAGCAGCTGCGACGCGGTCGCTCGCTGGTCGGCCAGCGCGAGGACCTGGCTGACCACCCCGAGCACGGGGTTGGTCTGGCGGAGCGCCCGGTCGGCCAGCCTGACCCGGAGGTCGGGCAGCCGGTCCAGGGGCCCGTCGGCGTTGGCCTCCTCGTCGTCCGCCGACGGTCCCGAGCCGAACGTCGCCTGGATCAACGGCGCAAACGTCTCGATGTCGGGACACATCACGATCACGTCACGCGGCTCGAGCGTGGGGTCCTCGGCGAGCAGGTGCAGCACCGCGTCGCGCAGCACCTCGACCTGGCGCGCCCGTCCGTGGCAGGCATGGATCTGGATGCTCCGGTCGTCGGCGTGAAGCCGCGGGCGATCGTCGGGCTCACCCGGTAGCGCCGGTCCGGGCGGCTGCCGGTCCGCGCGGATGTCCTGCTGGATCCACGCGAGCAGCGTCCCCGGCTCGTCAGTGCGCAGCTTGTGGTAGTGGTCGACACTGTCGCCGCCCCCGGTCAGAACGAGCTGCAGCTCGCGCACGTCGCGGCCCCACGAGGCGAGCAGCCGGTTGTCCGGCAGTCCGGCCGTGCGGTCGTGGCGCCGGGCGGCGATCGCCGGGCCGCCTCGCAGCTCCGCCGCGACGCTGTTCCAGAGCGACGGGGAAGGGTGAAGGACGAACAGGTGCACCTCGCGTCCGGTGGCGATCGCGGCCAGGACCTCGAGGTAGGAGCGGGGCATCCGGGTCAGCCCGAACAGCGAGAGGCGCGGC
>DATIEI010000371.1:0-3518 GCA_035455845.1 Solirubrobacteraceae bacterium
AGAAGTCGAACAGGTTCAGGAAGGGGCGGCTGGGGGTTGGGCGGGCGGGATCCCCATCATTCCTGGCTCGCTTGATCGCCTCGACGGCGGCGTAGCCCACGCCCTTGACCGCATCGAGACCGAAGCGGATGTTGCCGTCGACAACGACGAACTCGTGGTCTGAGAGGTTGACGTCTGGCGGGAGGATGGAGATTCCCATCTGCTCGGCCTGGGCGACGAAGAACGGCACCTTGTCCTTGGTGTCCATGACCGAGGAGATCAGCGCGGCCATGTACTCGGCCGGGTAGTTGGACTTCAGCCACGCGGTGCGGTAGGCGATCAGCGCGTAGCAGGCGGCGTGGGAGCGGTTGAAGCTGTAGTCGGCCGAGCGCTCGTTGGTCGTCCACAGCCATTCGATCACCTGTTCGCTGGTCCCCGAGCCCCGGCAGCCGGCCACGAACTCGGGCTTGAGCTTGGCCATCGCCTCGCGGTTCTTCTTGCCTATCGCCTTGCGCAGGTCGTCCGCCTTGGCGCCGCTGAACCCGGCGATGTCCTTGGCGATCTGCATGGCCTGCTCCTGGTAGAGGATCACGCCCTTGGTCGCCTCGAGGATCGGGCGCAGCCGCTCGTCGGGGTAGGAGATCGATCCCGGGTCGCGCTTGCCCCGCGCGTACGTGGGGATCTGGTCCATCGCGCCCGGCCGGTACAGCGCGTTCAGCGCGACCAGGTCGTCGAACTCGTCCGGCTTGACCTTCTTGAGCGCCTCGCGCATGCCCTCTGACTCGAACTGGAACACCCCGACCGAGTCGCCCCGGGCCATCATCTCGTAGGTCGGGGTGTGGTCGAGCGGCAGCGTGGCCATGTCCGGACGCTCGCCGGTCGATCGCTCGATGATGTCGAGCGCGTCTTCGATCACGTCGAGGTTGCGCAGCCCGAGGAAGTCCATCTTGAGCAGGCCGATCTGCTCGACGGGCTTCATCGTGAACTGGGTGACCGTCCGGAACACCCGCTCGCCGTTCTCGTCGCTGCCGGCGTCGGCGATCTGAAGCGGCACGATGTCGGTCAGCGGCCGGTCGGCGATCACCACCGCGGCGGCGTGCAGCGACGAGTTGCGCACGATGCCCTCGAGGCCCTGGGCCACCTCGACGATCTGCCGCGCCGTGGGGTCACGATCGACCTCGGCCCGCAGCGGCTGGCCCGGCTTCAGGCAGTCCTCGAAGCTCGGCGGCCGGCCCATGACCGGGTCGGGGATCAGCTTGGCCAGGCGGTCGCCGGCGCCGTAGTCGTGGCCGAGCACACGCGCGGCGTCGCGGGTGGCGGCCCGCGGGAACATCTTGCCGAACGTCACGATCTGGGCCACGGACTCCTTGCCGTACTTGTCGATCACGTAGCGGATCACCCGCTCGCGGCCCCGCACCGAGAAGTCGATGTCGATATCCGGCATCGACACGCGCTCGGGGTTCAGGAACCGCTCGAACAGCAGCCCGTAGCGCAAGGGGTCGACGTCGGTGATCTGAAGCGAGTAGGCGACGAGTGAGCCGGCCGCTGAGCCGCGCCCCGGACCCACCGCGATCCCTGAGTCCTTGGCGTACTTGACGAAGTCCCAGACGATCAGGAAGTAGCCGCTGAAGCCCATCCGCTCGATCACCCCGAGCTCGTACTCGGCGCGCTCGAGCGCTTCGGCCGGGGGTGGATCGCCGTAGCGCTCGCGCAGACCCTCGAGCACCAGCGATCGCAGGTACTCGCTCTCGCTCTCCCCGCTCGGGGTCGGGTAGCGCGGGATCAGCTGGCGGCCGAGCTCGAGTTCGACGTCGCAGCGCTCGGCGATCTCGAGCGTCGAGGCCAGCGCCTCCGGCCATTCCGCGAACGCCTGGGCCATCTCCTGGGTCGACCGCAGGTAGAACTCGTTGGCGTCGAAGCTGATCTTGGGCTGGCTGAGCGTCGACTTGGTCTGGACGCACAGCAGGGCGGCGTGGTGGCTGTAGTCCTCGCGGCGCAGGTAGTGGACATCGCCGGTGCCGACCAGCGGCCGGCCCACCTCGCGGGCGATCTTGACGATCCCCTCATTGGCCTGGTCCTGGGCCGCCACGCCGTTCTTCTGGACCTCGAAGTAAACGTTCTCGGCACCGAACGCCTGCATCAGCTCGTCGGCGTGCGCCCGTGCCTGGGGAAGGCGACCGTCGAGCAGGTGCTGGCAGAAGCGTGACTGCAGACAGCCGGTCAGCACGATGACACCCTCGGCGTGGGCGGCCATCTGAGCCATGTCCACCGACGGCTTCCCCCGCTGGTAGCCCTCGAGGAACCCGGCCGAGCACAGCTTGACCAGGTTGCGGTAGCCGACCGGGGTGGCCGCGAGGAGCGTCAGGTGGAAGCGGTCGAGCCGGCCGGGGCCGCGTCGCTCGTGGTCATCGACCACATATACCTCGCACCCCAGGAGCGGCTTGACGTTGTGCTTGCGGCCGGCCGTGAACAGCTCGACGGCGCCGTTCATGACCCCATGGTCGGTGAGCGCCACCGCGGGCTGCTCGAATGCCGCGGCGCGCTCGACCAGCGCGTCGATCTTGCACGCACCGTCGAGCAGCGAGTACTCGGAGTGGACGTGCAGGTGGACGCAGGAAGAGGTCATGCGGGCGACGGGATTCGGGTCAGCAAGAGCGCTCGTCTTCGAGCATAGGCATCGCGTCGGACACCTGGGGGTGGCTTAGCCGCACTGTGCGCGATCGAGCCACTGGCGCAGCAGCGCGACCGGCCGCTCCTCGCCCTCGACCTCGGCGTCCGGGCTGGTCAGGTGCCCGAAGAGATCATCCTCCGAGCACACCAGCACGCTCGCCACCGGGCCGTGGGGCGGGTCGGCCGAGGCCAGCGGCGGGCGGCGGTCGCGGATGTGCAGGTATGCGTCGGGGGTCGGGACCGCGGGATCGCGATGCCCGATCGTGAACCTCTCCCCGGCTGTCCAGCCCGGCTCGATCATCAGCGCCGCGAGGGTGAAGGCCAGCAAAGGATCCAGCCTCACCCCGGCGGCGTGAAGTCCGGCTGCTGTGAGCCGCGCGTCGATCAGCCGATCGAGGGCGGCCATTCGCCCCCGGTCACCGCGTACGCGCGCCATCCGGACCCGCAAGCGGCGGCGCACCCGACCGGCTCTCAGCAGCCGCGCCATGCTCGCCAGATCTCCGACCAGCTGGAAATCGACCTCGGAGCGCGGGCGGGCGGTTGCGTCGCGCTCCACGTGGACGGCAAGGCTGTCCGACGTGACGTGGGCGACCAGGACGTCGCTGAGGACCAGGTCATAGGCGACCGGCTGCGGGTCCGCTGCCCGCTGAGCGGGGAGCAGCGCGAGCACGAGCCGGCCGGCGGCCGACGCGTCTTCGGCGGCGAGCCGTCGAAATGCGGAGTGCAGCCAGGGCTTGGTGGCGCGGGCCGGTTCGGACCGGTCGACCGGCGCGGGCTCGGGCCGTGCCTGTTCGCGCTGACGGGTGAGTGCGGCGGTCAGCTCCTCTGCCTGGATCGGTGGCCTGGTTGCCGGCTCGGACATCTGCGCC
>DATIEI010000372.1:0-13194 GCA_035455845.1 Solirubrobacteraceae bacterium
TGAGCGAAGAAGTGCTGCCTCGGGCATCGCGGGCAGCGTATGGACCGCCCCCGACGGAATCGTCCGCAGTCAGCCCGGGAGACTATGTAAACGGTCAGGCGGGCTCTGGCTCGCCGTGGCCGGCGGCGCGCCCGCGCCGCATGCCTTCGAACCAGACCACCGCGAGGCCGATCAGGGTCCCGGGAATCGCCTCGAGGGCGGAGCCCAGATCGGTGGCGTGGCGTGGCGGGACCGCGAAGCCGTTGATGATCCAGCCGAACAGCACGGATCCGATCAGCGCT
The DNA here is from genome assembly GCA_035455845.1 of Solirubrobacteraceae bacterium. Lineage (GTDB taxonomy): Bacteria > Actinomycetota > Thermoleophilia > Solirubrobacterales > Solirubrobacteraceae > Palsa-465. Next base: position 282 of record DATIEI010000372.1, read on the forward strand.
CCCAGGAGCGCTCCGACGATGCCGCCCCAGAACCGATCGGGCAGCCAGATCGTGAAGTGCCACAGGGCGAGGCCCATCATGACCCAAGCGAGCATCGCCATGACTACCTACGCCTTCCGTGCCGGCGGTTGCGCGGGCGCGGCTTGGACGGCGGCCGCTTCGGGGTCGGGGCGACTCCCTCGTTCTCGGGGATGTCCGGCGCCGGACGCACCTCGTCGGGCCGCTGGGGCTCGGCGTCGGCGCGGGGCGCGCCCTCGTGCCGCTGGGGCTCGGCGTCGGCGCGGGGCGCGCCGTCGGGCCGGGGGGCGCCGTTACCGGCGCCGTCGGATCCGTCGCGCGGCTGCGACGCTGGGGCCGGGCCCGGTTCGGCGCGCCGCGTCGGCGCGCCCTTGGGACGCGTCTTCTGGGTCCTGGGCGCGGGCGCGTCGGCCCGGGTGCGAGCCAGGCGCTTGGTCAGGGTCGAGGTGCGGGTCGTCTCCTGCTTCGCTTCCTGTTCCTCCTCGGCGATGTCGCGCTTCATCTGCTCGAACTCGGCGGCCGACACGCTGTCGGCATCGGGCGTGGTGAGCCGGCCCGCCCGCTGCCGGCGTCTCGGGCCCGGCTCGACATCCCCGCCCACCGCAGCGTACGCCGGGACGTACCCGAACTCGGACTGGATCCGCTCGCGGCGGTGGCGGTACTGAGTCTCGCGCTCCTTCCAGTGGGTGAGCACGGGCGAGGCGATGAAGATCGACGAGTATGCCCCCGAGGCCACGCCGATCAGCAGCGCGAACGCGAAGTCGGTCAGCTCGGTCGAGCCCGGCGTCCCGCCGAACAGAAGCAGCGCGATGATCGGCATCAGCGTGCAGGCGGTGGTGGCGATCGACCGCGTCAGCACCTCGGACATCGAGCGGTTGACGATCTGCGAGAACGCAGCGCGAGGCATTCGCGGGATGTTTTCTCGCACCCGGTCGAACACAATGATCGTGTCGTACATCGAGTAACCGAGGATGGTCAGCAGCGCGGCCACGGTGGCGGTGGTCACCTGCCGGCCGGTCAGCGCGTACACGCCGCTCGTGATCAGGAGGTCGTGCGCGAGGGCGATCAGCACCGGGATCGAGAACTTCCACTCGAAGCGCAGGGCCACGTAGGCGGAGATCACGAACAGCGAGGCGATGATCGCGACCACCGCGCTGTTGGCCACGGTCTTACCGAAGGTGGGACCGACCGACGTGTAGTTGAACGCCTTGCCGCCGTTCGCGATCCCGAACTTGGTCTGAAGCGCGCGCTGGATCGCGGCTCGCCCGCCGCTCGGCGACTTCTTGAACGAGACCTGGTAGCCGTTGGAACCGAGCGACTTGTCGCCGGTGATCTTCTGCACCGAGGAGCTCGAAATCCCGAGCGAGCTCATCACCGAGGAAACCTGCTGCTGACTGGCTGGATGCTGCAACCCGACCGTGACTCGGTTACCCGATGTGAAGTCGATTCCCAGGTTCAGCCCCCGGCCGCCGATGGCCAGCGCGCCGACGGCCAGGATCACGCCCGACACCGAGAAGAACCATCTGGAGGCACCCATGAAGTCGAAGCGCCACGTGCGCTGCTCGCCGCCCGCCCCGAGCGCCGAGGGACGGTGGATCAGGCGCGAGCTGCCCATCGTGGTCAGGATCGCCTGGGTGGCCATGACCGCGGTGAACAGCGAGACGAACGTGCCGATGCCGAGCGTGAACGCGAAGCCCTGAACGTCCGAGGTGGCCAGCACGAACAGGATGAACGCGGTCATGATCGTGACCACGTTCGCGTCGATGATCGCGGTCAGGCCCTTCTTGTAGCCGGTGACGATGCCCTGACGGATCGAGCGCCCGCCGCGGATCTCCTCCTTGACGCGTTCGAAGATCACGATGTTGGCATCGGCGGCGACGCCGATGGTCAGGATCAGGCCGGCGATGCCCGGCAGCGTCAGCGTGATCGGGATCAGCTTGATCAGCGCGTAGAAGTACAGGCCGTATACGGCCAGACCGGCGACCGCGATCACGCCCAGCACGCGGTAGTAGGCGACCATGAACACCGCGACGACCAGCAACCCGATCAGACCCGCGGTCAGACCGGCGTGCAGGGCCTGCTTGCCGAGCGTTGCCGAGACCTGGGACTCCGAGATCAGCTTGAGGTTGATCGGCAATGCGCCGAGACGCAGCTCGTTGGCGAGATCCTGGGCGGAGCTGATCGAGAAACCGCCCGTGATGTCAGCGCCGTTGTCGCCGTTGATCCCGTCCGGATACTGCTTGTAGTCGATCTGGGGGACAGTGATCAGCGCGTTGTCGAGCGCCACCGCGAAGTGCTGGTTGAGCGACTGCCCCAGACCGCTGACCAGGCTGCCCCGCCGGGCGATCGCCGCGGTGGTGTCCTGGAAGGCCTTCTTGCCGTTGCCGGTGAAACCGAACGTGACGTCGGGCTCGCCGGTGTTGGGATCGTTGCTCTGCTGCGGATTGGTGATCTCGTTGCCGCGCAGCGCGATGTCGTCCTTCAGGACGTAGAACTGCGCGTTGGGACTACTTATCGGGGTCTGGTGCGCGAAGCTCGACGCGATCGCCTGGAGCACCACCCAGCCGCGGGGGACGGTCACGATCTGGCCCTGCGAGGCGTCCACGCCGGTCGGAACGCCAGAGCGCAGGTCGGTCAGGTTTTCGTCAGGGCCGGAGAGCAGGCAGTGCTGGCCGCTGACCGGGACCGTGCCCTGAGCGCGGGCCGCCGCGGCGCATGCCGCACTCCCCGGCGCCCCGAACATCCAGTACTGCGGGCCGAGGCGCGAGTTTGTCGAGCCTGACCAAGTTTTCTGCTTGGAGGCGAGCTGGACCGCCTGGTATAGGCCCATGCTGCCCGCGCCGGGATTGCCCGGGGCCCCGCTGGTGCCGCCCGTGCTGATCGTGAGCGCGTTCTGATCCTGGGCCTGGAGCAGATCGGCCACGCTCTTGCCGTCCGGCGTTATGGCGTTCTTCTCCCAGTCGTACAGGGCGAGCTGGGCGGTCGTGCCCACCTCCCGCTCGGCCCGCGCGGTGTCGGTCACGTTGGGCAGGCCGACCGTGATCAGGTTGCCACCCGTGGTCTGGATCTCCGGCTCTGCGACGCCCAGCGTGTCGACGCGGCTGCGCATGATGTCGACCGCGCGCTGGAGCGCTTCAGGCGTCACTTTCGGCGTTTGCGGGCTCGGCAGGCCCTGATAGACCAGCTCGACGCCACCCTTCAGGTCCAGCCCAAGCACGGTCTTCTTGGACTTGGTGGCGCCCGGGATGCCGGCGATCACGACCAGCGAGCCGAGAACCAGCCCCACGACCAGGAGCAGGATGAAGCCGTTGCGCTGACGATCGGTCATCGCTCTCGCTGGATGCTAGTGGCAGCGGACGGGCGTGTGGCGGTCGCTTGGATCGGCGATCACCGGTGATTGATCGGCGTGAGCACGACGAGGACGCCACCACCCTCGTCGTCGTAGGCGGGGAAGATGTCGGCCACGGCCCGGGCGGGGAGATCGTGCTCGGCGTTCACCGCCACCGGCTTGCCCTTGACGCGGACCTCCCATTCGAGTGCGGTGCGCACATGGTCGGTGCCGTCGTCGAAGCGCAGGCCGAGCACCTCGCCGACCGGGCGCCCGATCACCTGCTCGGTTTTCAGTCCGGTCAGCTCGAACGAACCCCGGCCGCAGTCGATGATCCGCCCGTCGGCGTCGCAGGCGAAGAACGCCGCGTTCGGCGCCGGGTAGTAGTCGTCGAGCAACTCGTACAGGTAGGCGAAACCGCACTTCTCACAGCCGCGGGCCTCGCGCCGGAAGCCGGCATTGCGATCGACGCCCATCGATCGGTTGCCGCAGTGCGGACAGAGGAAGTAATGCTCGTGGCTCATGGCTCAGTCGACGACCCGTGATTGCCGGGGCGCCCTGAGGATAGCCGTCGGCCCCGCCGTGCCCCGCGCGCTCTTCATGAACTGTTAAAGGAGCGGTTAGAGGAGCGAGAGCGGTCCCGGCGGCTCCAACCCGAGGTGCGCGAAAGCGTGCTTGGTGGCCGCCCGCCCCCGCGGGGTGCGCTCGATCAGCCCGCGCTGGAGCAGGTAAGGCTCGTAGACGTCCTCGATCGTGTCCTGCTCCTCCCCCACCGCCACGGCGAGCGTGGAGAGCCCGACCGGGCCGCCGCCGAACTTCTCGCAGATCGCCCGCAGGATCTCCCGGTCCAGGCGGTCGAGCCCGGCGTGGTCGACCTGCAGGAGGTCGAGGGCCCGCATCGCGACCTCGCCGGTAACCACCCCGCTGCCGCGCACCTCGGCGTAGTCGCGCACGCGCTTGAGCAGTCGGTTGGCCACGCGCGGGGTACCCCGGCTGCGCTCGGCGATGGCGCGGGCGCCGGCGTCCTCGATCGCCACCTCGAGCAGCCGAGCCGAGCGATGGACGATCGTGGCCAGGTCGTCCAGTCCGTAGTGCTCGAGACGCTGCTGGATCCCGAAGCGATCGCGCAGCGGCGTGGTGATCAGACCGGCTCGAGTGGTCGCCCCGATCAGCGTGAAGGGCGGCAAGGGCAGCGTGACCACCCGGGCACCCGCTCCCTGGCCCACCGTGATCGGCAGCATGCCGTCCTCCATGGCCGGATAGAAGGTCTCCTCGAGTGCGCGGGGCAGGCGGTGGATTTCGTCCACGAAGAACACCGCGCGGGGCTCGAGCGCGGTCAGGAACGCGGCGACGTCGCCCTTGCGCTCGAGTGCCGGTCCGGCCGTCTGCACGAACGGGACCCCGAGCTCGGCGGCCACGATCTGGGCCAGGGAGGTCTTGCCGAGGCCGGGCGGACCTGACAGCAGGACGTGATCGAGGGCCTCACCGCGGCTCGCCGCCGCCGCGACCGCCACTGTGAGCTGGTCCTTGATCGCCTCCTGGCCGACGAAGTCCTCCAGGCGGCGGGGGCGCAGCGAGCGATCGAGGTCGTCGTCGGGCAGCAGCTCCGGGTCCTGGATCCGAACCGGCCCGTCGTCGCGGATCTCCCGCACCGGACTCACCGCCGGGCCATCCTCAGCGCGTGGGCGATCAGATCCTCGGGCTGCTCGCCCTCGGCCCCGTCGAGCAGCTCATCGACCTCGACCGGCGTGTAGCCGAGCCCGAGCAGCCCGTCGCGAGCGAGAACACGCGGGTCATCGGAGGCTCCCGGGCCGACCCCCGCGACCACCACGGGTGCCGTCGCGCCGACCTTTTCGCGGAGCTCGACGATGATCCGCTCGGCCGTGCGCTTGCCCACCCCGGGTGCGGCCTGAAGCCGGGCGGTGTCTCCCGCGGCTAGTGCCCGGAGCAGCTCCCTCGGCGGCCCGCCGGAGAGCACCGCGAGTGCCACCTTGGGGCCAACCGACTGCACCGCGATCAGCATCAGAAACAGCTCGCGCTCCTCCTCAGTGGCGAATCCGAACAGCAGCAGGGCGTCGTCGCGAACGACCATGTGGGTGTGCAGGAGCACGTGCTTGCCGACCGCTGGCACGTGCCGCAGCGTCTCGGCCGACACCGACAGGCGATAGCCGACCCCGCCGCAGTCGACCACCACGTGATCGCCGCGGCGGACCGCAACCGCGCCGGACACGAGTGCGATCACGCCGATGCCCCCGCCACCGCATTTGCGAGCGGCGCGCGGTTGAGGTCGCAGATGGCTACCGCCAGCGCGTCCGCCGCATGATCGGGCGACGGCGGCGCAGAGAGCCCGAGCAGTCGCGCCACCATCCGCCCGACCTGGTCCTTGCCGGCGCGTCCGTGGCCGCACACCGCATCCTTGACCTGCTGGGGCGTGTAGGAGCGCGACGGCACGCCGCGCTCGCCGGCGGCCAGCAGCACGACGCCCCGGGCCTGCCCGACCGCAAACGCAGTGCGCACGTTGGCCCCGAAGTAGAGCTCCTCGATGGCCAGCGCGGCCGGGCGGTGTCGGTCGAGGAGATCCCCCACGTGCCCGTGGATCTCGGCCAGCCGGCGCTCGAGCGGCGTGCCGGCGCGGGTCTCGATCACGCCGGCGGCCAGCACGCGCAGGCACGAGCCGGCGCTCTCGATCACGCCGTAGCCGGTGCTAGCGGTTCCGGGATCGATGCCGAGGACGATCATGCCGACACCATTCTGCGTAGCGGCCCGGACGCCTCCCCGCGGCGCCCTATGCCGCGGCATCCGGCGGGCCGGGCGGCTCCTCTTCCTCGGCGACGATCTGGGCGCACAGCACGATGCACTCGTTGCAGATCGCCACCGCGGGCGTCGACCCGGCGACGATCTTCGCCACCTCGCTGCCGCGCTTACCGCAGAACGAGCAGTGGATCGACTCGAGCCAGGCGGGACCAGGAGGAGTTGGGCCCGAGTCCGGCATGGACGCACAGTACCGTCGTCGAGGCCCTCGAACGACCCGTTTAACGCGTCACGCCAGCAGCCGGCGACAAACCGTGACGAGTTGTCCGCCTGGTGCGCGGCTAATCCGTCACGCTCTCGGCGAACCGAGAGCTGTGACGAGTTGTCCGCCTCGGAGATCGGCAAGGGGCTGCGTACCACGATCACTGACCGGATGGGGTCCCCAGCGGTCCCGGCGACGGCCGCGTTCGGCATCCATGCCTCCCAGACGCGGCCTGCCGCGCCACATCCGACGGACGCCGACCGCAGGCAGGCCCTAAGACCCCACGCAACGCTGATCGGCGCCGCTCTTGCTCATCCGGTACACCTTCCAGGCGCCGACCTGGGCGATCAACCGGCGCTGGTCGAGGTGCGGGTTGATCGCCGCCGCCTCCCCGTCGATCGTGTCGTGCGGCCCGACGAACATCACGCCCTGGTGGCGCATCGAGGTCCCGACGCGCCCCAGCGTGACGTGGAGCTTGTAGGCGAGCGCGGTCTGCACCCCATGGTTGACCGCGGCAAACGAGGACTTGCAGGGGTACACGCGATCATGCCCGCCCACCGCGGCGACTGCGGCCGACAGCTGGTCGAGGCGCGTCACGGCCTGACCCGCGACCCGGTCCTGGCGGCGGGCCTCGTTCACCCGCCCCCCGGTGAATGGGATCGTCACCGCGACCAGTCCGACGACTACGCCGGCCGTCACCGCCACGTGTCCCCGCGCGGCCAGCTCGGCCAACCGCACGATGCCCACCCCGGCCAGCACCGCGGTCACCCCGGCGGCCGGCAGGTAGAAGCGCTCGAGGCCCGGATAGCCGTCGAGGGTCATCCCGACCACCACCACCCACCAGACGAGCGCGCCCGCGCCCAGGGCCAGCGTCAGCTGGTCGCGCGGGCGACGCAACCAGGCGAGCACGACTGCGACCGCTCCCAGCACGAGCAACGGGATCGTCTGGATGTCCAGCCCTCGCCCCAGCACGGTGAGGAACGGGTTCGAGCCGAGGTGACCGTTGTAGTCCGCGGCGTGGCTGGCGGCGAGGAACGGCTGCCCCGAGCCGATCCACGGCGGGATGAACCAGAAGAACGGCAGCGAGAACAGACCAAGCACGACGAGCACCCGCATGCGCGCCGAACCATGGCGGAGCCACAGCCAGGCGGCGTAGACGATCAGCAACGGCCAGGCCTCGGGGCGCATCAGCCCGAGGGCCACGCCCAGCACGAACGCCCAGCCGTACCGCCGCTCGAGGTGCCGGTCGATCGCCCACAGCCCGCACGCGATCAGCATCGGCTCGGACGTCCCCCGGAACATGTAGTAGAACCATTCCTGGGTGACGACGATGCCGGCGGCTGCCAGCACGCCGGCCACGGCCGCCGCCCATCGCGGCTCGCCGATCACCCGCGCGGCGAGGCGGTACGCGCCGACCAGGCCGAGCAGACCGCCGGCGCGCGCGGTGATCACCCACAAGGTCGGCGCGGCCGTGCTGCCGAAGAGCGCGTACACGATCGTGAAGAACCACGGCAGCGGCTTCCACGACGGCCCCCCGCTGATCACGAAGCCCAGATGAGGATCGACTACCTCGCGCCCCCAGGAGATCCAGGACCACGGGTCGTAGCTCGGCACGGTCGGCAGAACGGCGGCCGACAGCGCCGCGAGCACGACGCAGGCAATCACCGAGCTGATGAAGGGGTAGCGGTGGACCCATGCCCGCCAGTCACCCGCCCCGGACCCCGCGGCAGCGCGCGCGGGCGCCGGCGACGGAACGGGTGTCTGCGTGGCGCTCAACTCACCGCCGAGACGGATCCGAGAAGCGGCAGCGCAGCAGCGTGCCGAGCACCCGGAAGCCATCCACCGCGGTCAGCTTCTTGCCCTCGTCGGTGGCGCGCGCCCGGTAGTGGACGGGCACCTCGAAGATCCGCTCGCGGCGCTGAACAAGCCGCGCGGTGATCTCGGGCTCGATCGCGAACCCGGGAGAGCGCAGCGGCAGGCTGCGGAACACGTCGGTCCGGATCATCTTGTGGCAGGTCATGATGTCGTGCAGGTACACGTTGAACAGCACGTTGCACGCGAACGTCACGCCCTTGTTGCCGAGCACGAACAGGAACGAGTGGCTGGTGTATCCGTCGAATGCTCGCACGCCAAAGCAGGCGTTGGTGCGGCCGTCGAGCAGCGGCGGCATCAGCAGCCCGAGGTCGGTCGGGTCGTACTCGAGGTCGGCGTCGAAGATCGCGGAGTAGTCGCCCCCCGCCTTGGCCAGCGCGGTCTGCACCGCGGCGCCCTTGCCCCGGTTCTCGGGATGCTCGAACAGGCGCACCCGCCCATCCCAGTTTCCGCCGCGCAGGATCTCTCGGGTGCCATCGGTGGACCCGTCATCGACCACGATCAGCTCGAACTCGGTCGGCAGCTGAGTGTCCAGCACCTCGGCGATGGCCCGCTCGACGCGCTCGCGCTCGTTGTAGACCGGCATCAGGATGGAAAGCATGTGAAGGTGTAGAACAGGCCGGGGTGCGTGAGCGGGTCCACCAGCGACGCTGCACGCGCCGTCCGGGACGGGGCCCGCGAGGACGCTCGATGCTAGCCGATCGCCCGGACCATCGACGGATGCGCAACCATCCCGGCGTGGATTTCGACGCCTCCGGCTTGCTCGACGGACTTGAGGGCGAGGACCGCGCCGCCCGCGAGCGACTGCTGCACAAGCTCGCCGAGGAGGGCTACACGCTCGACGAGCTGAAAGGGGCTGTGAGGGAGGACCGGCTCGCACTGCTGCTGGTCGACCGCATGCTGGGCGGCCGCTACACGGCCCGCGAGCTCGAGAAGCGGACCGGCTTGACCACCGCGCAGATGCTCCGGATCCGGCGCCTGCTCGGCCTCCCCGAGGCCGGCCCGGACGACCGCGTGTTCGGGGAGGAGGAGGTGCAGGCGGCCGAGTCGACCCGGATGTTCCTGGACGTCGGACTGAGTGAGGACGCGATCGCCGAGATCACCCGGGTGCTCGGCGAGGGCATGGCCCGCCTGGCCGCCACCACGGCCGCGGCGTTCGTGGACGCCTTCCTGGAGCCCGGCGACAGCGAGGACGAGGTCGCCCAGCGCTTCGCGTCGGTGGCCGAGCAGCTGATCCCGGCGATCGACCCGGTGCTCGTCGCCGCCTACAAGCAGCACCTGGCCGAGGCGGTCCGGCGCGGGATGCTGAGCCAGGCCGAGCGCGAGTCCGGCGAGGCCGGTGGCACTCAGGAGGTCGTCGTGTGCTTCGTGGACATGGTCGGGTTCACCCGCCTGGGAGCGCAGATCGACCCCCAGGAGCTGGGGAGCCTGGCCAGCAGGCTGGCGGAGCTGGCCAACGACGTGACTGAGGCGCCGGTGCGCCTGGTCAAGACGATCGGCGACGCCGCGATGTTCGTCAGCTCCGACCCCGGAGCCCTGGTATCAACAGCGCTGTCGCTGCTCGAGGCGGTCGACGCGGCCGACCTCCCGAGCATGCGCGCCGGGGTGGCATCCGGGACCGCGCTCCAGCGGGCCGGCGACTTCTACGGCCACGCGGTCAACCTGGCCAGCCGGGTCACCGGCGTGGCACGGCCCGGCGCCGTGCTCTGCACCCAGGAGGTGCGCGACGCCGCACCGGATGACTACGACTGGTCGTTCGCCCGCAAACACAAGCTGAAGGGCATGTCCGATGCGGTGCCGCTCTACCGCGCGCGCCGCCTCGACGACGAGAAGCCTAAGAAGAAATCGACAGCAAGTCGACGACGAACACGAGCGGCGAGTTAGCCGGGATCGTCGGCGGCCGGCCGGCCTTTCCATAGGCCAGGCTGGCCGGGATGATCAGCTCGCGGCGGCCTCCGACCTTCATGCCCGGGATGCCCTGCACCCAGCCCTGGATCACGCCGCCCGCGGTGAGCGGGAACGTCGCGGGCTGCCCGGTCTTCCAGGAGGAGTCGAACTCCTTGCCGTTCTTGTAGAGCACGCCGACGTAGTTGACGGTGACGGTCTGGCCCGCCTTGACCGTCTGCCCGGTGCCCGGCACGAGGTCCTTGGTCACCAGCTTGGTCGGCGCGGGGCCCGTGGGCACGGTCACCGTCGGCTTCTTGGCCAGAGCCGGCGGCGGTTTGGGGGTGGCCGGGATCGAGGCCTGGGTGGAGCCGGCCTGTGGCGCCGGCACGATGCCCGATGCGTTGGACGAGCCGCCGCAGCCGACGACCACGACAGCCGCGAGGAGGGCGAGCAGAGGCAGGATCAAGCTCTTGGTCTTCATCGAGCGAACGAGGGTAGCGGCAGCGGATAAGGACCGCGTTTCGCGCGGACCCTTACTGCGCGACGCGCTCGAGCACGGCGCTGTCAACGTCGAAGTTGGCGTGCACCGCGCCCACGTCGTCGTTCTCTTCGAGCGCGTCGATCAGCTTGAGCAGCTTCCCGGCGTCGCTCTCGTCGACAGGCACGCGCGCCCGCGGGCGCTGGGTGAGGTCCGCGCTCTCGATCTCGACACCCGCCTCGGTCAGCGCTTCCCGAGCCGCCGTGAGATCGGCGGGCTCGGTGATCACCTCGAACACGTCCTCGTCGAGCGCGATGTCCTCGGCCCCGGCGTCGATCGCCGGCATCAGGTCATCCTCGCTGTAGCGGTTGGCGTCGACCACGATCACGCCGCGCTTGTCGAACAGGTAGGAGACCGAGCCCGGCTCACCCAGGTTGCCGCCGTGCTTGCCGAGCAGATGCCGCATCTCGGCGCCAGTCCGGTTGCGGTTGTCGGTCAGCGCCTCGATCAGCAGCGCGACCCCGCCCGGACCATAGCCCTCATACAGCACGGTCTCGATCTGGTCGGCATCGCCGCCCGCACCGGTCCCCTTGGCGATCGCACGCTCGATGTTGTCCTTGGGCATCGACGCGTCGCGCGCCTTCTGGATAGCCAGCGCGAGGGCCGAGTTGCCCTCGGGGTCGCCGCCGCCTTCACGCGCCGCGATCTGGATCGCGCGGGCCAGCTTGGTGAAGTGCTGGCCGCGCCGCGCGTCGACGACGGCCTTCTTGTGCTTGATCGAAGCCCATTTCGAATGTCCAGACATGGGTTTTCAGTTTAGTTGGGGCTGCGCTGCGCGCAGCATCCCTGGGGCCGGGGGAAGCCTCGTCCGGCTGGACCGGGCACCCATGGAGCCGCCCCACCGGCCCACAGTTCGTTGAGCGTGATCCAGTCCTTGTGCGTGTCCATGCATTCCCAGAAGCCCCGGTGCTCGAATGCACGAAGCTGGCCGGCCGCGGCCAGGCGTTCGAGCGGCTCGCGCTCGAGCGTGCTGCCGGGCTCGAGCGTCTCGAGCGCGGCACGCTCGAAGCAGAAGAAGCCGGCATTCACCCAGAGCTCGCTGCGCGGCTTCTCGGTGAACCCGAGCACCGTCCCGTCGCCGTTCATGCGCGCCACCCCGAACGGGAGCCGGGGTTGAACCACGGCCATGGTGGCCGCCGCGCCGTGGCCCCGGTGGTGATCGAGCAGCGCCGCGAGATCGATATCGGCGACGCCGTCGGCGTAGGCCAGGCAGAAGCGCTCCTGCTCGGCCAGGATCGGCGCCGCCTGGCGCAGGCGCTCGCCGGTCGGCGTGTCGGCGCCGGTGTCCAGGCAGGCAACCGACACCTCGGCCGGCCACGCCTCCCCTGAGGCGAACGCCTCGACCTGCGCGCCGCGGTAGCCGGTCAGCAGCAGGAACCGCCGGAAGCCGTGGGCCAGGTACATGTTGATCACGTGCCAGACGACCGGCCTGTCCCCGACCTCGATCAGCGGCTTGGGCAGGGCGGCCGAGTGCTCTTGCAGGCGCGTCCCCCGTCCGCCGCAGAGAATCACCACGATCGGCTTCACGACCGGCGCATATTCACAGACCGTCGCGCGGGTAGCATCCGCCGCGATGAGCGTCGCCAATCCCGACATCTTCAAGGCCTACGACATCCGCGGGCTGTACGGCTCCGACATCGACGCCGCCCTGGCCGAGCAGATCGGGCGAGCGTTCGTCCAGGTCATCGCCGACCTCGAAGACCAGCCGACGAGCGATCTGCGCCTGGGCCTGGGGCATGACATGCGCCTGACCGCGCCCGAGCTGGCCGAGGCCTACCGCAAGGGGATGTGCGCCGAAGGCGCCACCGTCCTCTACGGCAACGAGATCGCGACCGAGATGCTCTATTACCTCGTCGGGTCCCGCGATCTGGACGGCGGGCTGATGTGTACGGCATCGCACAACCCGTCGCGCTACACCGGGGCCAAGCTGATCAGGCGGGGCGCGATCGCGCTGTCGGGGGACGCCGGCATCGGCGACATTCGCGACAAGATCGAAGCCGGCCTTGGCGACCCGCCGGGCGGCGGCTCGGTCGAGCGAGTCGATCTGTACGACGAGTTCCACGAGACCGTCGTCAAGTTCATCGACGCGGACGCGATCAAGCCGATGCGGGTTGTCGTCGACGGCGGCAACGGGATGGCCGGGCCGATGGTCGGCCCGATCCTGCGCCGCCTCGGCCTCGACCTGGTCGAGACCTACTTCGAGCCAGACGGGCGCTTCCCAGACCACGAGCCCAACCCCCTGCTCGAGGAGAACCGT